>DAOLSP010000001.1:779115-1015837 GCA_035419245.1 bacterium | reverse complement strand
GTAATGCCTTGAAAAACCTTCCCCTTAATCCCTCCTATGGTCATTTGATACTATCTGAGCACCAGCAGCTTGCGGACCTGCTGCCGTGCCTCCTGCTGCAAGGTATAGAAATAGACCCCCGAGGGGAGCCGGGAGGCATCGAAGGCGACCTCGTGCGCGCCCGCCGCCATGAGACCATCAGCAAGGATGGCGACTTGCTCTCCTAAAAGGTTGCAGAGCGACAGCCGCGCCGGTCCCGGAACCGCCAGGCTGAAGGGAATGCGGGTGACGGGATTGACCGGATTGGGATAGCAGCTCCTCAACTCGAACCGCAGGGAGCCGGATTCCGCCTTTTTGACCGCCGAGGCCTCATCGCAAAAAATGGAGCGTTGCCCCGCCTCCGTCGGTCTGGATTCCATCCCCAGATCGTCAAAAGCCCTGGCGGTGATCAGGCGTCGACCGCGCAGGATTTTATAGTCGGCCAGGTTCCAGGCGAAGGCGAAATCGTGGGCCTTGTCGACGCTCTCACCGATGAAATGATAGTCGTAATAATACTCGACGCGGCGCACATCCTCCGAAGCCTTGACCGAGAGCAGCAGCGTGCTGTCCAGACGGACGGTGCTATCGCCGGCCAGATTCAGCGCGACCTCCGGCCGCGTGTTGGGCGTATAGATCCCGGCGTGCGGACCGCAGAGATAGCCATAAGCGAAGATGGCCTGGCACTGGGTCTGCTGGATCGTGAACTCGCTGCCGGCGATGCTCCAGCGGTTGGGAAAGCGCGCCTCACCATCGGGAAAATCGGCGATCGCCGGGTAGGCCGTGGAGCGCGAGTAATCCTCGTCGCCGATCCAGGTCCAGCTCTCCCCCGACATCCAGTCGCCAGTATAATGCATGTCGTAGATCACATACCCGGGCAGAATCGGGTTGTCGTAGACCATACTGTTGTAATCGGTCAGATACCAGGAGTCGCAGTGGAAGGGCTGCCGTTCGGGATTCTCGCCCAGGCCGCTGATTCGGACCAGATCAAGCTGGTTGCCGCCGAGGCAGTAATCGCAGGTGGTGTAGCAGGCATCGAGGAACTTTTTTTCGCCGGTAAATTCAAAAGCGACCGCCGCCAGAAAGAGCCTGGGGGTGCTGAGCGAGCCAAGCATGTGCATAATGCTGCGCGAGGCGCCGTAGCGGAAGCCACGGTCGCCGGCGGTCTGCACCGTCTCCTTGTCGGCCATCGCGACGAGGTCATCGATGCACTCCTGCCGCAGCGCCCGGTCGAGGCCCGGATGGCCATCCGGGATGCGACCGAAAATCAGCGCGGCATGGTGCCAAGGATTGATCATGTACCAGAGGAACGATTTCCAGCCGTTATCCCGGGCCTTGCAGCCGCGGAAATCCTCCTGATAGGTCGGGATGCCGGTAGAGCGGTAGAGTGCGGCGGCGGCCATCATCCGGCTGCGGTTGATATCGTCATCGGCATCCTGATTTTGCGCATGCGCCCAGGCATAGGCGGTTTTCGCCTCGCCGATCCAGCTCGCGCTTGCCGGATGCAGGCCCCCGGCGAATCGATCCAAATCGATGCCGAGATAGGCGGCGCAGGCAGCATAGCGGTAGGCCATCAGCACCGAATCCGCCCCCTTCAGGGCCATGACGCGCTTGTCCTGCCAGGAGGCGGTGCCGCTTTCGGCGCCGGCATCCACTCCCGCATAGCCGGGTATCCCCCCGGTGGAGTAGCCCTGGGCGATCAGTGCCTCGCGGGTCCGCTTGTAGTATTTGATCAGCCACATCGCCTCATCGAGCACATCGGGGAGGCCGTTTTTTCCTTCATCGATCCAGGGCGTGCCGGCATCGGTCTGATATCTGGCCCCGACATCGCCGTCGCCGAAATTCTCCGGTTTCAAATCAAAAAGCGCCAGCAGGGTCATCGGGACAACATAGTGGTCGGGATAGGTGTCCCAGTCACCGGCATCATGATACCAGCCCCAGACCCCGGTGACGTTACCTTTGCCCTTGTTCGGGTCAAAGTTGCCTTCCGTCTTGAGATCGGGATAGTACTTCATCACGATCCCGTCCTCGGTGCGGTGGTCGCGGGGATAGATCAGGCCCGGTTCGATCTCCTTGTTAACTCCCTGCCGCTGGGTGAAAAGCGCCCGCGAGGTGTAGTGATAGGCCTGGCGGTAGACATCATCGCCGATCTCGAAGGGATACGATGAGCCCATTTTTTCGACGACGAGGCGGTATTCTCCGGGCGTGGTGAATGCGGAGAAATCGCACTGCCAGACGTCGGCGCGGGTGTAGTTTTTATCACTGAAGGTCATGCTGGAGAAATCAGCGGCCGTCTTGAGGCGGTGCCGGTTGACCGAGCCGGAGAAGACAATGGCGTTGTCCGAGGTCCGCACGAGGTGAAAGGGGGCGTAGTAATAGCGGTCGAGATTGAGCGCACCGGCGGGATGATCGGGCGTGTTGAAGGAGCCCATCCACTGGGAAAGGTAGGCGTACTTGGGCGCCTCCGGGACCATGCCGATCTGGTTGAGATGAATCGCGGGCGAGCGCAGAGAGAAGGCGTCGAAGAGAAAGGTATAGGTATTGACATTCGATGCGAGGCCGTGCAGCTTGACCGTGTAGGTGCTGCCCTGAATCATGTTGAAGGGAAGCTCGAGATAAATCCAGTGGGCCATCAGCACCTTGGGCATCGGCGCGGCATAGAGATCGTTGAAGGATTCGCCCTTGGACTTGCGCCCTAGTGCAACCGGTCCCCGGCCCGTCTGGTAGCGGATATCGTCGGGGCTGGTGATGGTATAGTTGGAAAAGACGGCGGCAGCATCGGTGTCCAGTCGTGAATAATAGACGCGGTTGCCCCGGGCGCGCTCCTGGCCGATGCCGAAGTAATCGATGTGCCCTTCGGAGAAATAGAGCACCAGGATTTTGTCCGTCACCGGCTGAATGCGGATCAGATCGGCTGCCGGGAGTTCCGGCGCCAGAACAGCAAGCACCAGGCCGGCCAGGCCATGCAGAAACCTGTGCATCACGTACTGAACTCCAGAATGGTTGAGGGGCGGAAGCACAGGCCTCCGCAGGCGATCGATTTCACCAGTTTTTCACAATTTCCGCAAAACACTCCACACCGCTGGGAATAACGGCGCCGTAGCCATGCCCCGGCCGCGACCAGGCGCCCGCCAGGTAGAGGTTTTTGACCGGTGTGGTGTGCCCGGCGCGGGTATTCCCCGAATTGTTAACCGTTTGATCCCAGCCGTAGATAGCGCCGCGCGGATGGCCGGTGTAGCGCCGGTTGGTCAGAGGCGTGCCGATCTCTTTCACCTGGATGGCTTTGGCCAGTCCGGGCAGCAGGGCCTTTTCGACCTTGGCGATGAGAATTTCCGCCATGCGTTCCTTCTCTTTGCGATACTCCTTTTTATCTCCAGCGCGATAGGCCTTTTCATATTTTTCCCAGGGGCCATAGCCTTGCAGGGTCATGAGATTGATGGTATTCTTGCCCTGCGGGGAGTACGCGGGATTGATCGCATCGTACAGGGTGATGCCCACGCCGCTGTTTTCCACATCGCCCTTGAGAGCGCCTGCATAGGCCGCTTCCGGATCATACGACGATTCAAGGAAAATTTCCGAATCCGTTATACCCAGTTTTGTGACCAGATCTTCCTTGAGGCCGAGAAAAACCTGGAAACTCGAGAGGCTGACGCTGTAATTCTGCCACTTGGCCTCTTCGGCGGCATAAAGGGCGGGGTCGTCGAGCAGCCTTCCCAGGGTTTCCTGCGGACTGGCGTTGGAGACCACCGCCCGCGCCATGAAGGAGTGACCGTCCTGGGTGCGCACCCCCGTTGCCGCCCCATTCCTGATAAGGATTTTATCGGCCCGGGCGTTGAGCAGCAGCTTGCCGCCGCGCTCGCTCAAAAATCTGACAAAAGCATTGGAAATGTCCTGGGAGCGGCCTCTGGGATAGAATCCGCCGCCGCTGAGGTATCCCGTGAAGGGCAGAGCATAATAGAAACAAGAGAGTTTGGAGGGTGGCAGCCCATAGTATCCCCACTGCCCCGAGACCATGGCTTTCAGTTTGGGATCGCGAATCCGGGCGTCGGCCATCTCGCCCCAGGTTTTACTGTAAAACCTGAAGAGAAAGGGAAAATCATTGGGGAACGTGCTCATATCCACCTGGCCCCGTTTTGCGGAGAGGCGGCCGATGTCATCGGCCAGTCCCTGCATATCCGCAAAGAGCCCCTTGATGTTTTCGCGCTCGTCGGGGAAGAGCTGGCACAACTGGGCGATATAGGCGCCGGGGTTGCGCTGCGCCACACGGAGATCGTGCTCCGGATAGATGGAGCGGAACAGGGTGGGATGCATCAGGAATTCGACGTCGGTTATTTCGGGAAAACTATAGATGAGGTTGAAGCGGCCGTCCCTTTCACCGACCGTGGTGGAATGCAGGGAGACATCGAAATAGAATCCGCCCGGTCGCCTGAAAGCCGTGGCGTATCCGCCGGGTTTGTCGTGCTGTTCCAGAACCAGCGCCTTGAAACCCTGGCGTGCGAAGGCGGCGGCGCAGGAGAGCCCCGCCAGACCGGAGCCGATGATGATCACGTCATACTGGTCCGGACTATTATCGGCCTTGCCCTGCGGGAATGCACTCCAGTCCAGTGCTGCGGCGGGAAAGGCGCAGGCCAGCATTTTGAGGAAATCCCGCCGGGGAAGTTGATGTTCGTTCATGCCACCTCCTTGGCGCCCTCTCAGGCGCCATGAATACATGCCACAAGACGCCGCGGCTTGTACGCATAAATCTGAATCAGCTGATGCCGGCCGTGCCGCGGTACCATGAAACCGCCGTTTGTCTATCGGTGCGGCCGCACCATGGTGTTGAGCAGATGTTCCAGCACCAGCTCCGGATGTTCGCACCAACCCGTGTGCACCGGCGAGGTCTGGATGATGGTGCTCTTGGGCGCGATGAGCCACTGGAAGCGCTCGCGCTGTGACAGCCTGCCGATGGGCCCCGCCGCTTCGCCGCCGCGGCAGAGTTGCGGATAGAGTTCCAGCTGGCTGCGCAGCAATGCGAGATCCAGCCCCGGATCGAGCGCCAGGAGGCGCTCCTGATCCAGTTCGAACCGTGCCTCGAGATATTTTTTCTGCGGGCAGGAGAGAATTACGCCGACATTGACGAACTCTTCGCGCTCGACCCGGGGGACGACGCGCAGGATCGCGTAATCATACAAGTAGGGACCGCGCACGCATCGCCTCCTCGACAAAGGATTCCGATTCCTCGAGCCGTTTCCTGAGATAGACGATGTAGGCCTTGCGGGTTTCTCCAGAACTCGAAAAGGGGGTGTTGCCGTCGAACCACGCCTCCGGAATCATCGCGATCACACGCTCGACCACCTCCGGTCCGATGGCCGCCCGCATCTTGTCCCCGGCCTGCCGCAGCGCACCGGCCGAAGGCAGCAGCACATGATCCTTGATGAGGGGAAAGGGATCGCCGCTCCTCTCCAGATAATGGTGCCAGGCGTGGTGAAAATAGAGCGAGGCGCCATGGTCGATGAGGTAGAGCTGCTTGTGCCACATCAGCATGTTGGTATTGCGCGGCGTGCGGTCGATATTGGTGACGAAGGCATCCAGCCAGACGATCTCGGAAGCCAGGATTTCGGAGACCGGATGCAGCACCGGGTTGAACATGATGGAGCCCGGCAGGTAATCGAGGCCGAGATTGAGTCCTGCACTCATGCGGATGAGGTCGTGGATCTCCGGATCGGGTTCGGTGCGCGCCAACTCCGCCTCCAGATGGATAAAGACGATCTCGGGCACGGGCAGTCCGGCGGCGCGGGCGATCTCTCCGCCAACCAGCTCGGCGATCAGGGCCTTGGGGCCCTGTCCCGCACCGCGGAACTTGAGGACATAGAGGCCGTCATCATCCGCCTCGACGATAGCCGGCAGCGAGCCGCCCTCCTTCAAGGGCGTCACATAGCGCGTCGCTTCGACACTTCTGATGGTCACGGCCTCTCCTTTGGTCGCGACGTCTCTGATCCGCTCTGGCGATGGCTGCCGGTGAACTGCAGCCAGACCTCGCGGCTGCGCGGCCCGTCGTATTCCATAAAAAAGACGCCCTGCCAGGTGCCGAGCATCACCTCTCCCCCCTCCACGATCAGCATCTGCGCAGAGTTGGTGAGGGTGCTCTTGATGTGGGCGTCGGAATTGCCCTCGCTGTGGGCATACCCCGCTTCCTGAGGGATAGCGCGGTTGAGGAAAGCGGTGAGGTCGCGGCGCACATCGGGATCGGCGTTCTCGTTGACGGTGAGGCCGGCCGTGGTATGGGGACAAAAGAGGGTCATCACTCCGCTCTCCGCGCCGATTTCGCGCAAGCAGGTGCGGACAAAAGGAGTGATATCGACGATGTCGCAGCGGCGGCTGGTACGGATCGAAATTTTTTGCATGCCTGCGCTCTTTCACGAGGGTCACAAATACGGTGAAACAAAAGGCCTGATACGAAAAATAGCCAACCGGCCCTTAAAAAACAAGCGAAATCAGGAAATAGTCTGGCGGGAGATGTTCGCGGGAAAGTTGGGTGAGGAGAACAGCAGGCGGCGGCTGTACCAGCAGCCACCGCCTCAGGATAAGATGCACGTGTCCGGGCTGAGAGCGACTACCGGTTGGCCGGCGTATGGGCGTTGATCCAGCGGAGCATCGGCTGCCAGACCAGGTGCTCGGCTTCCGGCGCGGTGAAGAGGTCGATATGGGCAAATTCCTCTTCAGCGGGCAGCCCCATCGAGGGCATCAAGGTTTCGATATCCCTGCTGCCGAGCAGGCTTAGCCCATACCGGGTCGCTTCTGCGAAACCGCCGGCAGGCGTCAGATTAAGGATCGGGATACGTATATCTCCGAGATGATCGTCATAAGAGGTATTCATCACACCTGCGACATAGCCACACCATTCGACGGTCCAGATGATCGGCTCATAGGCCGTGCCGGAGGCGAGAAAATCGAGCCAGAGTTCGCGGTCGGTGAAGCGCAGGCCGGCCGGCTTGCCATCCGCCCAAACACCGGCCCAGTAATGGAAGGGGTGGCCAGGAAAAAGAGTCGGCCCAGTGACAACCGTCAGCACGAACTCCACGTTGGTCAGGGTCGCATCAAAATCATGGCCATCGGGATCGTTCCGCACCTTATCAGCCATCAGCGCGAACATGACCTGCTCCCCGTATACTCCGCCATCATGAATCGCTTGATAGGCCGCAACATAGGACTTCATCGCTTCTTTGGGAGCGCCTTCCGCCACCTTGATCGCACAATCGATCGGAATGTAGCCGCCGACATGGCGCCGCACGGCCGGCAACTGGCTTTCCTCGTTCACCAGACTGACGGTGGTCGGTACGCCATTCGAAAAGCCGGCAAGGATCATCTTGGCATCGCCGCACCCAGTCAGGATGCGTGTCAGCCGGGCTACCGCCACCGCTGTGCGCAGATCGCCAACCTGGCGCTCAAGTCCCCAGTCGATCATGAAATCGGTGTTGCTCTCCGAGGCCGGGACCAGGGCCCAGGCCTGATCGATGCCCCAAACATCGATATCATGGCGCGCCAGGAAGACCCCCATGCCAAAATCATCGGGTGTGGAGGGGGAGGCCAGACCCGGGAGCCACATGCCGGCGAAAGTTTTGCTCGAGCCGTGCTGAAAAAAGATGCTCTTTCGGGTTTTGAGGGGCTGATAGGGCCGCTTCTCCCGCACGACGCGGTGTAATCCGATGACATCATACGTCCCCGGCCCGACTCTCAGGCGTACACTGTAATGAGCAATGTCATTGGCGATGAGGGTGCGTTCAAAATCCATAAGAGGTGCGACGCCTCCCTTCGCCAAAGCGAGGCCGGCCTCCGCCAATTCCTCTCCCGATGCCTCCACCGGCCACCCCGCTTGCTCAGCCAGCGTCCGGGCGAAGGCCTGTATCGAGGCATCGGCCATGACCCCATCCTGATCCGATGGTGCCAGCGGTGCATAGCCCTGTTCTTTGGAGCAGGTGAGTGTGAGCAGTACAAGCCCTAGGGCCACAAACAGCATGCTGCTGCGCATATCGTGCCTCCTTCTGATATGCTGTTCGCTCTCAAGCCCGGCTGCAAGGGAGACTCGCGCCCATCAGGTCACCATCTGTGACCCTTGCGGTGTGCATATCGCCCGAAGCTTCAGCACGGAACGGCAGTGGCTTCCGTGCCCTTTGGACCAGCCCGATACCAATGGAGCAAGGCCGGCCAGAAGCTGCACACGTACAACCCATTCAACCACAATCGAATCGCTGCGAGACAAAAGAGCAGTTCAGGATGCGGGCAGGGTACAAGGGATCCCCGGGAAAGATATGGCAGAATGTACCCCCATCCAGAGCCACGCCCGGCTTACCCGCGAGACCAGGGGCCAGGTGGCTCACCGTTGCTGCCATGATTCAATCTAAGGAATTATCGAACTTTGCGCAATAATCTTTTTGAATATTTTTATAAAAATCTCGACCGCCCCACCGTGGCGTTTGCAAATCTTTTTCAGTTTGCGCTTGCATCCATCCCCGCCGATTCGTAACATAGAACTAGCCACAGCACATGTACTCTCAATCCAGTATCCACTCTATCCAGCGCATCCACCGCGGGAGAAAAGGAGATGGACCTGATGAGCAAAGCCGCGATGATACAGGGCAGTAGAGAATTCGTGCGTCAGGAGATCCTCGCATGGCTGCTCGAAGAGAGCAATCCCTCGGTCCGTTATCTCACCTTGATCAACCTGCTTGGCCGCAAGGAGGACGAACCACAAGTGCGTCAAGCCAGGAGCGCGATCATGCGTACCGGCGTGGTGCCGGAAATACTGGCCCGGCAGACGGAAATGGCGCGCCGGCATTGCGGCGGTGGCTATTTCAATTCCGCCGGATACTTTTTGATCACCGGGTATTTGAGGGTATAGCGCCGGCATTGCGCAGGCTGTGAAGCATTTCGGGCGGACAATAAAAACCGGTCAATGGCCCTCCCTCGCCATGCAGCGGATCCGATAACACGCTCCGGCACATCAACTCCGCCCGTAGACGCCGGAACAACTCCTGCCGCTTCACACTTAAACATGTACAGGCGGGGCCGGTTTCCGATGATCAAGCGTGAAAGACCGGCTCCACTCCCCTGGCCAGCTCCTCCAGCCGGTGCAGCTCATCTGCGCTCAGCGGGCGCGGGTTCGCAGCGATGCGGAAAGCGCGGTCCCACAGGGCCGGCTCGCCGGGCGGGATGGCGGCCGTGACCCCCTGACCATAGGTCCAATTGAGCGCCAGCCGCGCCATCTCTTCCTCTTCTGCAGGGATCGGGTGATACCAGCTCTTGCGATAGCGGCTGGTCTCCCCCTCCTTTTTGGCCCGATGCGCCAGGCCCTTCAGGGCCAGGATGCCCATCTTTTTTTCGCGGGCGACCGGCAGCACACGCGGCCCAAAATGCCCTGCAAACCAGTTGACGAAATTGACGGGGAAGAGAATGGTGTCAAACGCGAAGCGTTCCATGGCCGCCAGTGCCGCGCTCTCGGAATGCGCGGAGAATCCGAGAAAGCGGACCTTGCCCTCCTCCCGGGCCTTGAGAAAAGTCTCCATGGCCCCGCCCGGTCCAAAGGCAGTCTCAATATCCGCATCGGTGGTCAAGGCGTGCAGCTGATAGAGGTCAAAGTGATCCGTCTGTAGAGTCTTGAGCGAGTGTTCCAGCTCGTTCCGGGCTTCAGCCGCTGTGCGCATCATGGTCTTGCAGGCGAGAAAACAGCGGCTGCGGCAGGGCGCCAGGGCAGGACCCAGCCGTTCTTCGGCGTTGCCATAGCTGGGCGCGACATCGAAATAGGTAATGCCGTGATCGAAGGCCCGCGCTACCATCTCATTGGCGGTGCGCTGCTCTTCATCCATCACCAGGATTCCGCCGAATCCCAGGATCGAGAGCTTTTCACCGGTGCGGCCGAGCTCGCGTTTCGGCATTCCCGCAGGAGCGCAGTTTAAAAAATGCGGCAAAAAAGCCATGGCGGCTGTTCCTTTCATCGAGGCGGTCAAAAATTCACGGCGTTTCATAGATCACCTCAATTTTATGCGTATTCAATGAACGGTCCTTGTCCAAAGATACAGTATCTTTGGGATACCGGGCAAGGTAATTTTTCACAATAGCCTGGACGCCGCTTACTTTCCAGCAGCAGGCATCGATCAAACCGATCCGTCCTGGCCTCCATGGCCGTACACATTTCGGCACAAAGAGCTTGATCACAAAACAGTAAAAGGCTATATTGAAGCGAATCTGTGAATGGCCCTGCCCGGCAAGAACCCGGTCCGCTTTCGGAATCGATCTCCGCCCACCGCGGCGGATATTGATCATGTAGGGCAGTAATCCACTTTTTAGGAGAGAGATCATGATGAATAGAAAACGAAAGGCCTGCACACCGTCGATTTGGCTTCTCCTCCTGATCTCTGCCCTATGGCTGTCTACAGCCTACGCCCAGCAGGAGATGCTTTGCATTGACGTGGGAATCGATACCTACTGGTGGGCCGGCGTGATCAATCAAGGCTACCGAATGCCGCTGACCGCGCCTTGGCAGGCGGATCTGAACAGCAACTACGGCAACCAGGTGCAGCCGCTGATGCTTTCCAGTAAGGGCGAGGTGATCTGGTCCGACCACCCCTTCAAGATCGATTTTTCCCGGGGCCAACTGAAAATAGCAGGCCCGGTCGAGTACTCCAAAGGGCATGGCACCCTCCAGGGGGCTTACCGCTATGCCAGCCAGAGATATTTTCCGCCTTCCGGCGAGATGCCCGACTCGCTCCTGTTCAGACGGCCCCAATACAATACCTGGATCGAACTGATGTACAATCAAAACCAGAAGGATATCCTCGTCTATGCGGAGAACATCCTCGCCCACGGCTTTCCACCGGGTGTGCTGATGATCGATGACAACTGGCAAGAGGATTATGGTAAGTGGAATTTCCACCCGGGCCGTTTCCCCGAGCCCGAAAAGATGATCGAGCAATTGCATGCAATGGGCTTCAAGGTGATGGTCTGGGTCTGCCCCTTTGTCAGCCCCGACTGCGATGTCTACAGGGATCTCGAAGACAAAAAGTATCTCGTCACGAATGGAAGCGGAGAGCCGGCGATCGTGCGCTGGTGGAACGGGGCCAGTGCCCTGCTGGATCTGACTCATCCGCGGGCCTTTGAATGGTTCAAGTCACAACTGGACCGGCTGATGAAGGTGTATGGGGTCGACGGGTTCAAACTCGACGCCGGGGATTTCGAGTACTATCAGGGTGTGCATGCCTATAAAACGGATGCCCGGCCGGAGGAGCACTCGGAGCTGTTCGGCAGGATCGGCCTGGCTTACCCCCTGAATGAATACCGGGCCATGTGGAAGATGGGCGGCCAGCCGCTGGCGGAGCGGCTCCGGGACAAGCAGCATGGTTTTGGCGATCTGCAGCTCTTGATCCCGAACATGCTGACCGCCGGATTGATGGGCTATTATTTTTCCTGCCCGGATATGATCGGCGGCGGTGAATTCACCTCCTTTCTGGATGATGCCATTCTGGATCAGGAATCGATCGTCCGTTCAGCACAATGCCATGCGTTGATGCCGATGATGCAATTCTCGGTGGCCCCCTGGCGGGTTCTGGATGAGCGGCATTTCGCCGCGGTCCAAAAAGCGGTGGCGACCCGGGAACGATTCAGCGGGTATATTCTGGAATTGGCCATCCAGGCGGTCGCAACCGGCGAGCCGATCATGAGACCCCTCGAATATGCCTATCCCGGCCAGGGCTATGCAACGATCACCGACCAGTTCCTGCTCGGCGATCGGCTGCTGGTGGCGCCGGTTTTAAACAAAGGAGCCTTGAGCAGAATGGTGGTGATCCCCAGGGGACGCTGGAAGAGCTTCAACGGCAAGATCATTTCCGGGCCGAAGCGCCTGGCAGTCCAGGCCGGACTGGATGATCTGCCATATTTCGAACGGTTAAAATAGCGCTGTCGCGGGGAGGCCCTCCGGCACGCGATCCGCAGCATCAGAACCGGAACACAAGCGATAGAAGATGAGGTACTTATCTCCCGGTCCCAAAGATAATTTTTTGCAAATTGTTTAAGTATGGACCAATGATCACTGCATCTTGATTCTTTTTCGGGTTAGTACCTGCTCTCCCGATTGTAGCCGGCAGAGATAGGTCCTCGAAACCACATTCTGCATAGCCGCTGGCATTTTCCGCGTGGCGCCATCTCAGGTTGATATAATCGGCACAGTTGGGCAAAGGCGTGGCCGCCACCAACTGCGTCTCTCTCGGCATGGGGACATAGGTGATGAAATGCCACGGTTTACTCCAGGGTCCGGTGGATCCCGCGCTGTCCTTCACCCGGACCCGCCAGTAGTACTGCTTTCCTTTGGGCAAACCGGTCAGAACCAGGAGCGAATCCGTGGTGGAATCGCGAACGGCGATGCGGGCAAAGAGCGGATCGATCGCCATCTCGAAAAAATAGCGCGCCGCCCCTTGCACCCGGTGCCACCGGCAGGTGACCGCGGACCCCAGATCGGTCTGCTGGTCGGGCGGCTCGATCAGCGCAGCCCTGCCGGAGAAGGAGGCGCCATTACCCAGTACCGGAGTGCTCCAGCGGATCCATCTGGAAAGGTCGGTGGTATAACCGGGCTGGATCGTAAAATCAGTCGCGGTATCCTCCTTGCCGAGCAGGAAGCGGTCGATGAAGGCGCCCACCTCGGGGCGCTGGTTGTCGGGGAGATTACAGTGATCATGCCCGCCCACCTTGGAAAAACCAAAACGCTCCGGCACACCAAGGGCCTTCCACACTTCGCGGGCAGCCATGCAGCTGACGTAACCGGACTCCTCCGCCAGCCATTCCATGTCGGGATTGCCCAGCAGCAGCAAAGCCCGGGGAGCGATCAGGGCCATCACCTCATGCTGATCGATGGGCAGCCGGGTCACGGCATTGTCGAACTGGGTCAGATCCTGAGCGTACCAGCCGTAGCTCTGGGCGTTGCGCAAGGTCTCGCGGCTGCCATTGAGTGTTTCAGTGACGCGCCAGGCGGCATCGCCGCCTCCACCCGGTTCCTGGGCCAGGGTGAGGGCGATGCGTTCATCCAGCGCCCCTGCATAAAGGGCGATCTTGCCGGCGAAGGAACAACCGGTCACAGCAAGATGATGGGTGTCGATCTGATCCCCCGCGACCCGTTCCAGACCGTCGATGAGGCGGCTGATCCCCCAGGCCCAGGCGGTGAAATAGCCCACCCGGGCATCCGGATAGAGCGTATAAAAGCCCCCCTGACCCCGGCCGCTCTGAGTCCACGGCGCTACTTCCATGAAATTGTAGCTGATGGTGGCGACACATCGGCTGGTGAAGAGGTCGGCCGGCAGGCTGCCGCTGCCACGCCCGACGCCGATCACAGCCGGATAGGGCGGGGCGCCGCAGCCCGGTAGGGTGATCACCGCCGTCAGGGTCAGGGATTTGCCGCTTTCTTCCACCGTCACGGTAAGACGGCAGCCGTCTAGCGCGGCCTGAAGCCCGGCCGGGGCCGGCGGCTTGTCCCCAAGCTGGTAATGCTGCAGCATTGCGCTGATTTCGGAGCGGCGCCAGGCCCAGTCCGCCCGGTGAGCAATGCGGCCGCAGCCATCCGCCCAGGCGAAGGGATCCGGCAAGCTCTCCAAGACCGGAAGATCACCGAGAGCTCCAAAATAGGGGAGCGGCGCTTCCGCACCCGTATTCTCCACCTCGTAGACAAAGGGCATCACCTGGGCGGTCAGAGGAAGGGAGAGTACGATATTCAAAACGACCATCGCGAGCTTTTGCGCTCTTTTCATAGGCACTCCGTCCTGTACAGAAACCATTCCGCTGTAGGGATACAGGTCTCGCCGGGACGAGATCAAACCTCATCCCGCCGGAACCTTTTCGTTCGCAGCAATGTAGCCAACCGCCCTCTGAAATTCAAGCGAAAATTCCCCTCCCGGCCGATCCGGTGGAAGCCCGAATCTCCCCTCTGCATGCCCCGATCGGTTGGACACGAATCAACAAGAAAAGGCGCCTGGCTCCGGCAGGCGCTTTTTCGTCATTTCACCCAGAAAATTCTTGAATTTTATCCCCATATTTCCTACTATATTACTTCTTCCCAGAGGAGACTATGCTCATCCTTCCGTTTGTACCCAAAATGGTGCCAAGAACGACGGGGACTTGATGCTCCATTCCACAGAATTTCGCATGCAAGCGATCCGGGAGCAACTTGAGCAGATTGCGCCTGGCAATGAAAAGCTGCTGCGCCGGCTCAATCTTGTACAGCTGGACCTCCTGCTGACCCATCTCTTTGAAATCGATTACGATCCCTCGCGCTATCTTAAAAGATTCTGCGTCCTGCTGGCTGAACAGATTGAACTCGCCCAGGCCTCCCTTCTGATATCCCGGCAGCCCTACGCCAAACGGCAGCTCCATTATTTTCAGTCCAAGGGCAGCAAACCCGGGCTGGCCGTTGATGCCATTCTCCACCAGTGCAACCACCGTCGGAAATCGCCGCTTATGCTGAAGCTGCAACCGGGGGATGATAGGGCCTGCGGCCTGGAAGGCCCGGTGCAGTATCTCCTGATCGTCCCCGTAGCCTCCGGAGAGAGAATCGATTCTCGGCTCGGCCACCTCCTCTTCTGGTTCAACTGCGGCAAGCGCTTCACCGATTATGACCGGATCATCAAGCGCTTCGCTCGTCTGCTCGCCGAATCCATCATCCGGCAGAGGTTGAACAAGGTGCGCGAACAGCTGGCGGCCGCCAACCGATTTGAAAGCAATCAGATTAAAAAGGTCATTCAGAAATCCCTGACCGCGCTGCAGGCCGCCATGGGGTGCGATTACTCGGTGGCTTTGGTGTTGAAACGCGCTATCACCGATCTCAATAACGATCCGGCGCGCGCCGGGGTTCAGAATTACGAGGTGGTGACCGAGTATCTCAAGGGCAAGGCGCGGCTCGCCAAACGTCGCAGCAAGGCAACCGGTCTATGGATCGAGGAGAGCGAGGGCTTGCTCGCCCTGGCGCTCGCGCAGTGGCGGGAGGATTCAAAAAAAGCCAAGAAGGGACTGACCTTCCATCAGGTCAAGCCTGGCAGTAACGAGTATCTCTGCCTGGAGACCGGAGAACGCGGATTCAGCCTGCGCGGCTGCGAGGATGAGGTGCACGAACAGTCTCTCCACTATATGCCGCTGGTGCATGAGGGCAATCTGATCGGATATATCAAGGCCTCCTACCGTAGCAAAACCCGCCTGACCGAACTGGACCGGATCATCCTCAGCGATTTTGCTGATTTTCTGGCCGAGCGCATTCACAATTCCTTCATCTATTCGTTGACCGTTGAACAAACCCGCTTCCTGCAAACGATCAAATCGATGTTCGAGGGCGCTGATCGCATGGAGGCCCGGAATTTTGCCGACCTCGGACAGTTTCTCCTCGATCTGACCCAGATGATCGCCGAGACCACCCAGATCGACACGGTGGCAATCGGCTATCTGACCAAGGACGTCGATGGCGAAAAGGTGCTGCGCTTTCCGCATCCGCGCGGCTGGGATGAGAAGGCGAGCCTGCAATTCAGGGAACTGCCGGTGACCGAAGGCCTCGCCGGTCTTGCTGTGCGCACCAAAAGGAATGTTTTTCTCGCCCCGGTGGAGGAGCCCCAGAATTCCTCCGATCCCGAGCCGACGGTTTATGTGGATGAAACCCGCTCCCGCTTCGTCGATGTTCGCAAGCATCCCAGTTACCTGAATCATGCCGGCTACCGCAAACTCTCCAGCTATTACATCAAGGTGCGCGAGGAGAAAGTCTACGCCAACTATATCTTCGTCATCGAATTTAAAAACATCGTGCTCGGGGTCATCGATGTCGAGGTCGCCCAGAACAACTGGGACCGCTTCATGGGGATCGGCTACCTCCATTTTTTCCGGACCCTGGCCAGCATGCTGGCGCTGCTCTTTTTCCGCGTCCGTCTCGCCGAAGAGCACACTCGCATGGTGCAAGCGGTCAAGTGGCTGAGCGATGCGGTTTACATGTCGCCGACCTCGGTCGTCCGGACGATTCTCGCTATGCTGCAATCCATATACGGAGTCGAGAAGGCCAAGATCATCCCCGGCGATCTCTTCAAGGAGCCGATCGAAATCGACATCCTCGAAGGCGGTGTCGAAAAGTACGCTCATCTATTTCTCGGATATACCGCGGAAGAAATGGAGCGTTTCGCGGTCCCGGGCGACCGTATCGATGCAGAGAATCTTTTTTTACTGGAGTTCAAAAACCATTTGCTACATACCAACGATTTCTTCATGTACATCCCGGATATTGAAGAGTATCAGCCGCACTATTATGATCGCAGGGTGGTGGAGAAATTCGAGCGCTTTCGCAGCCGGCCGCGCTTTTACAGCTACCTCGCCATCTTGCTCGGGGATAAAAGCCGCAGTCTGGGGGTGCTGGAACTGGTATCGCAAAAGGTGAATGCCTTTGACGAACTGCTGATCGACCAGAGTTTTGTCGAGACCTGGACGTCGCAAATCAGCATGGCGCTGCGCTACGCCCTATTGGAAGAGAAACGCGAGGGCAGCATGGAAGCCAGTCCACGGGCGGAACGAGCGCCGGTCATCCTCCGGACGGGCAAGGTCGTGCCCTGGCTTGCGGCCGATGCACTCGAGCGCGGCTGCGACCTTGTAGGTACCGGGCCGGCCATGGCCAAACTTCGCGCCTTGATTGAAGCGGCAGCATTGACCTCATCGGTTCCCATCCTCATTCAGGGGGAGAGCGGGACGGGCAAGGATCTGGTCGCCAAAGCTATCCACCGCCGTAGCGGCTGGGCCCAGGATCGTTTTATCACCCAGGATTGCGGCGCCTTCAGCCGCGAACTGATCGAGGATGCCCTCTTTGGGCACGTGCGCGGAGCTTTCACCAGCGCAACGGAAGAACGCAAGGGGTTGTTCGAGTGCGCCCATGGCGGCACCCTCTTTCTCGATGAAATTTCAAACATGTCGCTCGAGCTGCAGTCCAAATTTTTGCGCGTGCTCGAAGATGCCCGCATCACCCCCCTCGGCAGCAGCAAGTCCATCCACGTGCAGGTGCAGATCCTGGCTGCGACCAATGCCGATCTGGAAGAGAAGATCCGCCTCAAGGAATTCCGCCAGGATCTCTACTACCGGCTGGCGGCGATCACCATCGCCACCATTCCCCTGCGGCGGATGATCGAGGAAGAGCCCGCGAATCTCCTCATGCTGATCAGTCATTTCGCGGCCTCGGGATTGATACCCGCCTCCTTTACCGGGATCAGCAGGAATTCGCTGGAGGCGCTGCTGGCGTTCGATTTCCCTGGCAATGTCCGCCAGCTACGCAATTTGATCAGCAATGCCGCTTTTTCGGCGCGAGACCAGTCCATACTCGAAATTCCGCAGGAGGCCCTCGCTTCCGATCCCAAAATCCAGGCCGACAAGGATCGCCCGCATACTCTCAAAGAGGTCGAGGATTTCATCCATAAATATCAGCGTATCGGCCGCTTTGAGCATACCCCCGAAGCGGTGGTGTCCAAGATCCAGAGCGCCCTGCGTTCCAGCGCGGATGACCTGGAGAAGATCAGCAGCTTCATCGATGCGTTTGGCACCATTGACGTGCCGCTGGCCGGTCTGCTCGCCGGCGTCGGTCCCACCTGGGCACGGCGACTCCTGAAAGAGCGACTCCGGCTCAAACTGCATCCCAGAATTTCCCTCTATTTCCGCGAACTGCCCTGATTCCCCCGGCTTTGACCTTGCACAGTGCGCGCACTCCTCCCGCAGTGTGCGCGCACTCCGCCCTATCTCTGAATCGACGCTTTTCCGTCAGAAACTCATAAGCATATTAATTTCAATTTTGTGATTGATGTTGGTATCCGGCGTAAAGTCTGGCACAGGCGTTGCTATAGCCAGGGCAGAGGAAGATGCTCGCCCCCCGGAAAGGAGGGGTTATGGACAATGAACTGATTCTCAAGCTCCTGGTCTTTGCAGGTTGTGCGGTACTGGGCCGTTTCCTGGCAAGGCTTATCCTGTCCTGTGTGGCGGGCGCTGCTGCTATGCTGAGTCTCTATGCCGTCTTCGTGCATGCCGCTGGCGGTGCAGGGAACCGTGTGGCCCAGGCGGTCACACTGGCTGGAAGGCTCTTTACGGCGATCTATACCCTTGTCGAGAGCTTGGTTCACGCTCCGGGTATCATCGGCCTGGTGATGGGGGTCATGGCCGGTCTGCACTTCTGGAAGCTCGATCGGGAACGCAACCGGGGCATCGTCCGTTACCCCCGCTATCCCTCGCCTGAATGATCCGGCAGCGGGGAGGGCCATGACCCATGTCCTCCCCGCTGTGTTGTAGCGGTACTCCTTGATTTCCTCGACATGGCCCTTCCGGATCCGAACGCGCGCCGACTCTGGGCGATCGCAGCGGAAACGCCCGGTCGCGGGCCCGCTTTTCCATGGTCAGGGCCCGGTTCCTGAAAGCCGAAAACTGCAAAGCGACGAGCACGGCCAGAAGGGTTCGCAGGCTCTTGCAGACCGTCCCGATCCGGTTAATAACGAATGCTGTGGCGCTCCCGATGGTCACCGGATTGGAAGGCAGGAAGGTCGGCGCCGATCGTGATTGATTCCGGCACTCATGGAGGGTCTACTGGCCCCACTCCTGCAGGGCCGTATTGATTGCTTTTTTAATCTCTTTGAATTTGATGAAAGAGCCGTCCACCTCTTCCTCCCCGCGGCGCCGGGCGGCGAAACGCGCGGCCTGATGGAGCAGCTTGCGCGCCTCCCCCTCCTCCTGCTGCTGACGGTGAATCCAGGCGAGATGATAATGGCATTCCGCCAGATAGCCGTTGCTGGCCGGCTTGCGCTTTTGCAGGATGGCAATCAGGCTCTCCCACACCTCGCGGGCTTCGGGCAGCCGGTTTTCTTTTTCCAGGAGCCGGGCGCGGTTGTAGAGGCAGGAGGGATTTTCAGGATAGCGTTTGTAGAGCTGGTCGTTCACGACCAGTGCGCTGTCGTATTCGCCATGATCAAAGTACATCGCCTGCAGGGCATAACTGGCATTGGCCGAGACATACCGGCCCTTCTGCTCGACCTCTCGCAGCTTGGCCACCGCCTCGGTGGCATTGCCTCCGAGAAGGCCAAAGAGGAATTTGCTCTTGTTGTATTCGTAGAGGGCAATCGCGAAAAGGGGATCGGCGAATCCGGGCTCCAGAGCGGCCGCCTTTCGCATCAGCTCGATGCTGTTCTCGGCCGTCTTGAGTGCCTTGAGATAACTACCGGATTGAAAGAGCGCCAGACAGTAATATCCATTCACGGTTCCGGCGATGAAGTGATTTTCCGCGGTCGGCATCCGCTCCAGCCGAATGGCAGCCTTGGCGGCAGCGATCCGGATCAGGCTGTCGAATTGCGCTGCATATCGCTTTACCCGAAAATCGCGCATCATGGTCTGGTAAACATCCGCGGCTAGAAAATAGCCGATCGGGCTCTCCGGATCGTGCGTGATCAGCCGGCTGCTGAGGACGAGCAGAGAGTCATGTCGGCCCTGATTGAGCAGCTCCATGGCGCTTTTTATCAGCGGCGGTTCGTCCAGGCTGGCGGGATCCCCTGTCGGCGCACTCCAGGCGGCCGACGGCATCAAAAGGAGGAACCAGTAAAAAAACAGGGCCATACGGAAAAGGGTGGGCATCGTCGTAGTACTACTCCGGGGGAGCATGCGTAGGATCATGAAGGCTCTTTCTGGGCTTATGGACGTGCAGCGGAAGATCATTCCGACGGACTTGAGTGGACTGGTCAGCGATAGCGGATAACGGTCTCGAACATCGCCAGGATATTCTCGACCGGAACCCGGCCGATGATGTTATGGACCTGCTGAAAGACAAAGCCGCCGTGGCCCTGCATGATTTCGAGCTGGCCGCGGACATGGGCGCGCACCTGATCCGGTGTCCCCTTGGGCAGAATGGTTTGCGTGTCGCAGCCGCCACCCCAGAACGTGAGCCGGCCGCCGTATCGGCGTTTCAGACCATCCAGTTGCATATCGCGGGCACTGATCTGGACGGGATTGATGGCATCGAGACCGGCTTCGATGAGATCTTCCAGCAGCGGCTCAATGCCCCCACAGCAGTGGAGGAGGATCTTGACGTGCGGCGCCAATTCCTTGACCAGCCGCCACATCCGGGCGTGAAAAGGCTTGTAATACAAACGGTATTTATCCGGGCTGATCAGCGGGCCATGGTTGGAGCCCAGATCA
This sequence comes from bacterium, assembly GCA_035419245.1. Taxonomy (NCBI): domain Bacteria; species bacterium. The sequence continues at coordinate 995,626 of DAOLSP010000001.1, read as the reverse complement.
TCACCAAAGCCAACGAGGTCGATCCAGGGCGCAATCGCCGGGAGCCATTTGCGCAGGGAAGCGCAATAGCCCTCACAGAGTGTTTCCGATAGCCTCAGGACCGCCTTCGGATAGAGGGCGGTGTACATCAAATAGTTTTCCATGCCGTACAGAGACTGCGGCCCCTCGATGAGCTTGCCGCCGAAGCTGGCCAGGATAGCCCGGTCCGTCGATGCGCGCAGCCTCTTGGCGCCATCGGCCAGGAGCGCGAGTCCCTTCTCATCCGTGCCGAGATGGGAGCCCGGCACCGGTGCCGCGGCGCGCATGCTGCGGCTGGAGGCGGCACCGATCCCGGAAAAGTCGGAGTGCTCGAAATCGCTCTCCTGCAAGGGATAGTAGATCTGCTCAAAAAAATCGCAGCCCGGTTTCTGCACTCCGACCGGTGTGCCGTCCGGAGCGAGCAGGTACCAGTCCGCCCCGCGCTGCTCAAGATTCGCCGCTGCGGGTATCTTGCAGGGAGTGCCGTCCGGCAGCATCCACTCTTTCCAGTCCCGGGATTCCAGAAAGAAGGCACGGCCGAGTTCTATGGTATCGACCTCGAGGGCTGCCAGCACCGGCTCCTCAATGATGGCCAGCTGCTGCATCATGTCATAGACATAGATATCCCCCATGGTGACGCCCAGGGCCTTTTTAAGCCGGGCATAGGCCATAGCGGAGATGCCGGACGAACGGTGACCGCCAAAATCGATCGGGATTTTGTCCGGATTTTTGAAGTCTAGTGCACTCTGTACCCGCTCACGGGAGTTCATCGGGATTTCCTTTACCGATATAGGATGCCAAAACGGAACCAGGTGGTGACAGGAAGGTACCGGGGCGCAGCAGGGTGTACGGGATGGTCGTCACCTCGAGTGAATTGCCGAGATTCCATCCCGGGATCATCTCTTGGGATAGGGCGTAGCAGTTGATATCGCGCATCTCGGTGTGATCCGGCGGGATGCTGACGATCAACGCCGAGGTCGTACGGCCGTTTGCAGCGTGATGGGCAGCAAAGGCCGCCGTTTGGGCCAGGACGATGACCAGAAGAGTCCTGGTACTATATCGCGAGATTTTCATGGAATGCTTTTCTTTGAATCTGGACGTGCAGTCCTGCAAGGGGCTTGCCGGACCTCCCGCGGCCTGCATGCGCCAGCGCCGATCCGCGCGCGGTTAAGGTTATAAAATAACCATCTTCCTCCAGAAAAACAAGGAGTTTTGAGCTGCATCCGGCTCTCCCGCTGCGGATACCATAATAATGCGGCGTACCACCAAACATCCTCGCAGAAAATTCGTACAATAATCGAATCCCAATCCCGTTTATCCTATGGTATGAGAGCTACCGACCTGACATCTGATGCCGACCTGATCCGCGCCTGGCAGCAGGGTGACGCCGATGCATTCGATCAGCTGCTGCAGCGCTATCAGAGGCCGCTCTTCGCTTACCTGCTGCGGCTGGTTCAGGAGCGGAATGCTGCGCAAGACTTGTTTCAGGAGACCTTTCTCCGGGTGATTCGGGCTCTGCCTGGGTATCAGGAACGCGCCCGCTTCGGCAGCTGGATCTTCGGCATCGCCCATCACCTGGCCATCGACCATCACCGGAAAAGCAAATGGAGCCGCCAAGCCAGGCGCTTCAGTATCCAGCGGCTGTTATTGAGGAGTCGCAACTGATGGAGATCCAGCGTAAAGCGGCCCTGCTGGCGGCCGGAAGAATCAAGCCCGGCTCTGGATTGGTAAACGCAGAACGTTCTGATGCCCTGATCGACGATGAGCTAAGGGATATCCGCAGCCGTATGAACGATCTGGCGAGGAGCATGCTGGTTGAATAAAATAAGGAGTGCATGAGATGAAGAGAGATCTTACACTGGTATTACTGCTAGCCCTGTCCGGACTGGCCCTGACCCAGGAACCGGTCGCATCGCAGCCGGCGATCAGACCTCCAGCCCCTTTGACCGAGGATCAGCTTAAAGCGGAAAAAGCCCGCGCGGAGGAGATGCAAAAGCGCTTGCAGGAGATGCAGAGCCGCCTGCTGTCAGAGAAATCGGCCTACGAGGAACAGGCGCGTCTGGCGCAGGAATACGCCAAACAGGCGCTTGAGCTGCAACAATCACTGAAGCTTTCTCCGGAGCGTCAGGCCGAGTTGGCCAAGATGCAATTCGATCTCCAGAAGGAACTTGCGCTTGCAGGATTGTACAAGGATCGCCTTATGGATTTCACCGATCCGGAACAGGCCGCACGCAGTAAACAGATCATGATGCTGGAGGCCCGCAGCATGGAGCTCTCAAGCCTTTATAAGGAAAGCAAAAACTCTGAAAAGCAAAAAAAGATCGAGCAGGAACTCGGTGGAGTGGTCAATCAGTTGTTCGATCTCCGCGAGACGCAGCGGGAGCAGGATATCAAACGGATCGAGAAGGACCTGGTGCAGATGAAGAAAAAGCTGGACGAACGGCGCTCCCACAAGGATGAGATCGTAAAAAAACGCTTGGACCGGTTGCTTGGACGGACAGAGGAGTTGGAGTGGTAACGGCGAGCAAGACCGGGTTCGCCCGGGAAACTTTGCGCCGGGTTTTTCGTATCAAGGAAGAGTACGCATTCCGTGCATCGATCCGGCATCCGGTTCGCGGCCGCCCTATCCGCAGGGCGGTAACCGGAGAAAGAACAGAGGTCTGGTACCATGGTCCACCGAGCCACTAACTGGCAACTCCTTCGCGCCGTCCTGTCCACACCCCAGATCGCCCTGGCCAGGCCGTCGGTCAATTATTTTTTGTACCGCTACCTGAAAAAATTCCGGATACTCGATATCGACGGCAACCTAGTCATCCACTCCCATTTGCCCCCGCTGAACAGCCGCGCCTATGCGCGTTTCGTCAAGGAACATCTTCTTGCCAAAATCCCAGGGCCGTCACACGCCCAGATCGGCGTTACCAGCGCCTGTCCGCAACACTGCGCCTACTGCTACAACAAGGACCGCAGCGGCCGTCCCTTGAACCAGGAGGCTATCCTCCGGACCATCCGGGAGCTGCAGGAACTCGGGGTCTTCTGGCTGGGTCTGACCGGCGGTGAGCCGCTTCTGAACCGCGACCTCACCTGTATCGTCGAGTATGCCAGCCGCAACTGCGCCGTCAAACTCTTCACCACCGGCTGCACCTTGACACCGCCGCTGGCCCGTGATCTGCACAATGCCGGACTCTTCTCGGTCGCCGTCAGCCTCGACTCCTGCCGCGAGGAGGAGCACGATCGGGCGCGCGGCTGCAAAGGGGCTTACCGCGCCGCTCTCCGGGCGATCGAGCTTTTTTTAAGCATCCCCGGGATGCATGTCAGCGTCTCCGCTGTGCTGCCGCCAGGACTGCTGCTGCTCGAAACCGCCGAGCAGTTTCTCGAATTTCTTCGCGGCCTCGGCATCCATGAGGCATGGCTGAGTGAGGCCAAACCTGCGGTCGCGGCCTGCCAGAAAGAGGAGCTCATCATCACCTCCGAGCAGCGCGCCATGCTGATGACACTGCAGGACCGTTGCAATCGCGAGGGCGGAATGACCGTCAACTATCTCGGCCATTTCGAGGACGGATCTCATTTCGGCTGCTCGGCGGGGAAAAAGATGGTCTATGTCGATGCCTTCGGCGAAGTCAGCCCCTGCGTTTTCATCCCCATGACCTTTGGTAATGTGCAGCGCACCCCATTGCGGGAAATCTACTCCAGGATGGCAGCGCATTTCCCCGGGGAAAAGAGCTGCTTCATCAACCGCAATTATCACACTTTGCAGACCTTCCGGCCCGCCGGATCCCCAGTCATTGATGCGGAAGCCACGCGCGTGATGGATGAGATCACCTTCGGGCCGCAGGCCAGGTTTTTCGAACTGCAATACCATTGACCGGAGACCGCCGCCATGCTGCAGAAAAGACCGGGAAAGGAGTGGCGCCGGGCGATCAGCCTCGCCATGTCGATCACTTTTGGACTGGTCGGCGTGCTTTTTCTGCTCATCCCGGAGCAGGTGTTGTTCTTCTTCAACCGCCTTTCCCCCACTCTCGGGTTTGTGCCCTCGCCTGTTCAGGGCACGGGATTCTATCTCATCCTCGCCGCAGCGTACATGTACCTGGTGGCGGTGCTGGCGGCGATGATGTTCCTCCATCCTGACGAGCCCCTCTATCCGCCGCTCCTGATTCATGGCAAGGCGGCCAGCGCGCTGCTCTCCCTGGCGCTTTTCTTATTTCACGGGCCTTTCCTCATCTACCTGACCAATGGCCTCGTCGATGGCGCCATCGCCGCTGCGGTGTATTTGCTCATGCGTCCGGTTAAGCGGGCGGCTCGATGAACCTGCTTCTGCGCCTGGCCGCAGTTCCCCTCCCGGCCTTCATTCGCAGGCGGGAGTTGGCAAGGTTGGCCGGTTTGACCGCTGCCGCCTTTGGCAGCACCGTTCCTCCGCTTGCCGGGCTATCGGCCGGCGAGGCGCTCGAGGCCTACGCGCGCTTCACCCTGAAGGCCGCTGCCGATGCGGCCAAGGGGAATGAGGATGGGCAGGCGCTCCAGGAGCGGCTTTTTGCCGGAGCGCAGAGCTATGGCGCACTCTGGCGCCGGCGCTTCCGGGTGACCACGCGGGAGGAGGCCATGCGTGCCGCCAGGGTCCTGTATCGCGCCATCGGCATCGAATTCAGGGGAAGCGCAGAGGGCGCGATCGAAATCTCCCGCTGTTTTTTCAGCTGTTATTATACGCCCGAGGTCTGCCGGCTGATCTCCGCGCTGGATGCAGGAGTGCTGGCTGGCCTCTCCGGCGGAGGCAGGCTAGTGTTTACCCGACGGATCACGGAAGGAGCCAACTGTTGCCAGGGCCGAATGGAATGGAGCGCATGAGACCCAGAAAACAAGCCATCGTCGTCGGCACCGGCGCCGGGGGGGCTGCCGCAGCCCAAGAGCTGCAGCGAGCCTTTGCGGTCACGATCCTGGAAGCCGGCAAGGCCTTCCGCCCCTTCGGCTGGAATCCCGGCCTGATAGAAAAACTGAAAAAGACCGGGCTCTTCCTCGATGAACGGGAGATCCAGCTGCTCTTTCCGGCGATGCGAATCCACAAGACCGCGGAACGGATGATTCTGGTCAACGGCATCGGCCTGGGGGGTACAACCACGCTGGCCACGGGCAACGGCATCCGCTGTGATGGCGCCCTCAAAGCCCTCGGCATCGACCTCACGCCCGAATTCGCAGCACTCGAGCGGGAGATCCCCATCTCGACGGCGCACCAGAACAGCTGGCGGCCGGCGACACGACGCCTTTTCGATATTTGCAGCGAGATGGGGCTGGATCCCACACCGCTGCCCAAGATGGGAGTGTACAGCCAGTGTTTCCACTGCGGCCGCTGTGTTTTCGGCTGTCCGCATGGTGTTAAATGGGACAGCCGCCGCCTGCTCGCAGCCGCCATAGAGAAAGGAGCAGAGCTAAAAACAGGCTGTCGGGTCGAACGCGTGGTCATCGAAAAGGGACAGGCTGTGGGTGTCCAGTACCGGCGCGGCTGGCGCCGGGAGACCCGCCAGGCCGACTTGGTCGTGCTCGCGGCGGGAGGATTGGGGACGCCGGTCATCCTCGAGAATTCCGGCATCGCCTGTGAGCCCCGCCTCTTTGTCGATCCTGTCCTCTGCGTCGCAGGGCGTTGGCCCGGCGCCCTGCAGAACAAGGAAATTGAGATGCCCTTCGTTGTCCAGCGCCCGGGCTATATCCTCTCCCCCTATTTCGATTACCTCAGTTTCTTCTTCAACCGCAGCTGGCGCTACCCGGCCAAGGACACCCTGGCGATGATGATAAAGCTGGCCGACAGCGAGGAGGGTGCGGTTTCAGCGGCAGGCATCGACAAGAGGTTGACAACACAGGACAGGGCGCGTCTGCAGGAGGGCGTTCAGCTCTGCCGGGAGATGCTGCAGCGGTTCGGCGTGGCGGAGGCAGAGATCATTCTCGGCACCCTCAACGCCGGCCATCCCGGCGGAATGCTGCCGTTGACCGCTGACGCTGCGGCAACCCTGCATCCCTCCCGGCTGCCACAAAATCTTTATGTGGCCGATGCAACCCTCTTCCCCCGCTCGCTCGGCAATCCCCCGATTCTCACCATCATGGCCCTGGCCCGGCGCGTCAGCGCGCAGTGTCTTGCACAGCAGGCCGGCCCCGTCTGAACGTTCGAGCAATTCGGCACTTCAGTCAATCCCGCAAGGCAACTTTGCCCTTGCTTTTCGCCCGGTCAATGGCTAATTTGCACCAAAGTGGGGAAAGCAGCGGCCCTGTCCATCCCTGGAGGATTCAGCACCCATGCGCAGTGTATCATCCCTTCTCCTCTGTACCCTTCTCCTGCTGCCCGCCCTGTCTTTCAGCCAGGCCGATGACAGCTGGAAGGTCTATGAGGACAGCAGCCTGGCGCGCATCGAGATCACGATTGCACCCGCCGACCTTTCCTGGATCCTGACCCATGCCGACAGTGACAGCGAATTTCTGGCCGCCATGCGTTTTCAGAACCGATATATCGATGAGCGCGTCGATTCGATCGGCTTCAGGCTTCGCGGCAATACGTCGAGGGAAGCGGCCAAGAAATCCTTCAAGGTTTCTTTCAACACCTTTGTCCGCGGCCGGCAGTTCCACGGTCTCGATAAGCTCAATTTGAATGGCGAGCACAACGATCCCGGGATAATCCGCAGCAAACTCTGCTTCGACCTCTATCGGGATATCGGCCGGATCGCTTCGCGGGCCAGCCATGCCCGGCTTTATATCAACGGCCGTTATTACGGCCTCTATATTTCGGTCGAGCATATCGATGACGAGTTTCTGGCCAAACGCTTCAGCGACGACAGCGGCACGCTGTGGAAATGCCTCTATCCGGCGGACCTGACCTACAAGGGAAGCGATGCCCGGCTCTACCAGGATCTGTCCAGTGGCGGGCGCCCGGTCTACGAACCGACAACCAACGAAGAGCGCGGCGATTTTCAGCTACTTGCCCGTCTCATCCGTGTCCTCAACCTGACCTCCGCCGCAGCTCTACCGGATTCCATCGAAATGCTCCTCGATGTGCCGGGAGTGCTGCAGTACTTCGCCATCAATACTCTGGTGGGCAGTTGGGATGATTACCGCTCCCTGATGAATAATTACTACCTCTACTATGAGCCGTCAGCCGACCGCTTTACCCTGATTCCCTATGACTATGACAACACCTTCGGCGTCGACTGGTTCGGTTTGGACTGGTCGATGGCGGATCCCTATAACTTTCCAAAGGTCGCGGCTGGAAAACGCCCCCTGGCCGACAGGCTCCTGGCCTACGGCCCCTGGCGCGACCTGTTCACCCATTTCCTCCATTTCTACGGTACCCATGTTTTTAGCCCGGCGCACCAGGAGGCGCGGATCGACCGGCTGCAGGCCCTGATCAGGACCGCCGCCCTGGAAGATTCTTTTCGCACTCTGGACTACCATTTTACCGCAGACGACTTTACCGAATCCTTCTCCGCGGGCCATTACAGTAACCAACATGTCAAGTTTGGTTTAAAAGAGTTCATTAGCCGCCGTAGTGCCTGCCTGCCCGCTCAGTTGAATTATTCAGGAGCCGGGCCTATCGTCTATCGCGTCGAGCTCGATCCGGCGCGGCCGGCGGCGGGGGATTCCATTCGTGTCCATGCTGCCTGTTTTGCCAGCGCCGGCATCGCCACTGTGGCCCTGCTCTTCACGCCCGATGGATCGGCAACGCTCACGGCTTACCCCATGCAACGCCGGCCGGTCAGCGGCACGACAAGAGTAGAGGAGGCCGACCGCTGGAGCGGCCTCCTGCCGCCCCTGGCAGCTGGAGCAGGGGGCTCGCTGCGGATCAAGATCCTGGATTCTCTAGAAGTGGAGCGGTTCTTTCCCCGTGGCCGCCCAGTCCTCTTGCAGGCCTCTGGCGGTGAAGAGCGCAGGGTATGCCTCAACGAGTTTTTGGCCGACAACAGCCGCTCTGCAGCCGACCCCGCTGGTGAATACGATGACTGGATCGAGTTGTACAATCCGGGACCGGACGCGCAGCCCCTGGACGGGCTCTACCTGAGCGACAAAAGGGACAAGCTGACCAAGTGGCGCATCAACCAGAGTGGTCTGGTGCTTGCGCCGGGAGCATACCTGGTGATCTGGTGTGATGAACAGCCGGAGCAGGGCAGCCTGCATGCCAATTTCAAGCTGAGCGCCGGCGGCGAGTTCATCGCCCTCACCGGCCGTGACGGCGTGACGATCCTGGATTCGCTCAGTTTCGGACCGCAGACCAGGGACATCGCTCGCGGCCGCTGGCCGGATGGCAGCGGCAGCTGGCAGAGCTTGACGCCCTCACCCGGATCGTTCAATCAGGCGCCCCTCGCGGTCCGCCGGCAGGAAGAGCTGCCCCGTGGTTTTTCTGTGCAGGCCTGGCCCAATCCCTTCAACGCACAAACCCGCATCCGGTTCGCGCTGTCGCAGGCCGGCCGGGTCACCCTGCAGCTCTATAATATCATCGGCCAGAGGGTTAGGCTCCTGCTGGACGAGCAGATGGACGGCGGCCCCCACGCGCTCATTCTCAACACGAGGGACCTGCCTGCTGGCGTCTACTTTTGCCAACTGCAGGCGGATCAGCTCAGCGCAACCCTCAAGCTACTCGTGATAAACTAAAGTCCTCTTCTCCGGACGCAAACCCGGCGCAGATCCTAGGTAGCGCTTGCCGCTGCCGCTGTGGATGGTTTCACTGCTGAGAACCAGACTCTGGCCGCGATGCACAGCCTGAAGCTGGCCGATTATGCAATGCCGGAAGGATGGCGGCTACGCGGCGACAAGCTGCTGCGCATCATCCGTGTAGTAGCAAACGATGGGCAGTTCGGCGCTTGAAAAATAGGTACGCCAGAGTTCGAAAAATCCGGCAATCAGCTCTTTTTCCATTTAAGCCTTTATTATCGTGGAGATTGTGCTTACCGCTCCACGCCTGCGGATCAATATGAAACCCTGGCCGCCATCCTTTTGGGAGGAGTCTGCTGCATGCTCGGCGGCCTGTTCTTCAGCCGCAAGCTCGCTGCGATCCGTCTTCGCGGCCCGCGAAAGGATCTTTTTTCCTATATGAAATTTTTCTCCCGTGGCCAGATCTGCTCAAAGGTAAAGTGCGGACGCCGGCAGAGGAAAATCTGCCGGTTGTTCTCGTATGGCATGGCATAGTGGCTGCAAGTCGTGGCCGCCAGCTCGGCCTGTTCGAAGCGGCCGGGCCCCTGCAGATCGGTGAGATTAGCCTCCAGGCTCCGCGCAGCACCGAATACGATCGCGACAGCAAAGGTTACAGTGTCCGGTTTCCAGTACCAGTAACTGTTGTGGCCGCAAAGCGTCGGCGGCAGACCATATTTCTTGCCGAAAAAGTCGATTGCCCCCGCTTCTCCGTAATTGCGCACATAGATCACGCAGTCCCGCTTTTCTTCAGGGCTCAGCCGGTTGTATATTCCCGCCACCTGGGCGATCATCTCCTCCCAACCGAACATATCCGCATAGTATTGCGGCAGCTCCGCCAGCGTACTGTGCTCTTCGGGTTTGGGCGTCATGCCCAACCTCGTACTGTAGGCGATAAAATCTTCCACCTTAAGGACCGGAATGGCAAAGGGCATGGCGGCCAGACTGAGCGCGATCAGCACGAAAACCAGCGCCGGACGCAGCAGCCGCCACCGGCCGGTGGCTGAAATTACGCTGAAACCCAAGGCCCCGGCGGCGATATAGAGCCCATAAATGGGGGTGAGATAGTAAACCTTGGCATGGGTCAGCAGCATAATCGCGAAAACGGCCAGGTAACACCAGCCGAAGGGACGCAGGGATTTGAGTTTGCGAGTGAAAAAGAAAAAGGCCACTCCTCCCACCCAGAGCAGGGATTGACCCAAGCCGGTCTGCATGAGTTGGCCGGAGAAGAACTCGGCTAAAGTCAGACGGACATTCTTTTCGCCAGCCGCGCGGCGCATGAACTCCAGAGAGGGAAAATCATGGCTCACCTGCCACAATAGATGCGGCAAAAAGAGGAGAAAAGCAAGGAGGGCTCCCAGCCAGAAAAAACGCGACTGCAGGTGTTTGCGTTGCGGGGTGAGCAGCAGCCCTGCGGTCAGCCCGGCTATATAAAACCCCATGGAGTATTTATTCAGCAGTCCCAGTCCGGCCGTGAGACCAAACCAGAGCCACCAGCGCGGCCGATTCTCGAGGAGGATCACCAGGGTGATGTAGGACGCGAGCGTCCAGAAAAGCAGGTCAAAGGAGTTCATCGAAAAGTAGCGCCCGGCGTTGCCGAGCACGACCGGCGAGAGCGCCGCCGCGAGAACAGCGAGAATTTGCGCGAAACGACCGCCGCCGAGCTTGTGAACCATCAGGCCCACCAGCACCACGATCGCAGCGCCGGCCAGCGCCGCCGGGAAACGGATGGCATAGAGGGAATCTCCCAGCAGCGCCCGGGTCAGAGCGAGAATCCCGGCGCAAAGAGGCGGTTGATCCACGTAGCCCCAGGCGAGGTGCCGGCTGCAGGCGATATAGTAGAGCTCATCACGGAAATAGCCGTAGCGACCGGCGAAGGCCATATTGAGCGCCAGTTTGCCGAGGGCGATGGCGGCAACGGCAGCCCAAGCAAAACGGCTGGCGGCGCCTGATACCTTTTCTTCTTGCATGGTGCTTTTCCTCTCTATAGCGCACCGGTAGTATCCGGTGTTGGCCGCCGGCAGGAAAAAATGGACGAACAGATAATCCATCAGACCATGTGGGGCTTTTGCCCGCCGGCGCATCAGATTGCTGGTGGATTCATCTTTTTTGTAAGAAGGAGTGATGTTGACAAATCCTTGCACGGTGCCTTCGCCGTCGAGAGCGATCATCAGTGAGGTGGAACGGAGATAATCCGGGTCGAAACGCCCAAATGTGAATCCCCGCTTGCGCCGCCAGCACTCCAACTGCTCCAACCTCCCCTGCTACCGCCGGTGCCGGATAAAGGCTCAGCACAGACCGGCCAGGGGCAACATATCGGGCTGTGGCCGTCGGCTCATTTTCAGATCAACGTATCAGCATCAGCCGTTTTTCTGCATACCACCCTTCCGCTACCAGCCGGCAGAAGTAGATTCCGCTGGGCCAACCGGCGCCATCCCAGCGGACCGAATGGCGGCCGGGCTCGAGATGGCGGGCGAGCAGGGTCGCCACCTCCTCGCCACGAAGAGAATAGATCGTGAGACGGACGTTGGCCGGAGCCGGCAATGAAAAATCGATTCGGGTTGCCGAGTTGAAGGGATTGGGATAATTCTGTTCCAGGGTGAAGTTTTGCGGTGGGGCGGCCGGCTTGCCGGAGATCCCGGTGCGGCCGGTCACGCCGGCCGCTTCGGCCGCCGTCGCCAGCATGATCCGCGCGCCGGTCCGGATCATTTCCGTGGACACCTTATCCGCGGTATCGGTCGTCTTGTGATAATAGGGATCGAGTCCGCCCCAGATCTCCTCCGCAGTGCCTTCCGCGATATCGAGGGACCGGTAACCCGCGGCACCAAAGGGGCCGTAGTCGCTGGCGCCGGTCGAGTCAACGATTGCCTGCAAACGCGCGCCGATGCCATAGCGGTGGTTGTAGACCAGCGCTGAATCGACCAGGTCACTGCGGGAAAGATAGCTGGCGACGACCAGCCGCGCGGGATCGCCAGTCAACGGATAGCCGATCATGTCGCCGTTGACCGCCGCGAGGATGGTACGTTCTTCCGCCAGGGCCTGGCGCACATAGTGGGTGCTGCCGTACATCCCCAGCTCTTCGCCCGAGACCAGCAGGAACTTGAGGGTCGCGCCGAAATTGTACTCCCTGCACTGTCGCGCCGCTTCGACCACCGCGCTCGTTCCGGATCCGTTGTCGTTGGCGCCTGGCGAATGGTTCTCGCGGTCATCGCTGTAGGAATCATAGTGAGCCACCAGCACCACCTCCTTCTCCGGAGTGGCTGTGCCCTTGCGGACGGCGAGGATGTTGCGTGAGGTATGAATCATCCCCTCCGGCAAGCGGTTGGTGCGGGAGCCCCACCCGTTTCCCTCCTCCTTGAGCATCAGGACATTTTGTGAACCGCAGGCAACCAGCATTCCATCCTGCAGGCGGATGATCCGGCGCAGATTGGGACCCCACCCCAGATTGAGGAGGGAGAGTTCCTCCCGCCAAGTCCAGCCGCCGTCCTGAGTGGTGATTATTTTCCCATTGTTGGTGACCAGCCGGCCGTGCAACGGATCGGACATATAAAGATCCCGCAGGGTGAGGGATGCCGGCAGATCTGTCTCGATGCGAGCCCAGTGCTCGCCGCCATCGAGGGTGTGGAGCAGCAGGCCGTCCGATCCCGCTGCCCATCCCTCCGATGGCGAGATAAAGAAGAGCGCGTAGATATAGGAGGAACTATCGAGCCGCTGCGATCGCCAGGTCCTGCCGCCATCCTCCGAAAAGAGGAGCGTTCCGGAGGCGCCGCAGCACCAGACATGGGCTTCGTCGAGGACCCTCAGTCGCATCAGGCTGGCGCTGGTGCCGGAGGGGACCGGATTCCAGAACGTGTTCTCTTTCTCTTTGCGGAAGAGGATGCCGTTCCAGCCGCAAGCGAGAACCGCGCCCGAGGGCAGGAGCGCAATGTCATAAAACGTCGAGGCTCCGGCCGCGGCAGTGGGGCTCCAGGTCAAGCCGCCATCGCGGGTGTGCAGCAAAGCCGCGGCCGTGCCGCAGACCCAAGCCTCTGAATCGGAGAGCAGGGTGATGCCCTGCAGCGAGACTCCATCGATCCGGGACAGCAATTTCCAGGTGGTTCCATGGTCACTACTGCGAACGATATTTCCGCCGGTATCGACTGCCCAAAGGGCGCCGGCGGAGTCAGCCGCCAGAGCGGTGAAGGTGTTGATCCCGGTAGCGTACCAGTCGGACTCGGGCTCATACCCCATTGCACGAAAGCGGCCGATGAGGTACGCCGCAGCCTGGTCGCGCTGCGGCGTATACTCATAGCGGGTGCCAAAATCCTGGAGGTCGCGGATGGTCTGCAGCAGCGAATCGCCGGAAACGCCATCCACCAACGCCTGAATAAAAGAAGTGGTGCCGGCTGGCCGGAGGGTCAGCGGGACTTCGAGCCGTGTCGGGGCCGGCCGAGACGGCCAAACCTCAGCGGGCCGCTGCGGCTGGGCCAGAGTGGGGCCCGCTGAAATCAATACCAGGAGGATTGTGTACCATCTGCGCTTCATGACCGCCTCCAACATCCGCCAGGGCCCCTCTCCCTTTACGGCTTCCGCTTCTGCACCTCGAGGTTGCCCTGCAAGGCCTTCTTAAAAAACTCACCGCCATTGGTGAGATCGTAATTCCAGCTCTTGAGCAGGGAAGGGCCCCATTCGGGATCGAAAACCCAGACCACCCAGCTCATCCCCTTGCCCTCCAGATAGCCGAGAATCTCGTTGCCGTAGTGGGAGGGATTATCGCCCGGCATGCGGGGATTTTCAAAATAGCCAAATTCGGTAGCAACCACCGGATACTGGCCGGCGGCGAAACCGAAATCCTCTTCCCACTTCGGTGTCCACGGCTCGGATCTTTTGAAGGGATAGGGATGGGTGGTATAGCCGATATTCTCCGCCGCAATCGGTTCCTCGCGCAGTGGGGTCAAGTCATACGCCCAGTCAAAGCCGCTGACCAGGGGGATCCCCTCGCGGTCGTGGGCACGGATGATGGTGATCATCGTCTCGACCAGTTTTCTCCAGTCGGCCCATGAGCAGGGGCCCAATTGCCCGCGATAAGTGGTGGGCTCATTGAAAAGTTCGTAAAAGGCCACGGTATTGTTGCCGGCGAAGTGGCGGGAGATCGTGCGCCAGAATTCATAGGTCTCCGCCTTGGTGGTGATGTACATCGGGTCCTGAAAGACCTCGGTCTGTAGATTGCCGATGGAGTGCCAGTCGATCATCACATACATCCCCAGATCGGTGCACCACTCCACTGCCTGATCGAGCAGTTGGAGATACTTTTCCGGTGTGCGTTCGCGCCAGGCGACCGGGTGGACCGGGATGCGGACAACGTTGGGCCCCATTTCCTTCACCTTCTCAAAATGGGCCTTGTTCCAGCGGCCCTGACGCTCGATCTTGTCCGGATCGGAAATGGCCATGCCGCGGAACAGGACCGTTTGGCCCTGGGGGTCAACGAAATGATTGCCCCGTACCTGGATGCGCGGCAGCACCTTCAGCTTGGGATTGATCTTGGGCGGCTGGAATGGAGCATCCTGGTACCAGGGACGGCGCTCCTGGGCCTGCAGCAAAACAGCAAATAAAAGGGTGACGAGGATCAGGATAAAATGTTTTAGGCTTCTCATCGGCTTGGCTCCATGGTAGGGGTTCGTTTATAAAAAATAGCCAATCGGGGAATAGAAAACAAGCCATTTCGGCCCTGTTCCGGTAAAATGACTTGACCGCTTGGCGCAAGACCGCTATATTTCAAGTGAAGCCCGCATGGACAGCAAAACAGATAAACTCGGCGTCGAGCAAGCGGCTGCTGGTTATGGACTGGAAGGAGTATCATGGGTATTCTCATCGACTACAGGGGTGTGCTGGGGCGGACGGCCCTTTTACTGATCCTATGCTGTGCGGCCGCGAGCGACGCCGCCGGCCTCTGCATCAACGAATTCATGGCCACCAATGTGCTGGCCTGGAGCAATGCCGACGGCGCCTATGAGGACTGGATCGAGATCTATAATCCCGACAGCACGCCCGTCGATCTCGCCGGCTATTACCTCAGTGATCGACTGCAGTCGGCCGCACCGTGGCGGATCCCCACCGGCCAGCCCGCCCGGACGGTGCTTCCCGCCGGCGGTTTCCGGCTCTTTTATGCCGACGGCAGGCCGGAACTCGGCGCCGATCACCTGGGTTTTAAACTGGACAAGGAGGGGGAACAGATCATCCTGCTGAAACCTGACGGCGTGAAACTCGCCGACAGCGTCTCCTATCCCGTCCAGTTCCGCGACATCTCATTCAGCCGTTCTCCCGATGGGAGCGCCGCCTGGGTCTACACGCCGAATTATACGCCTGGGACCGCCAATCGGACCGGTTATGCGCTCTATGCGCTGCCGCCGGCCGCCGCGCCGGAAGCCGGCTTTTACCCGGGCAGTCTGAGCATCACCCTGAATCCGGCCCGAGCCGGCGACCGCATCCACTACACCCTGGACGGCAGCGAGCCCTCGGAGCGCTCAGCCCTCTATGCCCAACCCTTCACCGTTACCCAGACCGCGATCCTGCGGGCGCGGACCGTCAATCCCGGCCAACTGCCCAGCACGATCGCCAGCCGCACCTTTTTTATCGGCAGGGAGCACGCGCTGCCGGTGCTCGCCCTGATGACCGATCCCGCCAACCTCTACGATCCCGCCACGGGCATCTACGTCAACGACTTTGACGGCCGCGCGTGGGAACGCTTCGCCGAGCTGGAGTTCTTCCAGGGAGAAGCTCTGCAGGTACATCAAGAGTGTGGCATCCGCATTCAGGGCAATACCGGTCCGAAGGATTACCGGAAAAAGTCCTTCAGAGCGTATTTCCGTCCGGGCTACGGCAGGGCCGCCCTGGCTTATCCCCTTTTCCCACGCGACTCTGTGCAGGCATTCACCCGCCTTGTGCTCCGTTCCGGTTATGACGACAGCCTCGAACCCACCACCGAGGGGGATAACGCCGGCGGCACCCTGCTGCGCGATCCCCTGGTGACCGAACTGTGGCGCCGTACTGGCTGCCTCACCCCGCTGGACCGCTTTGCCGTCCTCTACCTCAACACCGGATTTCATGGGATCTATGATCTAAAGCAGAGCATCGACGAGACCTTTGTGATGGATCATCTGGGCTGGAACGACGTCGATCTGATGCGCACCCGCTGGGACTCCACCGAATTGGTCTACGGTTCGCGGGAGGAATGGCGCAAGCTGGTCGCTTTTTTCGAAAAGAATACCTTCGAGAGCGACGCCAGGGTGGCCGAGGCCGCCAGCCTCCTGGACCTGGATAATTTTTTCACCCTGCAAGGCCTCGTCCACGGGGCTGAATATAAAAGCTGGGGCTACGGTGTCTTTATGTTCCGCAATAAAACGCCGGGTGCGGTCTGGCAATGGACCATCTGGGATGCCGACCGCGCTTGGACCGAGCTTAACTGGAACGGTTTCACCAGTCCCTATGGGCCCCTGGGCATTCAGTTCGATAACCTGATCACCAAAAAGCTCCTGCAAAATCAGGCCCTCAAGATACGCTACATCACCCGTCTCTGCGACCTCCTCAACACCGTGTTTGTCCCCGAGACTGTAAATGGAATCATTGACTCCATGGCTGCGGAGATCGCCCCCGAGATTCCGGCGGAGGTCGCCAAATGGAACAACACCGTGGCTAAATGGGAGGCGAATGTCGCTGCGATGAAGGATTTCGCGAACCGGCGCCCCGCCATCGTTCGCCAGCAGATGCAGGCCTATTTCAAACTGGCCGGGCCCGCCGCTCTGACCGTTGCCGTCGAGGCCGGTCGCGGCCGCATCCGCGTCAATTCGGTCACGATAAACCACTTCCCATGGTCAGGCAACTATTTCATCAACCTCCCGGTTACCGTGACCGCCCTCGCGGCACCGGGTTTCCGCTTCGCCGGCTGGTCGGATCCTGCCCTGCCGCAGCAGGAGAGCATCACCCTGACCCTGAACGGCGACCGGGCTGTGGCGGCGCGCTTTGTCCCGCTCGGTGCGGTCAACGCCGAGCTGATCGCTCCGGCCCGCATCCCCTCCGGACAGATCCTCCCGGTCGTCGTGCGCATCCGCGATGAGAAGTGGGGGATCGATCCCGTCGAACAGACTCCGATCCGGCTCGGATTCAGCGGCATCCGCAGCGACACGACGATCCAGATCAAGCGCGGCGCCGGAACGGCGCGGGTGCGCATCGGCGGCAGCAGCGGTTTCATCCTCACCGCGGGAAACGATCACCTCCCGGAAGCTCAGAAGCCGATGCAGATTTCGGCCAACCCGGTCCAGCGCCTTTCCGGCACGCTGCCCCCTGGCGAAATCCTCTGGGATAACAGCGCCGACCGCCTCATCACCGGCGATCTGACCGTCCCTGCCGGCTGCCGCCTGGTAATCAAGCCGGGCACCTGGGTCCTGCTGCAAAAATACCGGAATATCTATGTACAGGGCGAGGTGACTGTAGAGGGAACCATGGAGGACCCCGTGGTCATCACCTCCGAGAAATGGGACGAACCCTGGGGCGGCATGGAGTTCACCAAGGGCAAAGCCCGATTCGCCTGGTGCTTTGTCCTAAATGGCGGCGGCGATGCCTCCAAAGGGTACCCGACCAACGACGGCTGGCATACCGGTCATCAGCATCTCTTTTTCGGCAAGGATAACACCGAGTTCACCTTCGACAACTGTTTCTTCCTCTACTCTCCAGGCAAGGTGTTCGGCGCGCAGGAGAGCAAGGTGACCGTCACCCGATCGGTCTCCGCCTTTGTCTGGCTCGGCGGCGAGTTCCATCACACCCTGCTCTTTTATAAGGACAGTCATCTCCTCAATCTGCCGAATGACGACCATATCTTCACTGAGGACATCGATACCGACGGTTTTCACATCGATTATCTCCACCCCGACTATCCCCAATATTCGGTGATCGACCGCTGCTGGTTCGTCACCGGCAAGGATGACGCCATCGATCACCACGGCGCACGCCTGCGCATCACCAATTGCTGGCTCGAGGATTTCATCCATGAGGGCGTTGCCGCATCCGGCGGCGACACCGTGCGGATTTTCAACACGGTCGCCCTGCACAACGATCAGGGTTTCGAGGCCGGCTGGACCGACTCCGGCATCAGCAAGGGGCCGTTCGTATTCGTCGATCACTGCGCCGCCGTCGGCAATAACGTCGGCTTACGCATCGGCGACAGCTACACCTGGACCTACAAGGATTTCATGCAGGTCACCAACTCCGTGCTATATGACAATCGGGATAACATCTGGAATTACCTCCTCAGCACCAAGGCCCCGCTGGCCGGGGCGCTGGAGATCTCGTATTCGATGACCAACGACGCTGAATATGATGCCTCGGCGGGGTGCATCACCGGCATCCCGCAGTTCGATTCTTTCTATTACCTGCTGCCCGGCTCGCCCGGGAGCGGCATGGGCACCGGCGGCAGCGCCATGGGGCGGGCGGATTCGACCGTGTTGACCACAGGTCCGGTGGTCATCAACGAAATCATGCACAAGGCGCCGGCCGATAGAAACTCCGGAGACTGGATCGAGTTGTACAATCCCCAGCCCCTGCCGCAGGATATCTCGGGATGGCGCCTGAGTGATGACAATTTGTCGCACCGATTTCGTATACCGGATGGCAGCGTCATTCCGGCGCTGGGCTACTGGCTGCTGTGCGCGGATACCACCGCGTTTAAAAAATATCATCCCGGGGTGCAGCATTACTGCGGCAACGTCGGATTTGGATTGGGCAGTAACGACCAGGTGCGCTTGTACACCGCCTGGGGCGGACGCGTTGACAGCGTCGCCTATGCCAGCACCGCTCCCTGGCCGGGGCAGACCGATGGGGATGGCTACAGTCTCGAGCTGATCGATCCGGCTGGGAATCACAGTTGGGCTGCAAACTGGGCCCGCTCGGCTTCCTACGGCGGTTCGCCGGGGCGGGCGAACCGCACAACGGGGTTGGGCACCACTCCGGAGATGGCGACGCCGCTGCAGCTGGCGCTCAGTCAGAATTATCCCAACCCCTTCAATGCGGTGACGCAGATCGTTTACACGATTCCACAGCCCGGCCGGGTTGATCTGGCTGTCTACAATCTCCGCGGCCAGCGGGTACGCGAGGTGGTTCGCGAGATGATTCCGCAAGCCGGAGAGTACAGGACGGTTTTTGATGCCGCCGGTCTGGCCAGCGGGCTCTACTTCTACCGGCTCGAATTCAGCGGCAGTGCCGGCTTTCGGCAAACGTTGACGCGCAAGTTGGTGCTGATGAAATAACAGGAGAAAATCGTCGTGCAGGATATCATCCGGCGCATCCGCGCCGAGCTGGAACAGGCTGCCAACGAGGAGACCCGGCGCAGCGGTGAACGGTTTTTCAGGGAGGCCGTGCGGCTCCATGGTGTCAAATCCGCCCTGGTGGAACGGATCGCCAAAGAACACTATCAGGAAATCCGGCATCTGAGCAAGAGCGAGATCTGGCCGCTCTGCGAGGCACTCTGGCAGGAAGGTCACCTCGAAGAGACCTTCATCGCCTGCAACTGGTCTTATGCCTTGCATAAAACCTATGAGCCCGAGGATTTTGCCCTATTTACGCGCTGGGTGGAGCGCTATGTTAATAATTGGGCCTCGTGCGATACCCTGTGCAATCATACCATCGGCACCTTCATCGAACGCTTTCCAGAATATCTGGGGCAGCTGAAACACTGGGCGGGCTCTGCCAACCTGTGGATGCGCCGCGCTGCAGCGGTGTCGCTGATCATTCCCGCGCGGCGGGGAAAATTTCTCGCAGATATTTTTACGATCGCCGACCTGCTGCTGCTCGACAAGGAGGATCTGGTGCAGAAGGGTTACGGCTGGATGCTCAAGGCCGCCAGCCAGGCTCATCAACCGGAGGTTTTTCAATTCGTCCTTGATCGCCGGGCGGTCATGCCGCGAACCGCTCTGCGCTATGCCATCGAAAAAATGCCACAGGAGCTGCGGCGAAAGGCCATGGCCCGGTCGCTTTAGGCTCTAAATAAAGCAAAGCACGTTAACGAGGTTCATCCGACATGAAAATTCCGCTGTATCAGGTCGACGCCTTTTCCTCGGCCGTTTTTTCCGGCAATCCTGCGGCCGTCTGCCTCCTCAACGAATGGCTCGAGGATGCTTTATTGCAAGCGATCGCCGCGGAGAACAACCTCTCCGAAACCGCTTTTCTCGTGCCGGATGGCGAAGGGTGCGAGATCCGCTGGTTCACACCCGTGACCGAAGTGGCCCTCTGCGGCCATGCGACCCTGGCGAGCGCTTACGTCCAGCTCGTCCTGCGTGGCTGGCCGGAGGAGACGATCCGCTTCAAAACCCGGAAAAGTGGATCCCTGCTCATCTCCCGGCGGAACGATCTGCTGGAAATGGACTTTCCGGCGCGCCCCCCTAGGGCCCAGGCCACACCCGCCGGGCTCGACACCCTTTTAGGCGTCGAGCCGCTCCAGGTCTTCTCCTCGGCGGAGGATCTGCTGGTTCTGGTGCGCGACGAACAATGTGTTCTCACAGCCCGTCCCGATTTTACGGCGCTGGCGGAGGCGGAGCCTCACGGCATCATCATCACCGCCCGCGGCAGCCGCAGCGATTTCGTCTCGCGCTTTTTCGCCCCGGCGCTGGGCGTGCCGGAGGACCCGGTAACCGGCTCCGCCCACTGCGTCCTGACGCCCTACTGGGCGGAAATCCTCGGTAAAAAAGAACTGCACGCCCTGCAGATCTCCAAACGAGGCGGTGAACTTTGGTGCCGGGATGCAGGCGATCGCGTCCGGATTTCCGGAAGAGCGGCGCTTTTCCTGGAAGGTTTTATCACGATTTGAACCGCAGGACTGGGCGGGCCGGCTGCCGGTTTTGTTACTATTCACGTCCTGATGACGTATACACAAGGTGCATTCAGGGTATGACAGCATCTGTTCGTGCGTTTTTTACAGAGAACGACCATGACGGCTGAATCCAGGTTGGTTAGAAGACTGGTTCTGGCGGGTGGCTTCGCGCTTATTAGCATCCTGTGCACTGCTGCGCCTCTCTCGGCCGTCGAACCCGGACCAAAGTTGAGCTTTTCGCACTACTCCCTCGATGAAGGGCTCTCACAGAGCATCGTCTTCGCCATCCACAAGGACCGGCGCGGATTCATGTGGTTCGGCACCGAATCGGGGTTGAACCGGTTCGACGGCTACCACTTTACGACCTTCTACAACCTCGCCTTCGACTCCACCTCCATTTCCGCCAATAACATCACTTCGATCTGTGAGGATGATTCCGGCTACATCTGGATCGGAACCGCCGGCGGCGGATTGAACCGCTATGACTGGCGGACGGAGCGATTCAGCCATTTCCGCAGCCATACCGCCGACTCGTCCAGCCTCGGCAACGATACGGTGGGCGCGGTCTTTATCGACCAGCACCGCACCTTATGGGCCTTGACCGCCGCCGGCGGCTTGGACCGTTTCGATACCGCTCGCGGCTGTTTCGTTCGCTACCGACATGATCCCCGCAAATCCACGGGGCTGGATGACAACAGGATCCTCAGCCTGTACTTTTCGCCGCAGGACGACCGTCTCTGGATCGGCACCGCGGCCGGACTCAACTATTATACCCCCCGGACGGGTGCCATAGAGCGCTTTACGTCGGCAGCCGGCCCGGCGCCCTGGCGGGCTGTCAGTAACCTCGGCGGGACCCGCAGCGAGCCGGGAATTTTGTGGATTTCCACCGGCCTGCACAACAATTCCGCAGCAAGCCGCGGCCTTTTCCGGCTGGATACCCGCTCGGGGCAGATTACGCCCTTCAGACATCGTCCTGGGGATCCCCGCAGCCTGCCGACTGACGCCATCTATGGTACCTCCGAAGATTCCAGGGGTTCCTTCTGGCTACTGAGCGACCGCGGGCTCATCCGCATGGATCGGCAGAGCGGCCGCTGGCAGCAGTTCCTCATCGATCCGGCGCAGCCCGCCTCCCCCCGGAATTTTATTCGCGCCCTCCATGAAACCGGCTCCGGCTTGATGCTCCTGGTGAATGAGGCCACCGATGGCCTGTGGGCCTTTGATGCCGCCACCAGGCACTTTACCCACTATCAGCACGACGACGCCGATCCCGGCAGCCTGAGCAATAATGATATCCTGTCAGCTTACGAGGATACTACCGGGGTGCTCTGGCTTGGCAGCAACACCGGCGGACTCAACAAGCTCGAATTTTACGCCCGAAAATTCAATCACTTCACAGCGAAATCCGGCGATGACAACAGCCTGGGTTTCCCGCTGGTACGGGCGATCTGTCAGGACCATGAGGGCTTCCTCTGGGTGGGTTGTTCCCGCGCCGGTCTGCACCGCTATTCCCGCAACCGGCAGCAGGTACGGCATTACAGGTTCGGCGCCTCAGATTCCTCCCGTCTCGGCAACGATAACGTTTGGGCGCTCTGTGAAGACCACCAAGGGGCCCTCTGGGTGGGCACATACGGCGGTGGGCTGAGCCGGCTGGACCGGTCACGCCGCCATTTTGAATGTTTTCGTTCCCAGGCTGGGGACAGCACAACCCTCAGCGATGATCTGGTTCGCGCCATTTTCGAGGACTCGCGGCACCGGCTCTGGATCGGAACCGAAACGGGTGGCCTCAACCGATATGACCGCGAACGCAACGCCTTCATACGGGTCAAAGGGCGTTCGAATGATAATGGCAGCGGCTCGGTGCGCACCATGGCCGAGGATGCGGACGGCCGCCTCTGGCTTGGCACCTTCGGCGGCGGACTCGAGCATTGGGATCCCGGCACAGGCGAACGCCAAATCTATCGCAACAATCCCCTGGATTCCACCTCACTATGCAGCAACTATATTCAGTCGATTGCGATTGACCCGGCAGGGATGGTCTGGATCGGCAGCTTTGGCGGCGGACTGGACCAGTTCGATCCGGTCCGAGAGCGTTTTGTCCATTTCACCACCCAAAACAGTGAGCTGGCGGACAATGCGATCTATGCGGTGCTTTGTGATGCGGCGGGGACGATCTGGTGCAGCAGCAACCGGGGTCTCTCAAACTATAACCCAAAGACCCAAACCTTTCACAATTATGATGTCTATCACGGCCTGCAGAGCAAGGAGTTCAACGGTCAGGCCGGTTTCCGGGGGCAGAACGGTGAGCTCTTTTTTGGCGGCATCAACGGCTTCAATGCTTTCTTTCCCGATCAGGTGCGCAACAATCCCTATCCGCCCCAGGTCGTTCTCACCGGTCTGCAAATCTTCGGTTCACCCGTGCCCATCGCGCCCAACTCGCTGCTCCCCCGGCATATCTCGGCACTGCAGCAGATCGATCTCTCGCACAAAAAGAATGACCTGACCTTCGAGTTCGTCGCCCTGCACTACAGTCAGCCGCAGGAAAACGGCTATGCCTATATCCTGGAAAATTATGATGAACGCTGGCGCAACGCCGGGAGCCAGCGCTCGGCAACCTACACCAACCTGAGTCCTGGACGCTACCGGTTTCGTGTCATCGCCCGCAATAGCGACGGGGTTTGGAACAAGGAGGGCGCCAGCATCGCTGTAATCATCCATCCACCCTGGTGGAAGACGCCACTCGCCTATGTGGTGTTTACCACCCTCCTCGCTGGCGCGGCCCTTTCTCTCAACCGCTTCCAGCACGCCCGTGTGGTCAAGCGGGAGCAGGAAAAGGCGCAGGTCCTCCATGCGGAACTGCGCGCTCAGGCCGCCGAAGCCCAGGCCCGGGCGGTGCAGGCTGAGAGCGAGCGCCAGCACCACGAACTCGAGGAGGCGCGGCGCCTGCAGCTTTCCATGCTTCCGAAGCAGGTGCCGGAGGTACCCGGCCTGGAGATCGCTGTCCATATGGAGACCGCCACCGAGGTCGGTGGCGATTATTACGATTTCCGGCTGACACCCGACGGCGTCCTAACCGTCGCCATCGGCGACGCCACCGGACACGGGCTGAAAGCCGGGACGATGGTCTCGGTGCTCAAGGGGCTCTTCACCGCCTATGGGGCCAACGGCCAGATCGGCGATTTTTTCGAAATCTGCACCCGGACCATCCGCCAGATGCATCTCGGCAACCTCTATATGGCCCTGATCCTCGCCAAGATCAAGGGATCGCATATCAGTCTCTCATCGGCCGGTATGCCCCCCGCCTATCTCTATCATCATGCTGCCGGAGCGGTCGAGGAGATCACCCTCAAAGGCATGCCGCTGGGCGCCTTTGCCGATTACCCCTACCAGCAGGTTGAAAAAACCCTTGAACCAGGGGATAGCCTGCTGCTGCTCAGCGATGGCCTCGCGGAGATCTTTGACGATCACAATGAGATCGTTGATTACCCGCGCGTCAAAAATGCTTTCGAACAGGTGGGGAATCTCGCGCCCGCCGCCATCATCCGCAACCTGCAGGCCACGGCGCTAAGCTGGCGCAACGGCCGGGAGCTGCACGACGACATTACGCTGGTCGTGCTGAAGAGGCGGAGTGAGCACCGCGCCTGAGCCGGAGCCTCATCGGACCGCGCCGCTGCGCCCGCCCACGGCATCGACCTGGCCGGCATCCGGCTCCCACAGCAGCAGAGCGACGCCGCCGGGATTTTCGCGGGTGGTCGTCACGCGATGGCCGCGCTGTTCGAGATCATCAATCACCTCCAGCGGCAAGGTATCCGGCAGATGCAAATCCGCCAACCGCGGCGGGTCCTGGCCAAAGGAGCCGATGAAATGGTTAGTGGAGAAGCGCCGCGCCGACCAGGCCGCTTCGGCATGCATGCCGAACTCGATGACGTTGAGCAGGATCTGCAGCGCCGCCTGGTCCTGCATGTCGCCGCCGGCGACGCTGATCGCCAGCGCCGGACGCCCGTTGCGCAGCACCAGGGTGGGCGTCAGGGTGATTCGGGGCCGTTTGCCCGGCTCGATACGGTTGGGATGATCCGGCCAGGTATTGAAGATCACCAGGCGGGTACCGTGGGTTATGCCGGTGGCCCCTCCGGTGCCAGCTCGGCTACCCAGACCGCTCGGCGTACAGACCGCAACATTGCCCCAGCGGTCGGAGACCGCGCAGATGGTGGTCCCGCCCATGGCCGGAAAGACACGGCCGCCCTCGGGACGCAAGGCGCGCATGCCGTAGGGATCTCCGGGGCGCAGGATCGCTGAGGCTTTACCGGGATCGATCAGCGGCCGGCGCAGCGCCGTATAGCTATCCGATAACAATTCCCCGAGCGGCACCCGGACATATTCCGGATCCCCATAATATTCGTCGCGGTCGGCCAGGGCCAGTTTCATTGCCTCGGCGACCGTGTGGATATAATCCGGGGAATTATGCCCCATTCCCTTGAGATCGTACCCCTCCAGCAGCCGCAGCGCCTGCAGCACCCACGGCCCCTGGGTCCACGGCCCGCACTTGCAGATGGTGTAGCCCTTATAGTGCAGGGTGACCGGCGCTTCAACGCGGGTGATATGGGCCGCGAGATCGGCGCGGCGCAAAAAACCGCCCTCCTGAATATACCATTTTTCGAGATCCTCGGCGATGTCACCGCGGTAAAAGCGGTCGGCCACCGCTTGGAGCTTTTCCTCCCGCGCGCCTCGGCTGCGCTTTTCCGCCTCGTTCAGCTTGCGCAGGGTCACCGCCAGATCGGCATACCAGTCTCGGCCGGTATGGATGGTGTCGCCATCGGAGGTGTCGCGATACCACTCCGGCCCGCCCGCATCGAGTAGCGCCAGGGTGGGCGCCGCGGTCTGCGAAAAGGAGCGTGTGCCGAAGCGTTTCAACGCAGTCACGCAGAGATCGACCACTGCTGGCACCGCGGCGGATCGGATATCATTGCCGGGGATGCCATTTTTGTAGTACCAGGCGATGGCCGCCGAGTCGAGCGGCGCGCCGCCCTGGCCGTTGAGCACCGTCACCCTGCCGCTAGCCGCTTCGTAATAGATCAGCGGCACCTCGCCGCCGATACAAAAGGCGCCGATTGTCTTGACGCTCAGCGCCAGGAGGGTGGCAACGGCCGCATCGGCGGCATTGCCGCCCGCTTCCAGTATCTGCAGACCGGCGCGGGTGGCCTGCTCATTGCCGGAGGAGACCACCCCCCTGCTCCCCGCAGCCCGGCGCGTCAGCGCCTGCTCCGACTGAGTGCAGGAATAAGCCAGCATGCAGCAGAACACCCCCGCCAGAACCTTGCCGATGTCTGCCCTCAATTGATCACCACCACATCATAGACCTCCAGCGTGCCGAGGGTGAACTCCACAATACTCCCCTTTCCAGCCGCCTGGACAGGGAGGGCGCCCTCGCGATCCGGAGAGACACAATAGATCTTTTTCCGGTCGATCTTTTTAGCGAAGCCCGAAAGATCGAGCCGGACGTGAACATTCTGCAGCGGCTTGTCATAGTTGACCAAATGGAGGATAAACCGATTCGTACCGTTCTTGCGCACCAGATTGGTCGCGACGTAAGGCGCATCGGTCAGGGTGACGAGTGGATCGCCCTCGAGCTGCTGCAGCTGTTTGGCAAGTTCTGTACGGGCATCCTCCTTGCCAAGCCTGCCGAAAAGATCCGGATGAGAATAGCAGTCCGCCAGCTCGCGCATCTCGGGGGCGCTGCCGATGGTATAGACCCTGCCGCCGCCCTGTTTGTAGCTCCGGATCGCCGCCAGCTGGCTTTCCTCCATCCAGGTGATATTGGGAATGATGACCGCCTTGTAGGGAGTCAACATGGCGGGTGTAAGGCGGTGCAGCAGCAGAACGTCATACATGATGTTCATCTCGACCAGTGCGTTGTAGAGGCTTGCACGGGTGAGGGAGACCTCGAAGCTGGGAATGTGCGGTGGGGCAACAATCCCGAGTTTGCTGACGCACGAGACAGTGGTGTAAAGCTCCTGGTGATCGGCCAAAAAGGACATGTAGCGGCTGATCTGGCCCCAAACCTCCATGGCAAGGGGATTGTCCTTGTTCACCCAGCCGCTGAGCATTTTGTCGCCCGCTTCGGCGATGGCAAAATGGGACTGGAAGGCGGAGGCCTCGGCGATGGGCTTGCGCCAGCCCATCTTCATCCCCTCGCGCACATCGCGCGCCCCGGGATTGGGCACCCCGGGATCGGCGCCCTCATACTTGCTCTCATAGGGCTTGACGCCATCGCCGGAGGCATAATAAAAGCGCGCCTGGGCGGCATTATGCACCCACTCCCCGTCCCAGACCCCCGCTTCGGTGGTCCCTTCGCTCTTGGTTTCGTCGCAGACCTCATCGGCGAGGACGTTGCCCTTGCAGTTGCCGAAAATGGAGATATTGATGCCCTTCTCTTTCGCCAGCTGGCGCACCTCGGCGAAGAACTCGAGCACATCACCGGTGCCGCCGATGGCCCAGTCATAGTAGAGCTCATCGGCCCCGGCATCCATCTGCACAGCAGCATGCTTGAGCAGAGCGTTCTTGCGATAATCCGCATTCTGCAGGTCAGCGGCGTAATTGCCACCTTTTTCGCCGCGCCAGCGCAGCGCGCCATACTCATCCCGGCTGATCCATTTTTCCAGCCCGGGATTCATGAGGACATCGCGGTAGCTGATGCTGCCAAGCGAGTTGAAGGCCGTTACCTTGATGTTGTTAGCGTGGCAGCGGCCGATGAAGGCCTTGACTCGCTGATACTCAGCGCTGGTAACGTCGGCCGGTATGTTCACCGCGGCATCGTTGACCCGTGCCTCGCGAAACATCTCGAACATGCGGTCGAGGTGGTCCCAGTCAATCCCGGCCCGGTAAAAAATGACCTTGCCGCGCCGCCGCCATTCCGGGATCTCCTTCTCGAGCCGTTTTTTCTCGCCATTGTAGCGGTAAACATAATCGAAATCTCCGACTGAAGAGGGTTTGCCACGCGCCAGGATGTGGTAGGTCTGTCCGGCGATCAGCGGCGCCACCACATCTACCGCTTCGATGCGCGCGTCGATGACCTCATACCCGTCCCGGCCCTCACCCTTGAAAAAGGTGACATCGTTAAGTCCGATCTTGAGCAGCCCGGGGTCGAGGGGGATTACCACCTTGCCGATGATGTCATCGCCGCTGCTGAAGGAGTACCACCCCTCCTTGCCCTCGGCGTTTTTCTCGCTCTTGTCCGATTGCGGTTGTGCCGCGCCGAGCAATGCCGGGAGCGGGTAAATCTTGCCGTTGACGTCGACCGTGCCCTCCGCCTCTTCGAGGCCACTGGCGAGCAAGACCAGCCCGGGCCGCTGCATTCGGGTGAGATCGTCGATCTTGACCACATAGCCATGGACCCGGTCGCTACGGCCGGAAAGATGATAGGCATAGGAAGGCGGCACTGTGACCGCCTGATACGCGACCGGGCCAGGACCCTGGGCGGCCGCCAGGGCGACGGTCAATAGACAAAAAAGAAGAGTCCGATAGTTCATGCAATCCTCCTGGGTGTCAATTCAGTTCCACCACCGCCAGACCGTATACCTGAATTTCGGGCACGGTGAAGGTGATCAGACGCGGATTATCCGGATCTTCCTTGAATGCGAGCGGCTGGCGTTCTGTCAGCGCGCCGGAACAGGTCACCCGCACCGCCCGTTTTCCCGGCGGCAGCAGTAGTTGTACACCGACCTTGGTGGCCGGAGTGATGTGGCCATCAACGGTCACATCGTAATTGACCAAGTGGAGCAGCATGTGACTCTGTTTCTCCGGCAGCATCGTGGTGATCTCGACCAGGGGGGACGGCGTGGTCAGGCAGCTCATCCGGTTATTCAGCAGGTTTCTGACCCGCTCGGCTGCGGCGGTCAACTGCGGCAGGAGCGCCGCATTGAAACGACCGCGGGTATAGGCCTCGGGAATATCGGCGAAAAGATCGGCCATTGAAGGGCCGAAGGTGGTGAATTCGGATTTCTCTTTGGCCGGCACCAGATAGCGGTCCGCCGGAATCGGCAGCGGCAGATAGGCCAGCGCGCCCTTGCCCACCTTCTTCTCGCGGTACGTCGCTGGCCAGGATTTTTGTTTGAGCGCTTGGAGAAAACGGTTCTGCGTTTGTTCCAGTCCGAATTCATCCTTGCGACCGCTCTCGCCCAATACGAGAACTTTGCCGCCCGCCCTGGCGAATGCGACCAACGCGTGTTGTTTTTCCAGGCTCAGCAGGGGCAGATAGGGTACGACAACGAGATCGTAACGCTTGAGCGTTCCGTCCATGAGATCCTTTTCGACAATGAGATCATGGGCGATGCCCTGGTCCGCCAGAAGGCGGGAGGTGACGAAGGCAAAGGAGAGCTCGTCGGCGAGGTACTGGTTGAGCGAGGCGAGGATGGCGACAGGACTGCGCAGTTGGCAGGTGAGCAGCAGCGGTTCATTATCCGCAAGGAAGGCGTAGGTGCGTGTGGCCCCCTCGGGGGTGAGCCGCTTTTCACGGAAAATACAGTGATTGGCGACGGCCTCGGCGATATTGATCTGGGCCATGGCGCTCAGGGCCTCGTCGGTGGGATTGGGAAAGATCGGCGGGGTGATCTCGGTGGCATAAATGATCACCGGTTTGCCGTGTGAGGCGGCGGCGAGGAATTTGAGGGCCGGGCTGTTGCTGACCTTGACGCCCTGCTCGTTTTTGCGCGGGGCACTGTCGAGATACTCCTGTATTTCGGAATAGAGGAAGGTGTCGGTCTCGCCGAGCATTTCGAAATTGCCCGCAGCATCGTAGGCGATCGGGCCATATCCGAAGCCGCCATAAACATTGCCGGCGATCTGGAAATGGGGATTGACCTGCCGCGCCGCTTCGAGCAACTGCGCATGAAAGCGGGAAACCGATTCGCCACGGAACCGCAGCCATTCCATCCAAAAGGGCTCGCCGCGCTTTTTCGGCAGGGTGATGCGCTCATAGGCGTCGGTGCCGTACTTGGCCCGCGCGACGGCGGCCGGCAGGTTCGCTTTCAGCCAGGTGATGAAAGCCTTGTGGGTCCAGTCGCAGTAGCAGGTGCCGCCGGCGATCTGAGTCCAGTCGACGTAGGAGCCGTCGATGCCGGTCTCCGCCTGGGCGCGCACCCGTCCCTTCATCATTTGCACATACCAGGGATTGTCCGGGCACCCCCAGGTCTCAAATCCCGGGGTGACCTTGGCGCCATAGGGGGCATAGCGGTAAAAAGGGAAATCCCCATCCGGCTGTACCGTGATCCAGGTCATCGGATTATCCTGCTGCGGCGGTTTGAGACCCAGATAATCGGCATAGTCGTCCCACGCATCGTTGTAGAATTTGAGCAGATGAATCTGCTCCTTCTGCGGTTTGTCCTCCGCCGTGGCGGTCGTGCCGTTCAGCGAGGTAGAGAGGTAACGCAGTACGATGTAGCCGAGGTCGTGGTATTTTTGATTGAACGCCTTGGCCTCGGTCATCTTTTGATCGAACTCGGCGCGGCTGACAGTCTCAAAATTTGGGGCACCGCTGCCGAAAGTGATCGTCATATGGTTCTTCTTGAGGAAATCGAGATCCGCTTTTTGACCGAGACGCCAATGACCCCAATCCATCAGCGGGATGAAGGGCGCGGCGGTTTGGGCTGCAGCCATCGCTGTCAGCGTGCAGATCAGGATCAGAATAGCCAGATTCTTTTTCATGAATACGCCTCCGTACCAATCGTATTAAAATTCCATCCGCAGTTCGGCATCCCCGACCAGTTTGCCCAGCTCGATCCGTATCAACCCATCATTCACCTTCCAGACCATCGGCCGGCCGGCGGCGGAGATGGTCTTAGGGGTTGCTGCAGCACGCAAAACGATCAGGTTATCCTCGAGCGCATTGGCTTGGAGGACCAGGCTCACGCCGTGCTGCTCCTTGCGGATGGCCGTGATGGGCAAGGTGGCGCGGGTGACCGCCTGCAGCGGCTCCGGCAGCCGTGCCAGAACGACCCGGCGATCGGAAGTGGCATGACCGCTCAGGCGGCTTTCCTGGACCAGCTCGCGCATCTGAGCATCGGCGTTTAGCAGCGCCCAGCCCGAGGGCGCGGCGAAGCGGAACCGGGTGCGGTTGCGGGTTTTTACCGTCAGGATTAATTCGTCGCCCGCCGGCCGGCAAGCGGCCATTTGCGAGATCCAGGCGAGATGCGGCCGGACTGCCGGCCGGTCGCCCAACCGGATCTCGAAGGTATGCCGGCCCTTGTCCAGCGCCGGCAGGATGACCAGATGATCGTCGAAGGCCGGATGCGGTTTGTTATCGAGCAGAACCTCCTGGATGCACTGCCCCGAATTCTCGATGGCGATGCCCATGCCATTGCTGAAGCGGGGCATGGTGTCGAGGTTAACCCGGGTGAGATCGAGCGTCAGGAAGAGTTTGTCTTTCTCCGCCCGCCAGCTGTAATCCCACTGCGCCATTAGCCGCAGCTTGTGGCCCAATTCGATGGGGCCGGGCGCATAGATCTCCTTGATGGCGAATTTACGGCGAATGGCGTCGTACATGGCGAGGTTGTTGCTGTTGACGATCCGGCTCTTGCCATACTGCGGCTGCGAGGTGATGGAATAATCGTGCCACATTTGATTGTAGATGACGCCGCGGCCGATGCGTTCGAAGAGATGGTCAAAGATCGCCTCCTGGTAGGCGGTGATCTGCTGGGTGGTGTAGCTCCAGGTCGGATCGTAGAACCACTGGTAATCGGGCGAAGGGGTATCCTCTAGCAGCGCCAGATTCTTGTGACCGCCGGTATACCAGGTGAAATTGCCGAACCCCAGAGGCATGTCCTGCTCGAAGCCGTGGGTCATGTAAAAGACCATCCGACTGGCGATCTGTTCATAATCCTTCATTTGGATGGTATTGCCGGGGTTGATCATGCACTCCACCTTGCCGATGGGGTAGCCATAGTCCGCGGTATTGAACTCGATTTCGCGGATGGAGCCGTCGAGTTCATCGCGCCAGCGTTCCTCTGTCATGGCTTCGTCGATGCGGTGGAATCGGCTGTGGGTGCCGATCTCGCCCCCCGCTTCTTCCAGCTTTTTGCCGTAGGGCGCCAGGTCTTGCCACCCGGCCTTGGTCGCCTGGCTCGAGACCCAGGCGTAGAGCGGAACGACGCCGCTCTCCCGGGCGATGTCGATGAGATAATTGATCGTCGTGATCTGCTCGCTGAGGTTGCCGCTGCCGTCGGCATCGAGACGGATGATGGCGGTAACCGGGGCATTGGAGATCTGCGGCACGGGGAAGGGCATCGCGGTCTCGCCGTATAGCGTCCAGTGAATGGCCCGGATCATGGCGTTGAACAGCTCATTGCGATAAAAGACTTGCGGCTGGACGTTGCGGAAAAAGGAGGCGGCGCCGGCCCAAGTCGAAAAATCGCTGACGAACACCAGCCGGCTCTTGCCGCGCGCGAGCACCGAAAGAAAGGGATAGCTCCGTTTCTCATCGCCGCTCATCAGCAAGGGCTGGCCGCCGCCGAGGATGTTGAGTCCGCCCGTGAGGTGCTGGGTGAGGAATTGTTCCGGCGCGAAAGGGCGGGTGATGTAATGATCGGCTGCGGCGACGCGGATGCGGCACATCTCGTCACCGCGGAAGCCGTCGTAGCGCACGCCGATCAGGCTGTCGAGCGCTTCATGAACGCGCGGCTGGGCTTTTTCGTCATAGATCGCCAGGGGTCCGTCGATGATGAGGTGGCCGCCGCGACCGAGGTGTTTTTTCAGCGTCGCGACGGTCTCGCCATAGGCCGCTTCGGTCGCGTAACTACACTGGGCGAGGATCAGGGTATGGTGGCGGCTGAGATCCGCTGCCGCGAGATCCTCCAGGAAAAAGCAGTCATAGGGGATGCCCGCTAGGTTGGCAGCGGCACCCCAGCCATGCGCCGCCATCTGCGTCACCCCCCACTTTTGGTCAAAACTGGCCCGGCTGATGACGATGGCCAGACGCGGATTTTCGAAGGCCGGCAGGGTGCCGGCCAAAGCGAGTAGAAAGAGGATGATTTTCTTCATAAGGCCTTTCTCTTATTCAACCCAAAGAATCGCGCCGCGCTGGAACTCGGGCAGGGTGCAGGTGAGGGTTCCGTGGTCCGCCTGTGCCGGGAGGGTCTGGATCTCGCCGAGGAAGGGCAGGAAGCGGACCTGACTACCGCCGGCGGCCGGCATGACCACGCGGGCGCCGCGAACCGGCTGCTGATTGACATTTTTACCCCCCACGAGTCCGGCAAAGTTGGCGAGGAAGAGATGCAATCGTCCGTCCACGCGGGCAATCTGTGCCACCACCTGAGGCGAGGCCTCGAGGCGGATCGCCGGCTCATAGCCCAGGGCGCCCAGCCGCTGCTGAAAATCTGCGAACAGGCGTTGCAGCGGCGTTCCGGCGGTTTCGATGGAGGCGAGGCCCTCCGTGCGGGCCAGCTTGAGATAGGCTTTGCCGGGGCATTCGGGCAGGTGGATGGCGCTGGTGCCTCTGCCGATCCCGAGCGTCTGGTGCAGGAGATTGGTGGTCAATTTTTGCCGGCTGCGGTCCCAGGCGCCGCTTTCGCCGGTGATCACGATCTTGCAGCCGCGGCCGACTATTTTTTTGAGTTGAGCCAGCTCCTCGGCTGTGAGGATCCGGACATCCGGGAGGAGAAGCACCTCGCCGGTAAAACCGGACAGGGTCCGCGGAGTGACCACTTCAACCTCGGCATGGGCGTTCAATAACAGATGGAACAGCCCATGGTAGGAGGCAATGAACTCATCGGCAAAATAGTTGCGGGTCAGCGGTGAAAAATAGAGGCCGACCGGCCTGATCGGCTGACGGGGATGATAGAGGGTCTTCTCGTTGGCGCCAATCCACTTGAAAATCTCCGTCCGTGCGGCAAAATCGTTCGAGCCGGACATGACGTGACCCTCGGCGTCCCAAAAGTTGGCTCCCGCCATCACCTGCGACAGCGCCAGGTTCTGCATGGCGTCGCGCGGGCTGATCCCTTCGTTCTGGTCCCAGGAGTAGCTGAGCATCCAGGTCGCCTTGCCTTCTGCAAAGGCCCGGAAGGTGAACATCCCCTCCATATAGGTGAACCAGTCGAGGGGATCCCGTTCGGCGGCGGTATAGCCGCCGGCGCTGTATTCGTGGGCGATGGCATCCATCTTGACATACATTTCGTAGACGTCGCTGCCGACCCGCACCGCCTCCTCGCCGATCCCCGGATAAATCTCCGGAATGGTCATGCAGGCCGGATTGACCGACCTGGCGTTGTCACTGATCTCGGCCATGAAATCGGTGAGGGTCTGGATGCGAAAGTCCACCCATTGTAGAAAACCCGGATCGCTGAAATCACCAAGTCTGATCTGAGTCTTGGCATCCAGTCCGGTCTTCTCCCTGAAGGCCGCAACGGTATAGTCGTCGAAACTCGCCCAGCTCTCCTCCCAGCCCTCGAAATGGGTCATCCAGTAGGGAATATCCACATAAATTCCGTCGATGCCGGTGGCCGCGATCTGGCGCACCCGCTCCATATAAATCTTGCGCCACTCCTTCGCGTAGGGACTGATCCAGACATCCTCATCCCCCTCACTGATCCAGAAGGCCGTGCCGCCGCCGAAGACGGCCGGCTCGCCCGTGAGCTTGCGCTGCACCCAGTCGGGGTGATCCTTGAAGAAGGAATGTGGCGTCTTGTCCGCGTTGGCGGTGATGCATTCGGTGCCGGCAATGTAGACAAAGGCGTAGTTGCCAATGCGATGGGCTTCCTCGGCCATCTTCTTGATCGCCGCGAGTTTTTCAGCGGGATCGAGAAAGCTCTCGTAGCGGCCGGTGATGTCGTTATCGGTTTCGATGCCGAAAACACCGGTTTCCTGCACGCTTTGGATAATACGGGGGATCCGCTCCATGCTCAGGCCGTGGCCGCCGATGCGCACAAAGTGGGTCCAGTTCTGTTTCGGTGCGGCCGGCTGCTTCGGCGCCTGCTTACCGCAGCCGAGCAATGAAAGGCCAACAATCAAGCTTACGATCCAGGGTTTCATGATTACACCTCTCTTTTCAGGTCAGTCCGGCGTCGCCATGAGCAACAGATGTTTCTTAAAATCGACCTTGATGCGGGCCTTGGGGCCGCGGACGTTGCCGAAAGAGGTGCCGTCGACGTAATCCTTGACCTGGTAGGATTTCGCTTCCAGGCCGCGCAGTTCCACCTCACCGGCGTAGGCGTCGGCATAAAAGGCATAGTACATCCGGCCCTCCCTGGCAATCGCATGCGTTTCAGGCCGGTCGAAGCCCAGGTCGTACAGCTCGCCGCGGTAAGTGCCCTTGCTGAGCATATGCTCCAGATAGATCCGGGTCCATTTCGCCCATTCCTGTTCCCGCGCCGGAGTCAGGTCATTTTTATGACGCCGGGCCGCTCCCTCAGGCCAGGTGAATTTGGTACCGATCACCGCGCCTACACCGACCTGGGAGGCAAAGTCGTCGCCGCCGTCGGTGAGTTCAACGTGATCGCCGTAATAGGCCGCTTCCGCTCCCATCAGTGCCTTGAGGGTTTTTCCCTTGAGGCGGGTTTGCCATGAGCTGGTGGGATCGGAGGCCACCGACTGGTTCATATAGGGCATGGTGAAAAAAGAATAGGAGGTGCCACAGGGGCAAATCTCAACCACCGCTTCAGGATAAATGCTCAGTGCGGTCTCATAAATCATCTTGAAAAATTCGGGAAGCTTTTCGCACGACTCTTCCGGATAGGCATGATGGTGGGCTGGATTGTAGCAGGGCGGCACGCCGTTGAGATGCTGGCCATCGATCTTCAAGCCCTGATAGCCCCATTTTTGCATAATCTGCACCACCTGGTTGCGGGTGAATTCCACCACCGGCGTGTAAGCGGGACAGAGATAATACGAGTCCCACCAACTGATATCCTGTTTGGAGCCGTCCTTGTTGAGCAGCAGGTACTCCGGGTGGCTATTAATCAGGTCGGTCCCGGGATCGACCGCCAGAGGGCACCACCAGAGCTGCGGTTTGAGTCCGCCCCCCTTGATGCGATCGACAAAGGCGATCATATCCGCGTCACCATGGGGGAACTTGTCCTTGGTCAGGTACCAGTCCCCTTCGGCGGTCTGCCAGCCATCGTCCAGCACCGCCCACTGAAAGCCGAGTTCTTTGGCTTTGGGCAGCGTATTGACCACCTGGTCCATAGTGAACTTGCGTTCGTACCCCCAGGCGCACCACTGTGGTTCATAGGCGGTATCCGGGTATTTATTGGCCGGAATGCCGCGGCGGATCATCATCTCACGGTAAGTAGCCAGCGTATGGAAGCAGTCGCCATGATGAACCATGACAAAGGTCGTGAAGGTAGAGAGGCTCTCGCCCGGCTTAAGGGGCTTTTCCACCTTATACCGGATACTCAGGCCGGCAGCCAGGCTGTCCGGCATCTGGATCGGCAGCGAGACCAATTTGGGAACCCGTTCGAGATGGCCGATGCCGATGCCCAGGTCCGGCCGCCAGATATCGGCGACGGGCGTGCCGCCACCATAATCGGAGGCATTCATGCCGAGGTAATTCTCCTGGCTGAATCCGGACTTGAGCGGCAGAAACCAGTCTGGACGGGATTCGTAGGTGGCCGGCTCATAGCTCCAGAAGGGAGCCTGCCCGCTCACCGCCGGCCCCGCCTTGATGGTGTAGTGGTGGTTGGCCCAGCTGTCAATCTGGACCGGGTTGGCGCCGGTGTTGGTATAGGTCACCTGCACCACCGCAGCATCGGGAAAAGGATCGTAGAGGGTGACAGTGAGTTCCTTTTGCAGCCCAGGCGCCTGGCCGATTAAGGTGTGCTGCTTCCCTTCGCCCAGGCCATCGCGGACCGTTTTGACCTTATGGGACTTCAATTCGAAATCCGTTACGGCCACACCGTCGACCACCGGGTACTCGGATGCAGAAAGGTCGCCGATAGCGGTGGAGCCGCCGGTAAGTGCGACCACCTGGCTGTGAAGAAGATGATCGTAGCGGATCTGGATGTTCTTGTGGGTGACGGTTACATTCTCCGGCGTGCCCGCGCACGCTAAGACGACCGCGGCGATGATGGCAAGAACAAGGATGAAGTTAACTCTGGAATCCTGCATGGTACTACCTCCGGGAGTTGCGGTTGATTCAACGGGTTGACCAAGCGCTATCTGGTCAGAACAATGTTTTTCACCGTTTCGCTGGAAGCGGTTTTCAGGCGGATGAGATAAATGCCGGAGGCGGCCTGGCTGCCGCCGCAGCGGCCGTCCCACTGAACCGTATGCCATCCAGCGCTTTGCTGGCCCTCCACCAGGGTGCTTACCGAACGGCCGTGCAAATTGCAGATCTCGAGACGGACAGCCTCCGCTTGCGGCAGCTGGTACTGAATCGTGATCTGGCTGTTAAAAGGATTGGGAAAGGCGCCGAGGACGAATGCCGCGGGAAGGGACGAACGGCTGCCGACATGCGCCAGTGGACCGATCTCGATCAGCTCACGGGCCTGCAAATCGGCCTCGCCCGGGGCGTTGGGATCGATGAGCAGTTGATCGGCAATCCGGTTCACTCCCCGGCTCTGTTCCCAGATACCGGAATTGGCGAAACGGATGGCGTAGCGCGGATCATTCCGCAGCGAGGGTTCCGGATCGGGCAGCCACAAAGCGACCGAAGCGGTGCCGGCGGGCCAATCCGCGGGAATGCGAAATTGTCGTGAAAAGGTGAGCGTATCACCGGGCAGCCAGGAGCGCGGATCCAGCGAGATTGAGGCCGAGGCTTCCCGGCCGGTGGCCGCATCCCTCAGCACCAGGAAAAGGGAGCGGGGATTGTGCGGAGCGGCGAATCCGACATTCTCAATCGCAAAGGTGAAAGCAAGCCGACCGCCGGGCCGCACGGTTTCCGGGAGTTGCGCACCGCGCAACACTAAACGGTACCCCAGGCGCCTCTTGAGATCGGCCAGGCAGCCCGAGCTTTTCCAAAGCGCGAGCACATCGGGATGATAGCCGTCATTGAGATAGGAACAATGGAGCTTCTCCATCTCTGCGACGGCATTCCGGCATTGCGCATAGCTGGAAACGCCGCAGGTCTCCCCGCCGAAGGGGGTAAAGCGCGTCTCGCCGCTGATGTATTCGATCTCCTTCGCCCGCGACCGCTCGATATAGGTCCCCATATCGTCAGGCCCGGCGAGGAAGCAATCGTTGTGAAATCCGGTCCGGCTGAGATAGCTGCCGTCAAAGGCGCGATCCGCCGTGATCACCGAATCACGAAAGATCTGCCTCTTGTAATGCGGGGTGCGCACCACGGCCATGCGGTCGGCGGGGAGGGCGGAAAGCAGCTTGAAGAGTATCTCCCTGCGATTCTCGGGCGTATCGAGACCATGGGTGGAGCTGTGCCATTCCCCCCAGGCGCCGATAAATCCCGCCTCGACCAGATTGATGACATCCTTGTTCTTCGCCAGGAGCGGCTGAAGCTGGTCAATATGGCGGAAAATCTGCTCCTTGGAGGCATCGGCCTGGCCGATGTCGTCGCAGTATGAGACCCTCACGTTGACCTTGACGCCCTTCGCCCGTGCGGTGTCAAAACCGCGCTGGATCTGGGTCAGATAACTCGAGGGAAAATCCTTCTCCCGGTAGCTGTTGGCAGCGATGCGCCCGAAGATCAAGGTCACCGCCTCCTTCTGCAAATCGGGGAGAGTGCTCAGATTGGGGAGATTGGCATAGCGGTAAAATCCCCGCTCCGGGTTGGGAAAGATCTCCGCGGATTCGGCAAAATCGATCTGTTTCAGCGACGGCTCCTGTGCTGCAACAGCGACGGCGAGCGCGAACGACAGGGCAATCAGACAACGGTTCATGTACTACCTTTCCAATTGATAAGAGGGCCGGCGAGGGGCATTCACGTCTATGATACCCTTCACACCGGCCGGGCTGGGTACGTCAGACGGCCTTGCTGGGGCGCAGGGTCAGAGTGCCATCGTCGTTGAGCTTTTGACGGCACGCCCAGGTCACCGGATGCCGCACCCCTTTCACTTCCAGTTCGGCCTTGAGTCGCAGCCCGCGCCAGTCGGTGCCCTTGGGGAGCAGGAACATGCCCTGGCGCACCCCGCGGGTGTGGGGGTAGCCGGGATCGAGGCAGCCGCCGGCCAGGAGCTGACCCTTTTCGCTCAACACCGAAATGCGCAGCACACCAGGCACGCAGGCGATGCCGTCGTTGACCAGGCCAAGGACTAACCCGGGGAATCCATCCTTTTCGAAATTCCAGATCCAGGATGGACGCACGCGGTAGCCGATGGAACGGGCAATATGGTCGATGTGCTCGGGATATTTTTCGTAATAACCGAGGAGGTGCTCAGGAGCAATGTTGTGCCAGTGCCAGAGCGACCAGTAGTTGGCGCCAACATCCATGACATGGGCGATGATGCTCTCGGTGCGCGTTACGCCCTCATCGATCGCCAGTTGATCCGGATCGGCGGTTGTCATACCGACCTCGCAGATCGCGGCCACCCAGGGCGGGCGGTTGGAGAGCGCTTCGATCTGCTCATTCTCGATGAAGATGGTATCAGTGCGCAGCCAATTGTGGCTGCGAATGGTACGGTCGAGCATCTCGGCATTGCCAACGCGACTGTAATCGGGCTGGGTGTTGGTCACCAGCGGCGTCCTGGTCCACAACTCGAGCTGAGTCTCCATCATCGCCATCCAGGTCTTTTCAGCGGTGACATTATCCGGGAAGGGATGGTTTTGATAAGGCCAGGTGTGCCCCTCACCCCAGAAACCGTACATCATGGTGTCCATGTATTCTATCTGGGGATGGCCATTGAGCTCTTGCGCCAGCAGGGCGTTGAGCTCGCGGAAGGCCGCCTGATACTCAGGATGATCGTAGCGCGGCATTTCGTGCACCTTTTCATAGCGGGTACCGGTGGAGCCTCGCCGCCATTCGCCCTGCAGCTTGACATAGGGCACTTTAGCCATGAGAAATTCGGGCATGCCGGGCTCCGGAAAATCGGGATTCTCGAGCATGATGCGAAAGCCGATCCGCTTGTTGTAGCGGCGTGCCAGATCAAAGGTTATCTTCCAACCTTCAGGGAAGTCGAGACGGCCGGGCTGCTTCTGAATGTCGCGCCAGTTGAGACGGATATAGATTTTTTGTGCAAAAGGGAGACTGATAAGATCCTCGCAGTACTTTTGGATCGAGCGCTCGCGCGTACGTGGCGGCCAGTAATCGCCCGAAATATAGACCGTCAGGCCCATGCCGTAGTTGGGAACCACCTCCCGGGAAGGCGTCGTTGCCATCACCACGCTGCTGCCGGGCAGAACCTCCTCCGGGGCGTACTGTGGAAAGGGTCCCTGATAGAGCCGGTCTTTCACCTCCGGGCCGGAACCAAAATCATAGCGGTCCCAGTTATGGGCCGGGACGAACCCTCGCACGGCGCGCGGACCCAGGCCCGCTGCCAGGGCGCTAACCCCCGCTGTTTTAAGAAATGCTCGACGTTCCATAATCACCTCGTTGTTGGTACACCGCATACCCGCAGGGCGTTGCCGCGATATAGTTTCTTAAGAATGGAGTCGGGCAGGCCGAAGCCGTTGAGCGCCCAATGGTAGCCAAACTGTCCGGTTTCATAAAAGTGCTCATCCAGGCTTTCTAGGATGCGGAAGGTGATGTGGTACATGGCCGAATCCATGCCCATGTCGGTGCCATAAAGCAGACGGCTGGCGTATTTTTTGTAGAAGGCTTGGACGAAGCGGGGGATGGGCGCCGTCTCGGCGTAGCGCGCCGAGATATCGGCATAGAGGTTGGGGCAGCGGTCAAGAAGGGCACCCAGGCGTGCAAGGTCCCAGTCACAGTTGGCAAAATGGCAAGCGATGAAGACGGTGCGCGAGTGGCGTTTGACCATGGTTTCGAGAGTCCCGAGCAGCGCCGGCAAATCGAGGATGCCAGTCTGGTTGTCAAGCCGCCATTCAAACGCGTTCATGAGGCCGTCATTGGTCGAGTCCATCGGCTGATACATCCACATCGGGTCGCCGACATGGATATTGATCGGCATTCCGAGTTCAGCGCATTTTTCCATCACCGGATCAAGGCGGATATCATCAAAGTGGACGCTGTAACTCCGCGGTCGGCCATAGGAAAGCCCCTTGCCCTTGTCACTCAACTCTCCCACCCCCTTGGCGCCTGTCCTGTGGCAGCGCTCCAGTTCGGCTACACAACGTCGGCTGAACTCCGGATGATCCGGATTTTCCAGAAGCAAACCGCACCACACTTCAAAGCGTTCGGGGTAGCGGTTGTACTCACGATAGACCGAATCAAATTTGGCGCCGGTCAGTCCGGTGAGAATCACCGTCTTTTCAATGCCGACGGCATCCATAGTTTGGACCCACTGATCGATCTCTCCGCGGCTCTCCGCATAGGCGTGGGAGTGAACATCGATGGCTGGAAAGCGGGCCTTTTCGATGCGGGTGACGGGTATGCTGTAAATCGATTTCGGGCGATAGTCCTTTAACAGGATCCGGTCAGGCGGGGTTTGCGCTCGCAGCACCGGTGCGAACACCATCAGGCCGATCGCAGCGGCTCGTATCCAGAAAGTGGTTAGTTTCATCTGCCTCTCCATGTAGAAATGACAGGACTGGGTTTACTTGAACCAAGGCCATTCGGGAAATTTCTGCGCAAAATAGGCGGCTGGCGGCGGCATGGTGTAGAGCTTTTCTTTCAGACCCAGCCGGGCTTCGCGTAGTTGGGCGAATTTTTGATCAAGGATGCGACCGGAAAAATCAAAACGGAAGTAGCGAATGCCGAGATCGACAATCCGTTCCGGGGGCATATCCGGCCAGTAACGGACGATGTGATCGATCATCGTCCCGCCCGGTTCGAAAATCTGGGTGTTGCCCTCCCAGCGCGAATTCAGGATCATGTGGATCGAGAAGCCCAGATCGACCTCGATCCCCTTGATGAGGTAGACACCGCGGGGCACGTTTTGCAGCATGAAATACCCCTTCTCGTCGGTGCGGACGCGATACCCTTCGATCTTTTCAACCCCGTTTTCCATCCCCTTGCCCACGAGCACGACCGTGATCTTGGCGGTTTTAGCCTCATAAACCTCCTCGAGTCCGAGGTTTTCGACCAGCACCGCTCCGACGACCAGACTCTTGTCGGGTTGCGGCGGCTGCAGCACCATCTTTTCGGCACCGGCGCAGCCGAGGAGCAGGACCACTGAGCAGAGGGTTACTATAGTATATCTCATCATCTTCTCCTGTTTAGTTCGTCGATCAGGATCTGGCGGTTCCGCACCATGAGGCTGGAACCGGGGTGCCGGTGCAGTCCTGTGTTCAGGACCTGTAAAGCCCCGATGCGGTCTCCCATTTTTTTATGAAGCATGGCCAAGTTGTTGAAATAATCGGCCTGGCCCGGATCGATTTCTATTGCGCGCCTTAACAACCGGACGGCCTCCTGGTCCTGGTTCAGCTGGATCAGGGCATTGGCCAGGTTGTAGAGTATCTCCGCCCGGTCGGGCTCCTGCTCGAGTGCAATCCGGTAGGCCTGGATCGCCTCTTCGAAGCGCCCGAGCATGGTCAAGGCATTGCCCAGATTGTGAAAGGTCCGGCCGCCGGTCTCGCCAAGACGGATTGCCTTCCGGTACCACTGGACCGCCTGCTCCGGCATCCGCTCAAAGAGAAAGGCATCGCCCAGCTCAGCGGCCACACCGCTTTGTGCAGGTGCTCCCTGCAAACTCCGCATTAATTCCTGACGCGCCTCGGGATAGCGACCTTGCCGCAGGAGAAGGTGGCCGATGCGCGCATGAGCCTCGTGCATGCCAGGATCGCGGTCGAGGGCGCTTCGGTAGTCCTGGAGGGCCCGCTCTGGATCATCCTTACGTTCGGCGATGCGAGCCGAGAGGAACCAAGCGCCCGCCATTCCCCGCTTCTGCTGCAGGGTCCGGTCGATCCAGAGGCGGGCTGAATCGATTTTGCCCTGGGCCAAGAGGATGCGGGCATTTTCATAGGCAGCTGCGGGATCAGGCGGATCAAGACGCACCAGAGGGCGCAGCAAAGTGGCTGCCTCTCCATAGCGCTCCAGTCCGATATAGTGCCGCGCCAGCATCAGTCTAGGTCCGGACCGGACGGGGTTCTGGTTCATCGCCTGAAAGAGCTGCATGGTCTGACTGTCCACCTCGGCATAAAAACCGGAGGCCAGGCGGCTTTCCGGGATGAGGCGGGAGCTGTTGAGCATGGTTGTCAGCGCCTGTTTGGTCTGTCCCCGATAGAACTGGAGGATTCCGAGAAACAGCTGCCGCGAAGCCCGGTACCAGCGTTCCAGGCGAGCCCACTCCTCCGGTGCCACCGCTGCCTTTCCCGGGGCTGTATCGAGATATTGCCGCCAGTCAGGCGGCTCGGCGAGCATGGCCGAAAGGTTCTGAAAAGCGCAGAGATCGCGGGCGCGGACGTCACGCGTTGAGAATTCCAGCACGGGCCGGTCATCGCTGTTGACAGGCGCCCCCTTGCACAGCCGCGCCATCCCCTTTTCATCGAGCAACAGGCAGGCGAACAGGTCATTGGGGGAGAGGATATCAACGCTCTCCAGACCAGCTGCAGCATGGGGCCAGCGCGCCTGCCATTTATCCCACGCAAACCGCAAGGGTTCAGTCGAGCCCATCAACACCACCTGTTTGTTGATGCAGTTGGGCGCCATCCACAATACGGCATGGGGAAAAATCGATTGGAAGGTCCTCAGGACAATGCGAAAATCCTCTGGATCCAGGTCGGTCGTCATCCAGGTAGAGAAGAGTCCTCCGGGATTGAGTTTCCGCCGGGCGTTTTCGAAGTGATCACGGGTGAAAAGGCTGGCGCTGGCGGTAGCGACCGCATAGTTGGCATCGTTGAGGATGACATCATAGCACTCGCGGGTGTAGCGGATCTGATTCTTGCCATCGAGGATGAGCGGCTGAAAGCGCGGGTCCTGCATCACCTCCTGATTGAGATCGCGGAAAAATTCGCCGGAGAGGCGAAGCACATCGGGTGAGATCTCAACCAGCTGAAACGCAGCGACCGGATGGCTCAGGACGGCGCGCGAAGTCTGGCCGGTGCCAAAGCCGATTTGCAGCACCCGTTGGGCCTCCGGATGGACCATCAGCGGCAGATGGCCCTGCAACAGCTGCAGGGTGCGCAGCATTTTGCTACTGCCGGCTACATTCAGTCCATCGACGTCGATGCGCCGTTCGCCGGCATCCCCGCGGTCCTGCCGGTGGACGGTCACGGTGCCTTCGATACCCTCGCGCAGGGCTACCAGGGGATAGCCCGCTTCAGAGATCGAGTAAATCCGCGCCAGCAAAGTGGCCGGAATCAGGCGGATGATAACGGCCATGAGGATCAGCGCTGCTGCCGCCGCCACTATCGTCCTCCGGCGGAAGGTCCCGCCGCGCAGAAGCCATACGCCAAGCGCGACGTTGAGCAGAATCATGAGGACCATCGTGGCGGCTGCGCCCAGCCAGGCGATGAGAACCAAACCGGTCAGCAACGAGCCGGCGACCCCGCCCAGGGTGTTGTAAAAATAGAGTTCGCCGACAGCCGTACTGAGCCGCTCCCGCGCGACGGCAAGGGCTTTGTAAGCCACGGGGAAGGTCGCACCGAGCAGAAACGCGGCCAGGCTGGTGACCAAAAAGGCCTGAAGAAACCGGACGCCGTTCCATTGCCACCAAGTAGTCGTGGGCGAGGGGGTGAAGAAGAGACTCTGCAACCGGGGCAGGCTCAGTAGCAGCAGCAGCGCGGCGACGGCGGCAAGGCCAGCACCGATTTCGAGCAAGCCCAGGAGGCGCCGGGGATTGCGGGAGCGCTCCGCCCAGCGGCCACCGGCCAGCCCGCCGATGGCGATGCTGAAAAGAAAGGCGGCCAGCATGATGCTAAAAGAGTAGGTCGCGCTGGTGAGTACAAAGACCAGTATCCGGGTCCAGAGCACCTCATAGGACATAGCGATGCAGCCCGAAAGAGCCATGGCAGCCAGGATCGCCTT
The DNA here is from genome assembly GCA_035419245.1 of bacterium. Classification (NCBI taxonomy): domain Bacteria; species bacterium. The sequence goes on along the minus strand of DAOLSP010000001.1, from coordinate 951,164 downwards.
ATCCGCCGTTGTGAATAGACTCCTGGCCGGACGGGCGGGAGCGATACGACCCGGCGCCGACCGGCGCGCCATCGCCCAGGCAGCGGCCGCGATGAGCAGATCGAGGCCCATGGCCACCGCAAAGCTGAGGATCATACCCAGTTCCCGCATGAAAAGAAACGCCGTCGTCAAACACCCGGCCATTCCGCCGAGGGTATTGAGTCCATAAAGTGTGCCGAGGGCGTCTGCACCGGATCCTTCGCGGCGGAGATACGCCCGGCTCATCACCGGCAGGGTTCCGCCCATGAAAAAGGTCGCCGGGAGCATGATGAGAAACGCCACGAGGAAGCGGATGAGGTAGTAGAGCGTCGGATGCGGCACCAGAACAGGATGAATCGCGGCGAAGAGGGCCTCAGCGGGAGCCCGCAGCAGCAGGATCAGCAGGGCGCAGGCGAAGATGGCGGCCTCCATAGCGGCGAAAAACCGCAAGGGCCGCGGATGCAGATCGGCGCGGCGGCCGAAATGCCGGCCACCCAGCGCCAGCCCGGTGAAGAAGGCAGCCAGAACACAACTGACGGCGAGGGTGGTGTTGCCAAGCAGCAAACCGAACAGGCGGGTCCAGAGCACCTCGTATACAAGGCTGGCAAAACCGGAAAGAAAAAAAAGGATCAGCATCAAGTCTTACATCCTGGCTCTGAAACGTGCGAATGGAGACTGCCCCACCCCCGGGACGATCAACGGAGAACTAGGGGATAACCGTCAGGCTGCGGCAAAAAAGGTCGTGCCCGGTTCGCAGCTGCAAGAAATAACTACCCGCGGGCAAGATGCCACCCGGCACATCGCGCAGCACCCAGCGATACGGCCAGGCGGTGACCTCCTGGCGCCAGACTATCTGGCCGCGGAGATTGTAGAGCGTCAGCGTACCCCGTCCCGCAAGCGGCGAGACGCCACCGACGGTGAGGCTGCCGTTTCGTGAGAGCGAGAGCGGATTTGGATAAAGCTCGAGGTCGCCGGGGAGCAGGACCGCCGGCTGGCGCCGGGTCACCCCGCTGATGAGGGGAATCAGATCCTCACAACGGCCGCTGATCCGCACCTCATCGATTCCGCCCTGGAAATCCTTGATGGAGGGCGCCGCAGGATCATTGCGATACCAGCTGCCGATGCTGAGCGGCCCGTCGTTGGCGAAATAGTTGAACCGGAAATTCGCCGAATCCACCGGCGCGGCGCCAACCCGGTTCCAGAAATAGACCTTGCCGGCGTTGAAATCATACCAGACGGCGATAAACGTCCACTGGTTGAGCGGGACCGTGAAATTGGAAGCCGCCGTCTGCGCTTTGTTATTGCTATCGCGGATGAGAAACTCGATTTTTTTCGCCAGGGAGATACGCAGGGCATAGTCGGTCGATTTGGTAGCATCGGTCTGGGTCCCTTTGTTGACGAGAAAGTGTACATCGTTCAGAACGGTGGGATAAATCCACATCGAGATGCCGATGTTCTCGTTTTCAAAATCGAGATCGGGAGAATCCTCTACCTTGAAATAATCATGTACCCGGGCAGTGTCGAGCCAAAGGCAATAGCGCCCTTCGGGGAGAGGGATGAGATTTGAAAAGACAGCTTCGCCCTGGAGCCGGCCCGTGTCAGCCTGTCCGTCCCACATCGCCGTGTCGTCGCCATTTCCTTCCATGGTCCAGCGCCCTCCCTTGCTCTGGGCGTGCAGCATCGCCACACAACAGAAGAACAGCAGTGCACTTGCGATCGACATCCGGTTGAACACGTGACTCCTCCCGAAAAATCACCGGGCAGCCCTGACGGACTGCCCGGCTGGTTGTTTATGGCATGATCCCGTAATCAGGTGCTGCATCGATTCCGATATAGACCCGCATTACCGCGCCGATATCGGCCCAACCCGGATAAACTAGATAGATGTATTTACCCTTAAAGGCTGAATAGCGCATCGGAGTCATCAGCTCTCCTTCATAGAGTACCTCTTCACTGCCATCGGCCCTAAGGGTGTAGAGACTGGTCTCCCATGCCTGAGCGTAATACAGGGTGCCTTCCGCATCGAATTCCAGTGTCGAGGGGGAGTCGGTTTCGATGACGACCTCCTCCTCCCCCAAGCCTTCCGCGGTGATCGGGAAGCTGAGGATCGTGCTGTTCCAGATATCATTTACGTAAAGATGGTCGTTGAAGACGCGGACATTCTTGCCGGAGCCGATCGTCGCTACCCGCACCGTATCGCTGCCGACGATTTTGTAGACGCCTGCAACATCGGACATGACGTAGAAATTATGATTTTTATCCCAGGTGAAATCGACCGGCGCATCCACAGTGACCACATCCTCAACCGTGCCGCCATCCGGCGAAATGCGAACAATCTTGCCTTCACCCTTGACGCAAACGTAGAGGTATTTATTCGGGCCAAAATGAATCGATCCGCTCACTGGAACCTCAGCAAACGTTGTTTTTTCACCTTCAGGCGTAATACGGTAAATAACCCCATCATTTGCGGAGCCAACATACACGTTGCCCATCTCGTCCACCGCAACACCGTTGGGCCAGCTGATCTCCTCGTCCAGCGTTGTGATGGTGGGCAGGAAGGTGAACTCGGCCTCGTTGCTCCAGAACTCCGACCCCTTGATGGCCACGCGTACGTTGACCGTTTCATCGCTCTTATTAGGAGCGATCACCTTGAGTTCGGTGGGGCTGACCGAAATTACCTCTGCTTTTTTGTTACCAAAGAGCACAAGATTGAACTCCGGCTTCTCATTGAATCCTGATCCGCGGATCGTGACGATATCCCTGAGATAGCCGGTATCGGGGCTGATGGATTCCACCGTCGCCGCCGCCAGTCCGGTTGGATTGGGATCGGGATGATTCGGCCCGTAGACAGGCTGATCAGGGCCCTCGCAAGCCAGGTTAGCCAGACCGGCGATCAGAAACGCCGCTCCTAGCAGCCTGCAGCGTATTTTCTTCATAATGGATTTCTCCTCATGGTACTGATCATCGGTGCGCATCAGAACCAGCGCACCGGGCCGCTAGAATTTAAAATCGAAAGAAAACATCTGCACGGCATCGAAGTTCTTGAACTGAACATAGCCATAATCAAGACCAAGCTGCAATCCGTTGAAGGCGTACTTCAGTCCAGCGCCGAAAGAAAGGTCCTCTTCATCGTAGTTGGTCTTGTAGCCGCCGCGCACGAAGAAGAGATCATGGTAGCCATATTCCATGCCGAAATGGAGCCTTTCGCTATAGTCGCGTGGATGAACCGCATCGACCGAGACCAACAGGCTATGCGGGGCATCGGCAGCCAACCACAGGTCGGTCACATCCATGGCGATACCGAATTTAAAGGTGAGCGGCAGAGGAAACTGCTCGGCACGATACTGGGCCTCCTCGGAAAAATTCTGCAGCGCCATGCCGATAACCAGGCTCTTGAATCCGGTGCTATAGACGGTGCCGAAATCAAAAGCGATGAGATCCTGTTTAGCGGTGTACTCCTTCGGGGCATCCAGATTTCCTTCGAGGGTCGAACCCAGTTCCTCGTAGACATACTTGAGGTGGCCGCCGAAGGCGAATTGATTCGAGATCCGCTTGGCATAGCCGAGACCGATGGCGTAATCGGTCGGACTGAAGGTCCCGGTCTCGATAAAGCCTGCATCGTTGTTGGCTCGCTGGGTGCCGTGCAGATCGCCCCAGTCCGCCGCGGCATAACTGATGGCAAAAGTGCCAAAGCGGTCATCGGCCCAGGTCGCGGCGCCGGAGTTGACCTTGATGTCCGCGATCCACTGTGTTTGATTCAAATAGAGATGTTTGCCCTGGGTAAGGGCGATGCCGGCGGGATTCCAGAAGATGGAGCCCGCATCATCGGCGACGGCAGTGAAGGCGTTGCCCATCGCGGCCGGGCGCGAGCCCATGGGGATGGAAAACCATTTCATGCCGGTTTGCGCTATTTTTTTGATTCCCTTGGCCTGCACGGGCAGAACCAGAACAAGCATCAGCAGGGCCACCGGAATCAACAACTGCCTTGTTTTAGACATCGTTACCTCCAAAGACTAGAGTAGGCTTTTCCGGTTACCGGATGATGACGAATTTTTCTGTAGCGCTGGGGATCGACTTGCCGTTCAGGTCGCGGGCATCCGCGATCTGCAGGATGTAGACCCCGCTGGCGACCAGCTGGTTGTACTCCGTAACCTGGTCCCAGCTGGCATCGGCGCTGCCGGTCTGATGATCGATGGTTTTGATCAGATCGCCCGTCGCCGTGTAGATGCGCAGGGTGCAGTAGGGCGGCAGGTTGGCGAAAAGCAGCTTGTTGTCATCGCCGGTAAAATTGAAATCGCCCGCCTTGAGGATGTAGGGGTTGGGCACGATCCGCACGTTGGCGGCAGTGGGCGCGCCCGGCGCAAAGGCATAGGCTGGCAATTCGGAACGGTTGGCGTAACGAGAACTTTCCAGTCCCTGCTGATCCACCGCGGTCACGGCATAGTGGTACGCCTCGCCGCGAATGACATCGGCATCGGTATACTTGGTTTCGGTTTTGGGGATATTGCTGGCGATCCGCTCCCATTTCAGGTGCTGGCCGTCGGCGGTAATCTCGGTGTAGGTGTCGACGAGAAACTCGCCCTTCTTGCGGTAGATATTATAATAGGCCAGATCCGGTGTGCCGCTGTCCGGATCATTCACTGTTGACATGTCCTCCCACTCGAGGTAGATCACGTTGGGACCGGACTTGACGGTCAGGTTCGGGGCGGGAAGCGGATCGGGAATATTGAGGCCATGGTTCCAGGCATAAAGCGCACGATCCATGGTCTGGAAGAGCGAATCCCTGCCCGTGGCGAGCAGTCCGTTTTTGGCGTTGTTATCGAAGGTGGCGCCGGCCACTCCGCGGTACCAGTCGCGCCATTCGCGTCCCTTCTGTGCCGCCAGGTCGGTCGAGATTCCGTTGGCGCCCACAGCATAAACGATGACCACCGAGTCACCCTTGCGGAAATTGTAGGGTCCGAAAGCCTGGAAAGGATATTCATCCTCCTGCCCGGAGGCATCCGTAGGCCAGCCGGATTGTTCCGCGACCGTCTGGCGGACGCCGGAGGCGGCCCAATCCCAAACCGTGGCATAACCGGTGAAATCCGAGTCCCAGACATTGTAGATGCTGATATTGGCAATGACTGAAACCGGTTGCGCGGGATCGTCGCTGTGGTCAGAGGTGGATTTGTCGACATGGAGGGCGGCGAATCCGGCATAGGCCGAGGAGATGAATTCGGCGGAGGGCATGGGTGAGGTGCCACCGGAGCCAGTGGCAAAACGGGGGTCGCCCGTATCGTCGAACTCCTGGCCGCCGGCTTCGAACTCGGTGAGGTCCGGATGATCGCCATCCCAACCATACGAGACGCCCAATTGCCTTCCCCCGGATACAAGTTGCGGGGCATAGGACTCATAGGTCGCCCAGTCGTCCTTGCCCTCTTCATACCAGCGGGAATAGGTGATATAGGTACCTTCAGCGGTCTGGAAGCTGTAGCCGACGAGGAAGTAGACATTCTCCATCACCTGGTTGGTGCCGGTATCCGGATCAGGATCCTGATCCCAGTCGAAGGTACAGAGATAGCGGTTGCGGAAGATAACATAATCATCGTGATCGGGATTGGTGAACGAATAGGAACGCGAAACCACATCGAATCCAGGATAGGATTTATAATGCGATTCGATCATGATATCCGACGGCAACTTGGGATCGACGGTGCCGTTAAAGCGCCGCGACGAGAGCAGGTTTTCGCCATTGGCGAAGACCCAGACTTCGGGCGGTTTGGAACGGCGATACTCGAAGAGACCATAAGGGGCATCACGGTTAAAGGAAACCGGCCAGAAAAAGTCCTCCTTTGTGTGTTCGGCGCCCGTCGAATCAGCCCATTTGCCGACCACATGGCCATTGTTATGGAAGACAATCTGGGCATAGCGGTAATGATCCTGCGGCCACTCGCCCGTTGGCTTGACGTCGTTCGTATTGATCGTCTCGTCCGCTTCAATGCGCAACTTAAAGTCGCCCAAATCGTGCGTGCGGGTCTGGCCGAGTCCATTGGTGTGGGCCACCTGGAGCACCAGGATTGCAAAGAGCCCCAATCGCCAACAGAGCCGGGTAGTGTTTATTTTAAGCTTCATGCGTTTCGACCTCCTGTTATGATTGGGCGGTTAGAACTGAATCCTGATGCCGAAGAAAACGTCCCTGGGATTGATATAATGCGACCAATCGTTCCAGCCCACATCGATATAGGGCTTGTCGGCGCTGGGACCTTCACCGAGTTTATCATTGCCTTTCTGCTCGCCCTTTTCCCAGGGAAAATGGAGGGAATCGACGTACTTGTTCCAGTAAAAGGGGTTGACGTACCCTTTGTAATTAAAAACATTGCGCATCTGCATGAAAAAGCCGAAGCGCTTGCGGGCGAAATCGAATCGCTTTTCGAGTAGAAGGTCCGTGTTCCACCAGTCGATCGAGGATGCCCAATGCTGCTCACTCAGCATGGCATCGGGATTGAGGAGTTCCTTGCCGCCGGCCGACCAGCCTTGCAGAACATTGAGCTGCCAGTTGCCCAACGGCCGGATGCCGGCGAAACGAGGCCCGAAATCAGCCGGTGACTTGAAGGTGAGATCAATGGTGATCGAAGGCACCGGGTAGCCACGCTGCTGGGTGGTGTTTTCGCGCTGCTCCCGCGCCAGCTGCCGGTCTTCATAGATGTAACGCAGGCCGGTGAAGCCGGTGCTGCGCACCATGTATTCTGCGGTTACATAGCCATACCACCAGGTGCCCTGGCGTTTTTCGAGGCGCAACTCCAGGCCGCGGATGTCCGCGTAACTGTTGTTGGCCCAGGTCGAGACCTCGCTGGCTTCATCAATTGCCACAATGTCCTGACGGCTGAGCTGGTTGGTGACATCCTTGTAATACCCCATGAAGCGCAGCAGCATGGACTGGGCGAAGCTCTGCTCGATTCCGATTTCATAGGCCACCGTTCGCGGCCACTCCGCACCGAGATTGGGAAGCTCCGCGCCGCTGCTGCGCGGCCGGACCGTGTAGAGATAATCGGTCTGCGGCGGCTGGTAGAAATGGCCATAATTGAAAAAGATCTTGCTCGAAGCCGTCACCGGATGCGATATGCCGAGGCGCGGGCTGAAATAGAGCTTGTAGGCCTTGTCCTTGGTGGTGAACTGGCTGAAGCTGTTGCCTGCCGCCTGGAAGGCGAGCATGTTATAAGGCAGTTGACTGAAGATGAACTGGGGACTGAGATTGTAGGGCGAGGTTCCCGGCTGCAAGTAATCCATGCGGACGCCGAGGTTGGCGATCATGCCCATATACTCGAGCTTGTCTTGCACATAGGCGCCCACCTTGACGGGGGACTGGTTGTAATACCACCAGTTCTCGGGGGCTTCCGTATAGGGCTGGGTGGTTTGCCCATGGTTGATTTCACGGCGTTCCTTGAAAGTGGTGTAATCCATCTCGAAACCCGTTTTCACCTCGTTATGTCGGTTGATCTGCGAAACCAGGTCCCCACTGAAACGCACACCCCAATAGCGGGAATGGTCCTGGCCGCGTCCACCGCCCGACATCAGAAAATCGCCGAGGATGTCATACTTCTCGGTGATGGAGCCGATCTTGCTGCCGACATAGCCCCAGGGAGCCTCGTCATACCATTTGTTACCGATTTTTTTGATGCCGGTGGTATCACGCAGGCCGATCGGTTCCTGCACGATGCGGTAATTGGTGTATTCAATCCGCGCATCGTAATAGGTTTGCGGATTGAGCACATGCGTGAGGCTCAAACCGCCGCGGTACTGCTGGACATTCACCGGATTGAAGGAGGCATCGTTCCAAATGTAGCGCCAGAAAAAGGCATTGCGCGCATACTCGTTGCCCTCCCGCGTACCGGTGATGATGCCGGTCGAGCCCTCGTAGATCGTACCGGAAACACCATTCAATACCATGTACTGATTGTTGAAGGAGAGTTTCATTTTGGGTGTGAGATTGGTTGTCAGCTTGAGCAGGGTGGTGCTGGCGACCGAATTGTTGCGGCTGAAGGGATACATCAACTGCAGATCCTCGTAGCGTTGGGAGGCCAGAAAGGCGATCCCGGTCTTCGGGATGGGGCCGCTGATCGAAATATCGCCAATGTAATCGGGTTGATCCGCATATTTGCGGATGCGGTGCTGCCACTTCCAGATCTCCAGCGCTTCCTGCGGGGTCACATCGTTGTTGGGATCCGGATCCGCGGCGAACTGGCGCGCCACCTCATTCCAACCGACAAAGGTGAAAGGATAGCGGCCAGCGTTCACCATCGCCTGTGTCACTCCGGTAAAGGCATCCGGCCCGGCATAGGTGCGCCAGAAGGGGCCGTCGATACTGAAGGGACTGGCGCCAAAATGCTTCCGCGCCGGGGGACTCATGCGCAGATCGGCATTGACCGAATAGCGGTCAAGGCTTCCTTCCTTGGTGATGACGCTGATCATGCCCGAACGAATGTCACCGTACTCGGCATTGAAACCTCCGGTGAGTACCTCGATCTCCTTGATCGCCGTCAGGCTGAGAGTGGTCAGCGGCTGCTGGTTGCGCTCGTTGCGCGTTGACAAACCATCAATAACGATGTCCGTCTCCTCCAGGCCACCGCCGCGGACGATGAGTCCCGTGCCATCCGTGCCGGCAGTGAGATTGATGCCGGCCTCGGTCGACAACAGCTGCTCGAGATTCTCCAACGGCCGGCTCTGGATCGCCTCTTCCGAGACGATCACCTGACTGGAGGAAATGTCCCGCTGGATCGCCGGCCGCGTGGCTTGCACCACCACCGTCTCCCCGGCGATAGCCTGCTGCGGCAAGGTGAAATCCGCGTTGGTCGTCTGATTGATATTGACGACCAGATCCTGCAGCACCACCGTGGCATACCCGACCAGCGAAGCCTGAAGCCGGTATGTGCCGGGCGGAACATTGATAATGAAATAGTAACCGTCAGGATCCGTAACCGCTCCCAGACGGGTTTCCCTGATCATCACATTCGCGCCAGGAAGCGGCTCTTTCGTCGCCCGATCCATGACCCGGCCGCTGATCTTGCCCGTTGCTGCGGCCTCGAGGCCATTCGCAGCGATCAAGATCAGAAGAAGGATGATAAGGAAAGGAACCGATTGTTTGAGGCCTCTCATGTCAATGACTCCTTTGTTAGGGTACACGGGCCCCGCACGCCCACAGGCGCGGGGGTACCACTGATCGCCCCTCACTCGATACGATACCGATCAGGAAGTGTCATCACCTCCATTCTTTGGCTACTGAATATCCTTTTCCCACCCAGCATTTGAAAATTCATCAGGATGATTGGAATGCACCAGTACCCAGCGACCATCGTTATTGCGGTCCACAAAGACGAATTGCGTGCTGCCGTTCAGACCATAAGTCCAGATCTCAACCGGCTTGCTATAGCGCGTGCTGGAGGCATTGCGCTCGATCTCCACCGGAGCCCCATAGCGCAGATAGATGCGTGCCATGTCGGACTGGAGCCCTCCCTTGAAACGGCTCCGGGCCTCCGCAAGCCGTGCGAAATAACCGGTCATGAATTCATTCTCCGGAGTCTCCGGCGTCGGATCTTTCTCCTGCCAGAAACGGAGAAGAAACTCCTGCTTGCCCTTGATGTCCAGCTTTTTAAAGAGTGTAATCTCCGCCCGCGAGGCGATGAAACTCAACTGTTCCAGGTAGCGCTTCTGATCCTCAGGCGTCATCGGCAGCTGGGCCACCTCTCCGGCTGCACGGCCGCGCACCGTAAAGCCGCGGCTGGCAGCCGCACTGGCGCCCGAGCGCTGCTCCGTCACGGTGAGCTCGAGCCGGTACGTGCCGGCGGGAATGCCGGCGAGATCGAACTTTTCCACCCGCGCCGTGTTGGCCTGTACCACGGGTAATCCCGCTCTCTCTTCCGTGCGCAGCGCTCGACCCGAAAGATCAGAGAGGGTGATGTGCAAGGCGTAGTGGTTCGAATCCGCACCAGCAACCGCATCCAGATGATTGATCTCGAAATAGAAAGAAGCCCTGGCCGGGGAGGCGGAGCCGCCGCAAGCGTGCAGCGGATCGGGCAGCATGAGCACACCGCCGCGCAGGAAAGTGGGATCGCTGTTCTTCTCTGGCCGAAGGATGGAGCGGACGAAGAGCAGGTCGCTCACCGACAGGCCTTCCCCAAAATCACGCACAGGCAGCCTCGTCTCGATCCGTCCCTCCCGGTCGCCGCCGGCCTCCCGGACCGTCATGCGCACGTCAACCGTATCGCCACGGAGTTCGCATCGTTTCAGATCCAGGAAGGTGAAGAGGCTTTCAGCAGAGGCTTTCAGGCGGCGCTGTTCATGCCACGCCGCCAGGATCCCGGAGGAACGCGACACCTCGAGGTCGATCTGAAGGATGGCACTGTCGCCTGATGCATCGGGCTGCAAAAGGATGGCATAAGGGAATTCGAGACGGGTCCGGCCGTCCGCAGCAGCAAACTGGCAGGCATCGAGGTAAAAGGGAAGTGTGCCGCTGCTTCTGATCGGCGTCGTGAAAGGATGCACCGGTTGCGCACCCAAGCTGGCAGCCAGAGCCATCAGCACCGCCAGGCCGATCCATAACCGGAGCAGCAGGATTTTTGTGGGTCTCTTCATCTCGGCCGCCCGCTAATATCCATGACCAGATGAGCGGTGGCCGCCCGCCGATTCTTCCAGCACCAGCCCGCCGGCATCATCCAGGGTGACAACAGCCGTCAGATTCCGCGGCCGGTCGGGATGGATGCCTTTGCAGCGGGCATGAAAATAACCGAGGAGCTGCAGCAGCGGCATATAGAGGAACGGATTGAATAGATCGCCAAATCGACTGGGGACCGCAAAGTTGTGGTCGACAAAAGGCGCTTCGAGCGATCCGGCCGCAGCGTGCAGGAGCGCCACCTCAGCGCCGAGTTTTTTCATGTCGGCGGCAACCCGCAGCTCCAGCGCACGGCCCGAATCCGAAAGCAGCACCGTAATCAGGGTTTCCTCCGAGACGACCGACATCGGGCCGTGGCGAAATTCCAGCGCATGGTAGCATACCGATGGCGAAATCGACATCTCTTTCATCTTCAGGGAGGCTTCGTTGGCGAGCCCGAGATAAGGACCCTGCGCCAGGAAGACAAAATCGGAGGAGGGTCTGTCGGCCACCGCAGCAATCCTGGATTGGCTGTCGGCGATCAGAGCGGCGCAGGCTTCGGGAATCAGTTCCAACAGGGCGAGCCGCTGCTCCTGGCCGGCCGCCTGCAGGCCGAGATAGAGGATGCCCAGCAGCATCGTGGTGAACGATCCCGTCATCACGACGCTGCGTTCGGCTGGAAAGGGAAAGGTCAGACGAAGATCGCCCTCCCGCATCAGGGGCGAGGCGGCGTCACAAGAGACCGAGAGCACCGGCACCCCATACTTGGATCGCGCCTTTTTTACGGCGCGGAGGGTTTCGGTGGTGGTGCCCGAGCGCGAAATGGCCACGAGCAAAGGCTGCTCATGGCGGTTGAATACCAGCTGGGGATAGATGAGAATCTCGGAAGCAGGCACGGCGCGCGTCCGCAAGCCGGTCACTAGCTCAAAGAGGGCCGCTCCCGTTTGTGACAGATAATAGGAGGTCCCGCACCCGGTAAAAATCCAGACGCGCTGTTGATGCTCGTCAAGCCATCCCCTCATCTCATGCCTGCGCCTGGACATATCGGCCATCGCTTCCCGCCAGATCTCCGGCTGACGCATGATTTCCTTAAAGGTATGGCCATCCTGAAACTGGGTCAGATCCATTTCATTGCATCCTTTCAGGCAACAATGACCTCGATCCCCAGAACGCGCAGCCGCTGCAGATCAGTTTCCGTAATCCGACTGTCGGTGATGATCTTGTGGGCCTCTGTTAGATCAGCGATCACGCCCATGCTCTTGCGTCCAAATTTGGAATAATCGGCGGTTACAATAACCTGCGTCGCCGCCCGCACCATCAGCCGGTTGATGTTGGCCTCCAGCAGATTGGGCGTCGTGAAACCATACTCGAAATTGATGCCGTCCACTCCGAGAAAAAGCTTGTCGGCTGTCAGTCGGGCCATGGCGTTCTCAGAGAGCGGACCAACCAGGGAGAAGGATTTTTCCCTCACCGTGCCGCCGATCAGGATGACCTCATTCTCGCTCCCTGCCAGCTCCGAGGCGATGTTCACCGCGTTGGTGATGATGGTGATCCCCTTGCGGCTCTTCAGCTGCCGGGCGATGGCCATGGTAGTTGAACCGGAATCCAGGATGATCACATCACCCTCCTCGATGAGCTGCAGGGCGGCGCGCGCAATGCGCTCCTTCTCCCGGGTGTTCAGGCGCTCCTTCTCGGTCAATGCCAGATCGAGCACTGAAGGATTAGCGGCGATGGCGCCGCCATGCACGCGATGCAGCGAACCGCGGCGTTCGAGGATTTCCAGGTCTTTGCGAATGGTTACCGGGGAGGTCGAAAATCGGGTGGAGAGTTCCGATACAAGGATACGGTGATGTTGTGAGAGGATTTCGAGAATGGCATTGCGCCGTTCTTCATTTAGCATGATAAAATCCGGCGAAAAAAGAAAAGATGTTTCAAATCATTGTGGTTTAGGCCTTGCTAAGTTACGATATATTTCTTTTTATGATTTATCCTTTCGTTTTAATATACACATTCCATTTTACCATGCAAGTGTTTTTTTTGATTTTTTAATTAAATTCTGCTGAGGGGAAAGAAAAAGGGGAGCCAGGCGAGGCTCCCCTGCGGGGGATTAGATGGGAAAAGCGGCGCCGATCATCAGACGCGGCATCAGCACCGGTCGGCGGATAAAATGGTCGGATTCGTCGGGGGCATTCCAAGCGGCCTTTGACTGTCTCCAGGGTGGCCACCGCCGTCCTGCTGTCGAAGCGATTTACTCCTTGAAATTGAGCTTGACTTCCATCCTGTCGTCGTCCTCGAGGCCCATACGCTTGCTGAGGATCTTGAGATACTTTTTGTGTGCGGCATCGGACTGCTTGATACCGTTGACGACAAGTTCTTTATCGGTCAATTTGAATTCCACCGCGCCACCGCCCTTGATGATCCCGTCGTTGAGAAGCTCCTTGCGGATCTTCTCGCTGATACGGTCATGCTTGGTGGTATGCTGGCCACTGGTCTCCGGCCTGCCGATCATGGTCACCCGCTTTTTGACCGCTTTCGTGTGTTCACCGGTCGAGTCGGATTCATCCACTACCTTCAGGTGGATGATCCTGTGGAGGCTGTCCCCGGTGCCGGATTCCAGGTGGATGGTCTTGCCCTCATCCTCCTGCACCGTCCAGAGTGCCACATTCCTCTCTCCCTTTTTCACCCGGACGTTGACCTGCTTGTGGGTGCTATCGCCACTTGTCTCGATGGTGAAAACCTTGGGCTGATCATCTCCCTTCCATGATTCTAGCTCCTGGACGATCATCTCGTTTTTGAGCGAGTCCAGCGTAATTTCCTTGCCATCCCGGGTCACCGAGACAGCTTTGCCGTCCTTCATCTGGATGATATGTCTGTGTCCTTTGCCCGTGTCGATCAGGATCAGTTTATCCAGCTGATCGACGCAAGAGTCGGCTGCAGTGACCGTGACCACCTTTTCGTCGTCGCCGCTCTTCTCCACCCGCACCTCGATCTTTTCGGTTTTTTTCTTGTGATCATCGGACAGGGTGATGGCCTTGCTGATGCCTTGCAGGGGCACGAGCACCAGGCCGAGTCCGATCAGAACTACCATTGCGACCATTTTTTCTCGCAAATCCATGGCATTCTCCTTCATGGTATAGAGCCGTTCGATCCTTGTTTTCAGTTCACCCGCTGCGGAGGGGAGCGGCGTTGGTGCAGCCGGCCGGACCCCCAGATTCTGCAGCTCCAGCAGAGCGCGGGCCAAATGGATGGGGCAGCCGCACTGTTCAATTGCAAAGTCATCACAGCAAAATTCCCGCTCCGCGCGCATGCGCGCCGAGATCCACCAGAGGGCAGGATGGTAAAAAAAGAGAGTCTCCATCAGGGTTTGCAGCAGGTTCACATCAAGGCGGCGCTACCGTCCCGGCCGGCAGCGCCGGTCAGCGCGAAGAACGTGAAACCCGATGCCGTAATCCAGAACAAGATCGCAGCCACGCACCAGCCATAGCGCTGGCGTGCCGTTTGATTCCGACTCAAGCGCAGCGCGGCGGCCAAAGCGAGAGCAATGAGCGTCCCCTGCCACAGCGAATGCAGCAGGGTCAATCCCAAAAGGTTAATCCAGGGAGTAGCCACCAGTGCGAACAGCTTCATTTCTCACCTCGCTCCATTTCATCGAGCCACTGCCGCAACTGGCCGATCTCCATTGCCGTGGGCTTGTGGCGCCCGTAGGCCTGCATCACCAGGTTCATCGCCGAGCCGGAGAAGGCCGCGTTGATCAATTTGGCAACCAGCCGCTCCTGGACCTGCTCCCGCACCAGATTGGCGCGGTAGAGGTGGCTCCGGCCCCGCACCGAGCGCAAAACCAATTTTTTCTGCGCCATGATCTGCAGTAGCTTCAGCGTTGTAGTGTAGCCGACCGGACGTTTCTCCTGTAATCTGGCGTTGACCGCCCGGACTGTTGAAGGCCCAGCCTGCCAGAGGATCTGCAGGATCTCCAACTCGGCCTGAGTCGGATCCGTTGTTTGATTCCTCGCCATTTCCGGCTCTCCCAAAAAAACTGATGTTCAACCCTTTAACGGACAGCTCGCCTCCGTACAGGCCTCGAATCGCACCCCTTCAACCATGACTCGTGCCCACCCGGCCAACGCGCTCACTTCCGCGCTCGCCACAACTCGCACCCTTGTTACAGCTGATTATACGCTTTCAATTACGAAAGGTTTCGTAATTTGGTGCTTTTCTACGAAGTTTTTCGTACTAATAACTGTTACCTTCTGGAAAAGCTCGGAAATGAAGTCGAAATCCCGCAGGGTTTCCGTGACGTCCCGCAAAATCCGAGTTCCACCCGCATATACTTTTTAAAAAAGCATGCCTCATCCGTATCGACCAAACCGTAATAGACCGCCATCTAGGGATCTCGAGAAACAGGTGAACCAGTATTATTCGGGGCAATAGGCGGGAGTCAGATTTCGGGGGAAGGCCTCGGCAGGGTTCCTTCTTGCAGTGTTCATTCCTGTTTTGTACACTGTCACAGAATAACCGTACAGCACAGCAACCCTGAGCCATCCAGGCTGGACCGGTTGAAAGCGCGGATTGGGATGGCCGGTGAGGGCGGTTACGCGCACCTTGAACACCGATTCCGAACTCAACCGGATCCTCGCCGGGCACGCCGGGAGCACTATCGTCTGCCTGGGTTGCGGCCTCGACACGACTTTTTTCAGGATCGACAATGGCCGGCTCCGCTAGTACGACATCGATCAGCCCGCGGTGATTTCCGTCCGGCGCCGGCTGCTGGAAGAGATGGACCGCTCGATAGCCCACGCCGGATTGGTACTCGAGAAGCCGACCTTTGAGAAAATTTCAGCCGGCACGGAGGTGGTGGTTGTGGCCTTTGGGCTGCTCTGCTATTTTTCCGAAGAGCAGGTCACGTGAATCGTGGAAAACATCACCGCCCTGGCCGGCAAGATCGCCTTGATCTTTGATTACTGTTCTCAACTTGGCGTGGCCATGAGGAACAAGTTGTTCCTGAGCGGCAGCATCGGTGTCCGAATGGAGTGGTACGCCAATAGTAGCCGTGATGTCGGCGCCCTGTCGCTCCGCCTGACCCTCCTTGCGAATTACCTCTTCTTTAAGAATATCAAGCCCTTGTTCAAGGGCCAGCAGGCGCGGTATACGCTGTAGCCGGATCAGAACCAGATCAGCGCGACCGCGACCGTCGAGCTGAATGCGGATATAGTTTGACCCGGCAGGGAGAGCTGTATTCCATTTGACCTTGCCCATCCGGAAGCGTTTGTAGATACAGGAAAGCGCAGAACAGGGGCTTTACCGGCTGGTATGGCGCGTTTTACGCGTCGGCGCGGCGGAGAATGGATCTTCGGGCCAGGGATGCTTGGGATAGCGCGTGCGCAGCTGTTTGCGGATCTCGGGATAGGTATTTTTCCAAAAGCTGCGCAGGTCCTGCGTGACCGCCAGCGGCCGGGCGGCCGGCGAGAGCAGATGAAGGGTGAGTGGGATGCGGTCGCCGCCGATGCGCGGGGTCTCGGTCAGTCCGAAAAGCTCTTGGAGCTTGACCGCAAGAACGGGATAGCCTTCCGCTGGATACTCGATCGGGATGCGTGAGCCACTTGGAACCGTC
The DNA here is from genome assembly GCA_035419245.1 of bacterium. Taxonomy (NCBI): domain Bacteria; species bacterium. The sequence goes on along the minus strand of DAOLSP010000001.1, from coordinate 934,914 downwards.
ATCTGCGCGGGGGCGAGCATTTCGAGCTCGTGGCGCTGCGCCGGTGTCAGGCGGGCGCGCAGGAGGTCAACCAGATGCAGCTTTTGCAGCTGTTCGAGCCGCATCAGGCCCCGGAGGTGCGGCCGCAGCCACTCCTCCAGTTCGTCCAGCAAACTGGCCTCGTCAAATGTGGGCCACTCCGGGCGCAAACGGCGGGCCCACTGCACACGTGCGCACAGGCGCCGGGATTCCTTATCCCAGGGCAGGAGTTGCAGACCGGCACGACGGATGCCCGTTATCATCGCTGCGGCCGACGCCTCCGGCAGCGGTGTTATCGCCGTTTCCGTGATGATCAGGGCGCCCAGACGTATCAGCCGCCGCGCCCGAACTCGCTTTTCCGATTCATCCCAGTCCACCACCTCCCCGCTCTCCATTTCCCCCTCGAAGGTGCTGAGCAGCGCCTCGCGGCTCAAAGCCGCCGCCAAAAAGATCTTGCCTGCAGTCGTGCGGCCTGCGCCCGGGCTGACACCGGAGCCGGCATCCGCCTCAGCGACCGCGAGGAATTCTTCACGGACGAGGGGATCGCCTTCCGGCAGGCCCGCTGTGGCGCCATTCGCCAGGAGGTAAATCGCATGGCGATCCGGCCGGCGGCGTGCGATCCGGTCCGGGTAGGCCCAGGCGAGGAGGACGCCCGACGGTCCTGCCACGGGTTCGTCGTCAGCAAGGCCCACCAGCTCGCGCAACCGTTGCTCCTGCGCCGCGATGCGGGCGGCGGAAAAGCTCGCAGCGGCAGGGCTGCGGCGGGTGCGGCCAAAACCATTGCCGCGATCCCGGCGGTAGGCCTCCAAGTGCGCCGCCAGATCGGTCCGGCCGGCGGGGAGGCCGATCGTACCGCCCTCTTCGAGCAGGGCGGCCAATTCACAGGCGGCCGCAGCCCAGCCAGCCTCTTTGGCCTTGAGAATCATATGGCTTAGGCGTGGATGGACCGGCAAGTCGGCCATGAGGCGCCCGTGCGGCGTCAGGCTGCCATGGGCATCCAGAGCACCGAGACGTTGTAGCAGCTCGCGGGCTCGGCCCAGGTGCACTTCAGGGGGGGGATCGATAAAGGCGAGGTGCACGGCGAACGGATCGCCCCAGAGGGCGAGGTCGAGGGCGAGAGAGGCCAGATCGGCGGTGCGGATTTCCGGCTGCGGGAACTCGGGCAGCCGCTCCTGCTCGGCCTCACTCCAGAGACGGAAACAGAGGCCGGGAGCGATACGGCCGGCGCGGCCGCTGCGTTGATCAGCCTGGGCGCGGCTGACCGGAAGGGTGACCAGAGTAGACATGCCGCGACGCGGATCGAAGCGCGCAGTGCGCGCCAGACCGCCGTCGAGGACCATGCGCACTCCGGGAATGGTGAGACTGGTCTCGGCAATGCTGGTCGCAAGAATGACCTTGCGCATCTGCGGCGGCGCCAGCGTCAGCGCCGCTTCCTGTACGCGGACCGGCAGATCGCCATGCAATGGACAGATCAAAATCCCTGTTTGTACCCGCTCCAGCAGGAGCTCCTCGACCCGCCGGATCTCGCGCATCCCCGGGAGGAAGACCAGCAGGTCGCCCTCACCCGCAGCAAGCGCCTGTTCTACCCCCGCGGCGACACGTTGCTCGAAGCTTCGGCCGGGCGCCGGCCGGATGTACCAGGTCTGGACGTGAAAGGCTGCTTCTTCTCCCTGGATGACCGGGGCCTGCGGCAGCAGTCTGGCGAGCGCCAACCCGTCCAGAGTGGCGGACATGATCAGCAGGCGCAGATCCGGGCGCAAATGGCGCTGGACATCGAGAGTGAAGGCGAGGCCGAGATCGGCGTGAAGGCTGCGCTCGTGGAATTCGTCAAAGATCACCATCCCGACCTCCGGCAGCCCGGGGTCGGCATGGAGCATGCGGGTGAGAATACCTTCCGTCACCACCTCGATCCGCGTCGCCCGGCTCACCGCATGGTCGCCACGGATGCGGTAGCCCACCTGCTCACCGGCGCGTTCCCCAAGCTGCAAGGCCATGAACTCGGCCGCGCGCCGCGCCGCCAGCCGCCGCGGCTCGAGCAGGATAATCCGTTTACCCGCCAGCCAGGGGGAGTCCAGCAGGGCGAGCGGCACGCGCACACTCTTGCCCGCCCCCGGCGGCGCGCTCAGAATCACTTGACGCGATTCCGCCAGCGCGGCGCGCAGGGCGGGCAGCTCTTTTTCGATGGCAAAGGAAAGTTGCATGAATGAAGGCCTGATAGCTTGTGAAAATCACGGCGCCCTAAAGTAGGCATAAAAGCGGTATCAGGCAACCAAAATCGCTCCTCACCTCGCGTCGCGCCCACCGGCACAGTACGCGCGCGGACTCGGGTACGATCCAGATCTCTATCCTGCCCAGCTGTGCCGGCGACCCCCGTTTTCGGGGATTCCCTGCCATTTTAAACTCTTGATTCTTTGCCATTGATATTGTAAATTAATTGTTTAATATAGTTCAATCCATGAAGGGCAGAAGGTTGCATGAATATCGACATCAAGAGCCGACTCAAGGATCACGAGGAACGCATCGCCGCCCTGCGGAGGTCCCTTTGACATCGAGACCAAAGAAAACGAAAAGGCCGCGCTCGAGGAGAAAATAACCCAGCCCGGCTTCTGGGACGACAACGAGACCGCTCAGCAGGTGATGCGCGACATCGCCGAACGGCGCAACTGGATCGAAGCCTGGCAAAAACTGGCGCAGCGCGCGGCTGATTTCCGTGAACTCTATGAACTCGCCGAGAGCGAATCGGATGCCGGCGTCCTCCAGGATCTTGAGACGGAGAGCAATGAGCTGGAAAAGGGAATCGCCGACCTCGAGTTCCGCAGGATGCTCGGCGGACCCGGCGACGACAAGAGCGCCATCCTCACCATCCACCCCGGGGCCGGCGGCACCGAATCCCAGGACTGGGCGCAGATGCTGATGCGTATGTATCTGCGCTGGATCGAGCGCGAGGGCTACGAATCGGACATCCTCGACCTTCAGGACGGCGATGAGGCCGGCATTAAAAGCGTCTCCATCGAGGTCAAGGGCGCCTACGCCTACGGCCACCTCAAGGCTGAAGCTGGCGTTCATCGCCTGGTGCGTATTTCCCCCTTCGACGCCAACAAGCGCCGCCATACCTCCTTCGCCTCAGTCTTCGTCTATCCCGAGGTCGACAGCGCGATCGAGGTGGACGTGGACGAAAAGGACCTGCGCATCGACACCTACCGCTCGAGCGGCGCCGGCGGCCAGCACGTCAACAAGACCAGCTCGGCGATCCGAATCACTCACCTCCCGACCGGGATCGTTGTCTCGTGCCAGAATGAACGCTCGCAGCACCGCAACAAGGAGTCGGCCATGAAGATCCTCATGTCCCGCCTCTACCAGCTCAAGCTCGAGGAGCAGCAGGCCAAAATGGCCAAGCTCGAGAGCACCAAACGGGATATCGCCTGGGGCAGCCAGATCCGCTCCTATGTCTTTCATCCCTACAACATGGTCAAGGACCACCGCACCGATCATGAGACCAGCAACATTCAGGCGGTGATGGATGGAGACCTGGATGATTTCATCCGGGCCTATCTGCTCGAGTTCGGCCAGGCTGGAGGGCGATAATGCGGCCGACATGGGCGGAGATTGACCTCGGGGCCATCGCTTTCAACTTGCAGGGCATCTGCCACCGCGTGAAGCCAGCCGGTATCATGGCGGTAGTCAAGGCGGACGCCTATGGCCACGGCGCCCTGCAGGTCAGCCGGGTTGCCCTCCAGGAGGGAGCGGCGTATCTGGCCGTGGCGGTTGTCGACGAGGCCGTGGCTCTGCGCAAGGGCGGGATCGAAGCCCCGATCCTCGTCTTCGGCGGCTTCTCCCCCGAAGATGCCCCCCTCTTCCTCGACTGGGAGCTGGATGCGACTCTCTTCGACACCCGCAGCACCGAACTCCTCCGCCATGCTGCCCAGCAGCGCAACCGGCCGACGCGGGTGCATATCAAAGTCGACACCGGCATGGGGCGGCTGGGAATCCCCTGGCAGGAAGCGGCTGCTTTTGCTGCCGCCGTGCGTCAGGCCGAAGGGTTGGAGCTGACGGGCCTTTATACCCACTTCGCCACCTCCGACGCCTTGGATAAAAGTTTCGCCAACCTCCAGCTGATCCGCTTCAAAACGGTGGTCGAGGCGCTGGAGAGCCAGGGCATCCGGATTCCGCTGAAGCATGCCGCCAACAGCGCAGCGATCCTTGACATGCCAGGTAGCTATTTTGATATGGTGCGGCCGGGGATCATGATGTACGGCCAGTATCCCTCGACGGAGACGACGGAGAGCATCGAGATCCGCCCGGCGATGAGCTTCAAGACTGCCGTCAGCCAGGTTAAAACCATCCTACGCGGTGAGAGCGTCAGCTACGGCCGCACCTTCATCGCCGACCGGCCGACGACCATCGCCACCCTGCCGGTCGGCTATGCCGATGGCTACAACCGCCTGCTTTCAAACCGCGGCGAGGTCCTGATCCGCGGCCGGCGCTGTCCGGTGGCCGGCCGGGTCTGCATGGACCTGATCATGGCCGCTGCCGGAGACGAGGTTCAGGTCGGGGATGAGGCCGTCCTCTTCGGCCGCCAGGGCGACGCGGAGATCAGCGTCGCCTCGATCTGCCAACTGCTCGGCACCATCCCCTATGAGGTGACCTGCTGGGTCTCCAAACGTGTCCCGCGGGTGTATATACACGACAGGTCTGCCTAAACCCAGTGATTTGAGGAGCCATGGAACACCAGGAAGAATTGAATGATCTGATGAAAGTACGCCGGGCCAAGCTCACCCGGCTGCAGGAGCTGGGCATCAATCCCTTCGCCTACACCTTTTCACGCGATATCACCGCCCGGGATATACTCGATCGCTTTGCGGAACTCGAGGAGAAGAGCGTCTCGGTGGCCGGCCGGGTTCTGACCCTGCGCAGCATGGGCAAAGCCGCTTTCGCCGACATCGCCGACGCCTCGGGCAAGATCCAGATCTACGTCCGCCGCGACCAGGTCGGGGATCAGGCCTATGAGGTCTTTGATCTCACCGACATCGGTGACCTGGTCGGGGTCACTGGCACGGTCCATAAAACCCGCACCGGCGAAATCACCATTTTTGCCCAGAAATTCGAGCTGCTCACCAAGAGCCTGAGGCCCATGCCGGTGGTCAAGGAGCGCGTCGAGGAGGGGCAAACCGTCACCTACGATGCCTTCGCCGACACAGAGCTGCGCTACCGCCAGCGCTATCTCGACCTGATGGTCAACCGCGACGTGCGCCAGACTTTCATCGCACGCTCGCGTATCGTCAGCGCCATGCGCCGCTACCTCGACGCTCGCGGCTATCTCGAGGTCGAAACCCCGGTTCTGCAGCCCCTTTACGGCGGCGCGGCGGCGCGGCCTTTCGTGACCCATCACAACGCCCTCGACATGAACCTCTATCTGCGCATTGCCGATGAGCTTTATCTCAAACGGCTCATCGTCGGCGGCTTTGAGGGCGTCTATGAGATCAGCAAGGATTTCCGCAATGAGGGCATCGACCGCTCCCACAATCCCGAATTCACCATGATGGAACTCTATGTAGCCTATCAGGATTACCATTTCATGATGGGCCTGGTCGAGGAGATGGTCGGAACGATCACCGCGGAAGTGTGCGGCGGCACTAAAATCTCCTACCAGGGGCAGGAGCTTGATTTCACCGCCCCCTGGCCGCGTGTGCGTATGTTCGAAGCCCTGCAACGCTACACGGGGATGGATCTCTACGGCAAGAGCCGTGACGAGCTCTATGCCGCCGCAAAGGCGCTGCACTGCGAGGTCGAGCCCTTTATGGAGAGCGGCAAAATCCTCGACGAGATCGTCAAGGAGAAGGTCGAACCCCATCTCATCCAGCCCACCTTCCTCTGCGACTATCCGGTCGAGCTTTCGCCCTTGGCCAAACGCCACCGCGATGATCCCCGGCTGGTTGAGCGCTTCGAGGCCTTTGTCGCAGGACGGGAAATCTGTAACGCCTTTTCCGAACTCAACGATCCCATCGACCAACGCAGCCGTTTCGAGCAGCAAATGAAGGCGAAGGCGGCCGGAGACGAGGAGGCCCAGCTCCTGGATGAGGATTTCCTGCGCGCCCTCGAGCATGGCATGCCGCCGACGGCAGGGCTCGGCATGGGTATCGACCGTCTGACGATGCTGCTGACCGATGCGCCTTCGATCCGGGATGTCATCCTCTTCCCGACCATGCGGCCGGAGCTGTAAGGCGATCTCTATACCCCGAAACCGGAAAAGAGCCCGATCATGAATTATGAACTCTTCATCGCCCTCCGCTATCTCAAATCCAAGCGCAAGACCGGCTTCATCTCGCTGATTACGTATATCTCGATCGCGGGGGTGATGATCGGCGTGGCAGCCCTTATCATCGTCCTATCGGTGATGAACGGCTTCGAGACCGAGGTGCGCTCGCGCTTCATCGGCGTCGACGCTCATTTGCACGTGCGCACTTTTCACGACCGCGGCGTCGAGAACTGGCAGGGATTGGAAAAACAGATCCAGGGCGAACCGGAGATCGAGGCGATCTCGCCCTACATCTTCAACAAGGGGCTGGTCAAGTCGCGCGAAGCCACCACCGGCATCCTGGTGCGCGGCATCGATCCCGCAACCGCTGTCAAGGTGACCGACATCGGTAAAAACATCAACTATGGCGCCTTGCAGCTCGGGCCGGTGACTGCTGAGAATGAAGCCGCCCTGCCCGGGGTCCTCCTCGGTTTCAATCTCGCCGATAAACTGGTGGTCACCCTCGGCGACAAGATTACCATCGCCAGCTTCGCCAACGTCACCCAGTTCGGGCAAATGCCGCAGATGATGCAGTTTCGCGTCTCCGGTTACTTCCAGACCGGCCTCTTCGAGATCGATGACAATTTTGCCTACATTTCGATCGAGTCCGCGCAAAAGCTCTTCCGGATGGGCGACAAGGTCTCCGGCCTCGAGGTCAAGCTCGATGATTATGAGAAGGCCGAGACTGTCGCCAAAAGGATCACCAACAAACTGGGCTACCCCTACCGGGTGGTCACTTGGCAGGACATGAATCCCAATCTCTTCGCCTGGATGAAGATTGAAAAATGGGCGGCCTTTCTCATCCTCAGTCTGATCATCATGGTCGCCGCCTTTAACATCATCAGCACCCTGATCATGATGACGATGGAAAAAACCAAGGAGATCGGCATCCTCAAGTCAATGGGGGCAACCACCGGGAGCATCCGCCGCATCTTCACCTTTGAGGGGCTCTTCGTAGGCATCTCCGGCACCCTTCTCGGAAACCTCGTCGGCTACGGTCTTTGCTGGGCGCAGCAGACCTACAAGCTCTTCGCCCTGCCTTCAGATGTCTATATCATCAGCTGGCTGCCGGTATTGATGAAATGGAGCGACTTCGTGATGATCAGTGTTGCGGCGGTGCTGATCACCTTCGCCGCTTCGGTTTATCCCGCGGCCCATGCCGCCAAACTCGATCCAGTGGAAGCCCTGCGCTATGAGTGAAATCCTGCTGCATACTGAGAATATTCATAAAAGCTACCCCATGGGGCGTTCCTCCCAGCTCGAAGTGCTCAAGGGGATCGATCTGGAGATTGTCGAAGGGGAGATTATCACCATTATCGGCCCCTCGGGGGTCGGCAAGAGCACCTTGCTGCACCTGATCGGCGGGCTCGACCGGCCGTCGCAGGGGCGCGTGCTGATCGACGGGAACGACATCTCGGGATTTGACGACACCCGGCTTGCCCAGTTCCGCAACCGCACCATCGGCTTTATCTTTCAGTTTCATCACCTCCTACCCGAATTCACCGCCCTGGAGAATGTCATCCTGCCGGGGCTGGTCTCCCGGCAGGAGCGGCGCGCCTTGCAGAAACGGGCGTTGGCGTTGCTCGAGCGGGTCGGCCTCTCCGGCCGTGTCCAGCATCGTCCGAAGGAACTCTCCGGCGGCGAGCAACAGCGGGTGGCGGTGGCGCGCGCCCTGATCAATTCGCCGCGGCTGCTCCTGGCGGATGAGCCCTCCGGAAACCTCGACACTGAATCGGCCCAGAAGCTGCACGATATGCTCTGGGAACTCAGCCGGCAGCTGCGACAGACCCTGGTGGTGGTGACCCATAACCGCGACCTGGCCGACCGTTCCGACCGGATCATCGAACTCTATAACGGCAGGATCAAGACCATCACCTGCAACCACTCAAATAAAATTGTTTGATATTTTGCGGTGAGTTCACTATTTTTACTTAGGCGTGGCATGGGGTTTGTAGAGTTGCATCATGAAGGCTCAGGTCCGGCAGTAAATATCCCTTTATGCCTTGATTAATCAAGACTTAATAGCATTGCCAATATGGCAGATCCGGGACCGTTGTCATCATTCGCGGACAGGTGTCTCATGGAGGGCCGATCGCACGCCAGCCATCGGAATCTCCGGTTTCCGCAGCCCTGACAGAGCAGGAAAAAGACCTGATCGTTGACCAGAGAGAAGGTGGAGTCACCCCATGAAAAATAATTTTTCCAGTCGCGTCCAGATGGTCATCCAGTTTGCGCGGGATGAAGCCTTGCGTCTTGGACATGATTATATCGGCACGGAGCATCTGCTCCTCGGCCTGATCCGTGAGGGTGAGGGCGTGGCGGTCGAGATTCTGCACGCACTCGGGTGTGATCTCGAAGAGATCCGCGCCGCACTGGAGGATGCGGGGCGTATCGCCGGCGACACCATGACCGTGGGGAACATCCCTTTCACCAAACGCGCCGAGAAAATCCTCAAGAACGCCTACATGGAAGCCGATCATAACAAATCGGATATCATCGGCACCGAGCACCTCCTTCTTGCCCTGGTCAAGGAGAAAGAAGGCCTGGCTGCGCAGATCCTCAAAAGCTTCGGGGTGACCTACGAGGCGGTGACCGAAGAGCTCGAACGCATCCTGCAGGGCTCCGCCAACACCGCCGCCCAAAGCGAGAGTCAGCAGCAGAAATCCCAGACTCCGGCCCTCGACCACTTCGGCCGCGACCTGACCGAACTGGCGCGCCGCGGAGAGCTCGATCCCATCATCGGCCGCGAAAAAGAGATCCAGCGCGTCGCCCAAATCCTCAGCCGCCGCAAAAAGAACAACCCCGTCCTCATCGGCGAACCCGGGGTCGGCAAAACCGCCATCGCCGAGGGACTGGCCCTGCGCATCGTCGAGAAAAAGGTGCCGCGCATTCTCCATAACAAACGCGTTATCACCCTCGACCTCGGGGCGATTGTCGCCGGCACCAAGTACCGCGGCCAGTTCGAGGAGCGCATGAAGGCGATCATGAACGAACTGATCAAAACCCGCGATGTCATTCTCTTCATCGACGAGCTTCATACCATCGTCGGCGCCGGCGGAGCTTCCGGTTCCCTCGACGCCTCCAACATGTTCAAACCAGCCCTTTCGCGCGGCGAGCTCCAGTGCATCGGCGCCACCACCCTTGACGAGTTCCGTCAGTATATCGAGAAAGATGGCGCCCTCGAACGCCGCTTCCAGAAAGTGATCGTCGATCCCCCCAGTCTTGACGAAACCTTCGCCATCATCAAGGGGCTGCAGAGTCGCTACGAAGCCCACCACCGCGTCCGCTACACGGACGAGGCGATTCGCGACATCGTCAAACTCTCGGACCGCTATATCACCGATCGCTTCCAGCCCGACAAGGCCATCGATGTCCTTGATGAGACCGGAGCGCGCGTCCACCTTGCCAATATCGTCGTGCCGCGCGATATCAGCGATCTCGAGGAGCAGATCAAGCGCGTCCGCACCGAAAAGGACCAGGTGGTCCGTTCGCAGAATTTCGAAAAGGCGGCCATCCTGCGCGACCGTGAAAAACAGCTGCTGCGCGAGCTGGAGGTGAGTAAAAAGCGCTGGAACGACGAACAGGATTCGGCTTACGCCCGGGTCACCGAGGAGGACGTTTCCGAGGTACTGGCGATGATGACCGGTATTCCGGTGCAGCGCGTCGCCCAGTCCGAATCCGACCGCCTGCTCAACATGGGCGTCGCCCTGAAAAAGCGCATCATCGGCCAGGACCCCGTCATCGACATCCTCAGCCGTGCCATCCAGCGCACTCGAGCCGGGCTCAAGGATCCCAACCGGCCGATCGGCTCCTTCATCTTTCTCGGCCCGACCGGGGTCGGCAAGACCCAGTTAGCCAAGGAGCTGGCCAACTATCTTTTCGAGAGTGAAGATGCCCTGATCCGTATCGATATGTCTGAGTTCATGGAAAAATTCGCCGTTTCGCGCCTCACCGGAGCACCTCCGGGCTATGTCGGGTACGAGGAGGGCGGCCAGCTCACTGAAAAGGTGCGTCATCATCCCTATTCGGTTGTGCTCTTTGACGAGATCGAAAAGGCGCATCCGGATGTATTCAACATCCTGTTGCAGATCCTCGATGAGGGCCACCTGACGGATAGCCTCGGCCGCAAGGTCGATTTCCGCAACACGGTGCTGATCCTCACCAGCAACATCGGCGCCCGTCAGATCAGCAAGGGCGGCGGTCTCGGGTTCAGTAAAAGCGATGAGGGGGCCGATTACGAATCGATGCGCGAGCGCCTGATCGAAGAGGTCAAGCACGTCTTCAATCCCGAATTCCTCAACCGCGTCGATGATATCGTCGTCTTTCGTCAGCTCAACCGCAACGACATGCTCGCCATCGTCGATATCGTCATCAACGAAATGCTCGGCAAGGTGGCGGACCGCAACATCAGTATCGAACTGACCAAGGGCGCGAAGGAGTTCATCGCCGAGCGCGGCTTTGATCCCAGTTTCGGCGCCCGTCCCTTGCGGCGGACCATTCAGCGCCACGTTGAGGATGCGATCGCCGAGGAGCTGCTCAAGGGCCATTTCAGCGATGGCAGCGTTATCCGCATCCGCAAAAAAGGCGACGGTCTGGACTTTATCGATGCCCGCGAGGTCGCCAGCAGCGTCGACGGCAATGATACCGCCGGAGAGACCTCCAAGGAATCCTGATCCCATAGTCCCCTTGATAAAAAAAGCCCTGGCGGGTTGCCGCCAGGGCTTTCTTGTTGGATCCCATCAATTATTTGGCAATCTTGTACTTGGCTGTGGGGGGGACCAGATCGGTCAGCTGCATGCCATTAACCACGGCAAAGTTCTCCAACTCCGTCGAGGCGATACCGTTGGCGGTCAGGAGCGAAGAGAGAGTCGCTGCAGGCTTGCCGTTCTCGATCTTGAGACGCTTGGCCGAAACATTGATGTGCTTGGGATCGGTCAGAGTCTTGAATTGGCCGACAGCTCCGGCAAAGGTATTCGACCAGGCGGAGAGGGCCTTGGGCGTGGTGACACCATGGAAAATATAGCAATCACTACCCTTCTGAATGAACCAGGAGAGGACGCCCAGGGTGTCGCTCTGCGAAATGATGCGGCTCTGGATGCGCCGGGTTGGGAAGCCATTGATGGTGATGGCATCAGCCCGGCTGACTGAGGCCTGCGACTGGGTGACAAAGGTATCCGCCACAGCTGCGGCAGTCGCCCGGCTCTGCAACGAAAAGAGCAGATTGGCGTCCTGGTTGGGCGAGACCATCTGCACCTGCGCCGGGGTGTTGTTCACGCGCCAGCCGGTGGGCACGGCGAACTGGAATTTCAGCTCCGGATGATAGAAGGTATTGGCCTCGACGTATCCCTGGCGCGGATCGGCCCCGAAAACGATGCCGTCGATGCTCGCAAGATACTCGGGACGCCGGACGACGAATGTTGTGCCGGTCAACTTGCTCTGCCATTCCTTGGTCTTGGCCCGAACCGCCGTAATGCGATTGGCGGGATTGGGATGGGTGGAGAACCAGTCGGGCAAGCCGCTGCTCGAACTGCCCTCGTTCATCCGTTCCAGGGTTTCAAAAAAAGTCGCCATGCAGTTGGCATCATAGGAGGCCTTGCTCGAATATTCCACCCCGAGATTGTCCGCTTGCCGCTCGTCGTCACGGCTGAATTTCAGGAAGAGCATGGTGACCCCAAAATTGGCGATGTTGGCGTACTGACGGAATTTTTCGGAGAGGATCGAACCCAGTCCGAGTCCGAGGGAGGCCAGCTGCTGCTTGGAGTAGGAAACCACGGTATGGCGCGCGGCCACGTGGCCAATTTCATGGCCGATCACGCCCGCCAGCTCCGCTTCGTCATTGAGATACGCTAGAATACCGCGGGTGACGTAGACGTACCCTCCCGGCACCGCAAAGGCGTTGACCACATCGGTATCCAGAACCTTGAAGGAATAGGCCAGATTGGGGCGGTGCGACAACTTGCCCATCTTCTGTCCGATGGTATTGACGTAGGTGTTTAGCGCAGCATCATCATAGATGCCGTAGGTCGCCGTGACTTCCGCATCGCTCTGCTGGCCTAGCGCGATTTCGTCACTTTCGGACATGAGCATCAACTGATGTTTACCGGTCACAGGATTGACGGCGCAAGCGATCAGCCACCCCAGCAGCATAAGCGCTGCAAGGATCGCGACCCAACTTACATACCTTTTCATTTTTCCTCCCTGTACAGAAATGGTTGAACCTGGTAATACGCAATCAAGCGGGGCGGTCATGTTTCAGGTGTGCTCAAGGCTGGTGCACAATCCGGCCTTCAACTTTCGATGCCACGATCGGTTCCGCCTCGATAGCCGCCATGACCACATCCGCGAGCAGTTGATTGGTATTCTCAATCTTGTCTTTCGGCAGAAATCCTAGAAACCGTTCGGCTTGACCGAAAAGGATAAAATCAATGGTGGCGCCGGTGTAGCGGGCTTTGGGATCGACCGGTATCCCATTGATGGTCACCTGGCTGACCTCGATAATGCCCGCCGGAGTAATGCGATACCGATACTGCAGCCCCGAAACCTGCAGCACGCCCGGCTCGGTTTTGGCCGCCGCTTGCGCATTGGTTTGCGCCATTTTGAGCACCTCGGCACCGGTACAGCTGAATGTAACCAGGGTATTGGAAAAAGGCAAAATCTCCACAATGTCGAGTTTCTTGATCGGACCGGCGGGGAGATCCTTGCGGATGCCGCCGCTGTTGATTACGGCGAAATCCGTCCCGGCCGTCTTGCGCATCACATCGGCGATATAATTGCCGATGTTGGACTCGCCTTGACTGTTGCGCAGCCAGTCCGTCCTGAGTTGGCCGATCGACCGGCCGTAATCCGCATTGATCTGGTCACCATACGCCGCGACCTGCTTTGCCAGAAAGGGATCCGGCTGCGAAACGCTGTCGGCCCAGCAGGGCACCAGGGCATAATCGTAATGGGCCACCGCGTCGTGAGCGACATCGACCGTGAGACGGCCGAGATAGCGGGTCTTGGAGTCCGCTTGAACAATGATCACGCCATTCTCGAGGATCGGCTTGTTCAACCGGCTGTGGCTATGGCCGCCGACGATGATATCGATGCCGCGCACCTTTTGGGCCAGCTCGCGGTCGATATCGACACCGGTGTGGGTGAGCAGAATGATCAGATCGGTCTTTCCATCAACTTCATCGACCATCTTTTGAGCGGTCTGCACCGGATCGAGGACACGGATGCCGTCCAGATTCTTCTTCGCAGTCATCTCAAAGAGCTCGGAGAGCGTGATGCCGATCACGCCGACGCGGATACCTCCGGCCTCATAGATGGCATAGGGCTTGGGGGCAAAGAGATGATCGTCTTTATAGAGGTTGGCCGAGAGCACATCATACCGTGCCAATCCGATGAGGCGCTGGAGGTTCTCCTGCCCTTCATCGAACTCGTGGTTGCCAATGGTCAGCGCCTGGTATCCCATCTCATTGAGCATCTCCACATAGCCCCCTCCCAGGGCTCCATCCACCTTTAGCTTGGCAACCGGAGTACCGGTCATAAAATCCCCGGCATCAAGCAGCAGCGTCGCCTTGCCGCTGGCCCGGGCCTTGTCGATCTGGTCTTTGAGGGCGACCATCCCGCCAATGCCCGGTTTGGGATCCTTCTGGATCCAGGTGGCCGGAGCGGGCGCAAACTGGCTGTGCTGGTCATTGGTATGCAGGACCATCAGGCTGCCGCTGCGCTGGTGGGCGCAGCCACCCAACAAGAAAAGAAGAAAGAGGAAATAGAGAACCCTCAGGGGGCGCTTCATATCCGATGCCATCGTGAGCCTCGCAGTCTCGTGAAGGGGTGATCCTCCTGTGCGCCGTCGTTGTGGCCGCCTGCAGGAAGTTTATTTTACTGATTTGCGCTGCGTTTGTCAAGCTTTTTTCTGTGAGCGGACGGCACCGGCACCGGCACCCCATAAAAAAGCCGCCCCAAGATGGAGCGGCCTGGTCCTCGCCGGAGTGGGATGCTGAAAGGGAGCAGAAGGTCAGCGGATGAACTGGATTGGACGGGAGACCTCATAATCATTAACCTGCAGCTTGTAGATATAGGTAGCAGAGGCGAGAAAGGCGCCGTTGTTATCCCGGCCGTTCCATGAAACGGTATGGGAACCCTGCGGCAGGGCCCCCGCCATCAGCTTGCGCACCTCGTGCCCCTTGAGATCGTAGACAGAGAGTAATACCCTTCCTGGTTCCTTGAGCCTGAAATTGATGCGGGTCTCGGGATTGAAGGGATTGGGATAGATCTGTTCCAGAACATAGTCGATCGGGGAGGCTGCCGTGGCGCAGACCGGGCCGTGCATAGTCATGCAGCCTTTGAAATCGACATCCGCCAGCTTGTAATAGTAAACCCTTCCCGGCTCGACGGTTGTATCCGAATAGCCATAGCGGAGCGGTCCATGCGAGCACCCTGCACCGCGGATCAGGCTGCCGGTAATCTGCCGATACGGACCCTCCGCCGCATCAGCGCGGAAGAGATGGAATCCCTGGTTCTCGTTTTCGGTGCGGGTTTGCCAGTGGAGGGCAATCCGATCGCCGGCGGGCTCTGCGGTCAGATCGCCAAGATCGAGTGGCAGAAGATCGAAGCGGTAGTCCTGCACCTCGCCGAAGGAATCGCTCACGCCCACCGGATTCGAGACGGCGGTCACCTGGGAGGCGCAGCTGAAACGGAAGCGCGACCAGATCGCTGAGCCAGGGACAAAGCCCTGCGGCCAGGCGAAACTGAAGCTGTTGTAGCCAGCCCGCACGGTTTGCGCGGGAATGATGATATCGTCGGGCTGGCTGAAATCGGGCGCTTCGCCCGTGCCATGAAAATCGAGCCAGCCGGAGATCACCCCGTCACTACTGACATACACCGTCACCTCGTGGCCCGTGATGCTGAATTCGATGCCATCATTTTCCGAACCGTCGCGCTCCGCACTCTCTCCAGTGATCCACGGCCCGCCGCCGGGGCGGCCGATATAGACGGCTGGATCGAATCGTTGCGCCGCGCGCGGTAGGTTCTCGGCCCCATAATCATACAAGCTCTGCGCTCTGGCGGTCAGGGGCAGCAACACAAGCACAACCGACAACAATACCCGTCTGATGAACCTTTTATTCATGGCAGCCTCCAACTCTGTGGCGCGCGATACCCACTCTCCCCAGCGTGTGCGGCATGCGGGCCTCACCTTCCGCCTGTATGGACATGGATAGATGCTTGTTTTTATTTATCTTGTTAATTTTTCGTTTCCCTTCTGCATCCCGAAGGGTCAAAAGGCGTGCCATAAAAAAGGCTGTTCGTGTCGAACAGCCTTGCGGGAACGGGGGAGGATGCCCCGGACGGCGGGGCAGCAGGTCAAGGGCGCAGCTCAATCCCAGGCGGCGCCCTCGGGCATCCGATCGCCCTGCAGGACCTCCCCGGGGAGGGTGGTCAGGCTGGGCCAGATCTTGCAGCCCGGATAGAGCGCGGTATGGATGCCGGTCTGGACGTGGTCGGCCAGGATGGCACCCAGCTTGTGGCGACCACTCTCGACGAGTAGGCCTTTGACGGCAGAGCGGACAGGTTGATCGTCATGGCGTTTATTGGCTGTAATGGTGCCGGCGCCGAGGTTGCAGGCCTCGCCAATGACCGAATCACCGACATAGCTGAGGTGGGCGATATGCGCGCCCGGCATGATGATGCTGTTCTTGATCTCGACGGCGTGGCCGATGCGGCAGCCGTCGCCGACGGCCGTGAACTTACGCAGATAACAGTTCGGGCCGATCTCGCAGTTGCCGCCGATGATGACCGGACCCTCGATGATACTGCCGCTGCGCACCACCGATCCCGGGCCGATCTCGACCGGGCCGGTGAGGACAGCCCCCGCTTCAACACGGCCCTCGATCCGGCTGCGGCTCATGCCGGTCATCATGAATTCCTGATGCTTGAGCAGGTCCCAGGCGAAACCGGTGGGCAGCCAAAAGCCGGTGATGGGAACGACGGTAACCGTGCTGCGACGCACCACATCCATGATGGCGCCAATAATCTCGATTTCACCGCGTTCACTCAGCTCGACCTTCTCGAGGGCATCAAAAATATCGGGTTCAAAGATATAGCAGCCGATGTTGGCCAGGTTTCCGAGAAAGGTCTTGGGTTTCTCCACCATATGGATCAGGTGATAGTGCTCATCCACCTGGGCAACACCATAAAGGGAGGGATCGGCCACTGGCTTGACCAGGGCCGCGTAGGAATGAGGAAGGAGTTTGGCGAAATCCTCATGGGCAAACAGGTCGTCGCCGTTGCAGGCGACGAAGCGGCCGCGGATATGGGGCCGTGCCTGGAGGATGGCGTGTCCGGTCCCCAGCTGTTCCTTTTGTTCCTGATAGACCAGATGGATGCCGCGGTATTCCTCTCCGAGCAGTTCGCGGATCATCTCCTTGCGGTAACCAACGATCAGAATAACCTCGTCAAAAAGTCCAACCATCTGATCGAGGCTGTGATAAATGAGCGGACGATTGGCTACCGGCAGGAGCGGTTTGGGCCGAGTCAGGGTCATGGGATAGGTCCGGGTGCTTTTTCCGGCCACCATCATCACAGCTTGCATGATGTCCTCCTAGGATAGGTTGTGCACTACGATGGCTACAATTTAGCAAAAAGGAAGGACTATGAAAAAGGGAATTTTCAAAAAAAATCCCAATGAAGGGAAAGATTAGTAAAAAATTGTTGATTTTCATTGCCTTATATCGTATATTTCTCCAACCGCCATGCCCCATCCTCATCCGGGCAAGGAAGCGGGATACTCCCTTTGGCGCCACCTAATCAATCAAAACCGTGGGATATTTGAGGTGAGGTAAGGGCAATGGAAAATGTTTTTCCCAATTGTTTAAAGTGCAAAGTCGGACAATTGATCCCATTATCAGATTACGGACGCGATGGCGCTCCCATAATGTACAAGGCCTGGGTATGTTCCAATCCTGAATGCGGATATAACCTCCGGATCGATAACGGCGAGGTCAGCCGCGGCAAAGAGATCCGAGAATCCACCAAATAAAGTCCTGCACCGGCAGGCAGGTTTGTCAATTTGATCAGGGGTGACCGCAGGTCACCCTCTTATTTTATGGTCTTCCAGTAATGAGATGATGCAGAACAACTCTTCTGCGCAGGGGAAAAAGCCTTTCTTTCAGCGCTATAAAATCCATATCGCCGCGACAGGTTTTGCCATTCTGATCTGGTTTCTTGTCGTCTCCAACGAATTCTACGATGCCGAGATTCAGATTCCCATCGATATTCCAGCGGTGCAATCCCATTACATTATCACCAGCGAGCTTCCGACCAGAGCGCGCGTCAAGGTGCGCGGTCAGGGCATGGCCCTGATGGCTTTCATGCTTTTCCGCGAGGGGCGGCTGGAGATGAACCTCGAGTGGGGGCCGGGCGAGCGGGTGCTCTACCCGCGTACCCAGGATGTCATCCTCGGCGGCGGCGCCCACGCCCTCACCGTTCTACAGCTGATCGAGCCGCAGGAGATCCCTGTGGTCATTGAGGAGTTGGCCTCGCGCATTGTACCCGTGGCAAGCCAGATCACCGTCAAACCGATGCCGGGTTATACGGTAGTGGGAGATGTCCTCCTCGAACCGACCGAGGTTGTCGCCCGGGGGCCCAACTCCCTGATCAAGTCGCTGCGGACCGTGCCGACGATCGAGCGCACCCTCGACCGGGCCAAGACCGCCCTCTCGGGAGAGATCTTGCTCAACTCACCCGATGCCAAAAAGATCATGCTTCAACCGGCGCGCGTCCTTTTCAAGGTGGATGTCCAGAAACTGATGGAGAAACGTATCGAGCACATCCCGGTGCGCGTCCGCAACCTGCCACCAGGTTATCGCGCCATGGTTTTACCAGCCACCCTCAGTCTGATCGCCGAGGGTGGGGTCACGGTCATCTCCGCGCTGACCGAAAAAGAGATCACGGCCTACATCGATTATGGCCGTCAGCCCCAAACGGATGGCCAGAACGCTCCCGCCTATATTGTCCCCGTCCCCGGTGTTCGCTACCGTGATATTATGCCCAAGCGTTTCAAAGTGATCCTGGAACGCGAATGATGCGCGTTCTCGGAATCGAAACCTCTTGCGACGAGACCAGCGCCGCGTTGATTGACGAGAGTGGCATCCTGGCCAATGTCATCGCCACGCAAAAAATCCATGAGGCTTATGGTGGCGTCGTGCCAGAGTTCGCTTCTCGCGCTCATATGCGCCAGTTGCCCGGGATCATCCGGCTTGCCCTGAAGCAGGCCTGCATCGGACTGACCGGAATCGATGCCCTGGCGGTCACCTGCGGCCCCGGTTTGGCGGGCTCCCTGCTGGTAGGCCTCTCGATGTGCAAGGGCCTCGCCCTGGCCCTGGGAAAGCCCTTCATCGGCATCAATCATATCGAAGGCCATATCCTGGCCACCGCGGCGCAAACCGCCTCTATCGAATATCCCTTCATATGCCTGGTCGCCTCGGGGGGCCATACCCTGCTGGTGCTGGTGCGCGAACCGCTCCGCTACGAAATTGTCGGACGGACCATCGATGACGCAGCCGGCGAGGCCTTCGACAAGGTTGCCAAGGTCCTCGGCCTCGGCTATCCCGGCGGGCCCTTGATCGAAAAAAGTGCGCGCGGTGGTAACCCCGGTGCCATCGCTTTTCCTCGCGCCCTGACTGAAAGCGGCAACCTCGATTTCAGTTTCAGCGGGCTCAAGACCGCTGTGCTCTATTATGCCCAGGCGCTCGCGCCGGAGGAAGGGGCCGCCCGGCTGCCGGACATCGCCGCCAGCTTCCAGCAGGCGGTCATCGATGCGCTCTTTATGAAAAGTCAGCGCGCCCTGGAGGCCTACGGCTGCCATACCCTGGTGCTGGCAGGCGGTGTCATGCGCAACGTCCCGCTGCGCGAGACCTTCACGAGTCGGTGCCAGTCGCTGGGCATCGCCCTCGCCATCCCGGCGCCGGAGCTCTGTACCGACAACGCCGCCATGATCGCCCAGGCAGGGCTGATGCACCTGCAGGCGGGCGAGCACTCCGATTTCTCTCTTGATGTCGCACCCAACCTCTCCCTTTGACCCGCCAGCACCCCCTACGGGTGGCCTGTAGTCGACCACTTTATGCTTTCAATGTGCGGCGAATCACAGGGAGATGGAACATCATGGGGCTTTTTTTGTTAAATAATAGTATATTTTATCGATTGCGGATCATAACCGCCTATGTTCTCATCGTTTGACGCCTTCAGAATTCTGATTGCGGGGAAGCCGCTTTACCTGATCCTCGCCCTGCTGCTGGCCGCAGGGATCTCGCTGCTGGTATACCGCCGTACCCGTCCCGCAGTTCGGCCGTCGTTACGGCTTCTCCTTGCGGCGCTGCGAACCGCCGCGCTCCTGCTGATTCTGCTGGCGCTCTTTGAAATGACCCTGCAATCTCGGCGGGTGGTGACGACACCACCCCTGCTCGCCGTCGCGATCGATGCATCAGCGAGCATGCAGCAGCAGGAGGCCGGGACAAGCCGGGCGGCGATGCTGCAGCGGATTCTGGCGGAGGAGTTCAACCGGCACCTCGATAAATCCCTGAATCTGGGCTATTATGCCTTTGACGCCCACCTCCAGGAGCTGACATCGAAGGCTGTCGATTCGCTGGCTTTTGATGGCGATGCGACCGACATCAGCAACAGCCTGGCGTCCATTAAAAACCGTCTGGTAGAACGTAATCTTTGCGGCATCCTCCTGCTCAGCGACGGCAACTATACCCAAGGTGGAGATCCCGGACGATATGCTGCGGAGATCGGGGTGCCTGTCCATGTTCTGGGCTTCGGTTCCGCTGAGCGGCAGAGCGATATCGGCATCACCCAGGTGGAGGCCAGCCCCTTCGCCTTCGCCGGAGAATCGACCCCCCTGCGCGTCACGGTGCACAGCACCAGCGTAGGACAGGAAAAGATCGGCTTGCAGCTGGAGGGCGTCGGCGGCGAGGCCACCCGTGCCGAGATCATGTTGCGGCGCGGCCCGCTGGATTCGACGATTGTCTTAAAGTATACACCGACACGGGAGGGACGGCAAAAGCTGGAGGTCCGGCTGACACCGGCCGGCCGCGACGCCCAGCGCGCCAACAACCGCTTCACGTTGTATCAGGACGTGCTCAAGTCCAAGGCCTTGATCTTCATTCTGGCGGGCTCTCTTTCGCCCGACCTCTCTCTTTTGCGCAACCATCTGCGCGCCGACGAGCGGTTCGATATCCGCCTGCTTGCCGAACTTGGGGATCCCGGTGGTCTGCAAACCGGCTCGTATCAGGCCTTGCAGGAC
Organism: bacterium; assembly: GCA_035419245.1. NCBI lineage: Bacteria > bacterium. The sequence continues at coordinate 914,308 of DAOLSP010000001.1, read as the reverse complement.
AGCATCGATCAGGGCGATCTCTTCGTTCTTTACAATTTTCCCCGGCGCACCTCTCCACCGCGAAGCGTAGCGCTACTGCAGTCAGCCCTCGCAAAGCGCCCGCGGCCCGTGCTCTTCATCAGCGGCCGGGATCCGGATTGGCAGCGTCTGAAAGCGCTGGAGCCCTATTTGCCGATCCGGGCGGAAGCGACAACCGTAGCCGAAATGGAGGTCACTGCGACCCTGACCCCGGCTGGTCAGGAGCATCCGGTCATGCAGATTCCGGGCGCCACCATCGCGGCTTGGAGCTTGCTGCCCCCGGTTTATGTCCGGGATGAGCTGCGCGCATGGTGGCCCGATGCCGAAATCCTCGCCCGCGCGCGGATCGGTTCACCAGCCGATCTTGCCGGAATCGAAACCCCGCAGTGGCCTTTCATCCTGGTGCGCACCAGCGGGGCCAAATCGGCGGCCATCATCGGCTATGATCTCTGGCGCTGGCACTTGATGATGGTCGGTATCGGCAATGGAGACGAGACCTATCACCACTTTTTCCAAAATCTGGTCCGCTGGCTGCAGATCGAAAAGAACAGCGACCTGGTTCGTGTGCGCTCCGACCAGTCCACTTATCATTTTGGCGATGAGGTCCGCCTCACCGCCCAGGTTGTGGATGCCCGGTTCCAGCCGGTCGACGATGCCGAGGTCGAAGTAACGGTCCAACCAACCGGAGGGGAGAAGCCAGCCGGCGGCGATGAGCCGCGTCGGGCCGCCGCGGCCTCAAAGCAGAGCACCCTCTTTCTCACCCCGGCCGGACAGGGAAGCTATACCGCCGCCTTTCGGCCCAATCAAGCGGGTGATTATCAGGTCAAAGCGGAGGTCCGTCGCAACAGTCAGAAAGTGGGCGAGGCCACCCACCTCTTCACGGTCGGCAGTTACAACGAGGAACTGAGTGATGTCGCGCTCAAGGCGGAGCTGCTGCGCCGTATCGCCGCGCTGAGCGGCGGATTCTATGCGCCTGCCGACTCGGCCGCCGGGCTGCTGGCGCGCATCCACGGCGCAAGCCTGCACCACACCCGGACCCGCGACCTGGAACTCTGGAACCGCGGAACGCTGCTGGCGGCCATTCTTGCACTGCTGGCCGGCGAATGGTTCATCCGTCGCCGCAAAGGCATGCTGTAGCTTCCGGGCCGGCTCTTTCGCTTTCTGCAGCATGGCCCTTTTGCGTCTATATTGAAAGTATCGCCAGCGGGGTATAAGACAACGCAACCATGGTTAATTCGTCTCTTGATCGCATCCATCGACAAGACAGTAGGTATTTATTCCGGTATCTCATGCTAATGCATCCTCTGAAACGCATCCATCTTCTTCTGGCGGTGGCGCTGCTTGGCCTTGCCGGCTCCGCAGCACTGGCCCAGGTGACGCTCGGCGGTGGCAAGGGCCACTTGCGCACCTATGATGCCGACCCTGTCCCGGCCGGTCAGCTCTACGTCAACGGCTTTTACAGCCTTTATTTCGAAAAGATAACCACGGCCGTGCCGCTGGGCGCCGGGATTGGCCAGCGCGAAGAACTCGCGGTGGATCATACCCTGAACCTCAGTCTCACCCTCGGACTCTCGCGCACCTTCGAGCTGATGTTTCACGCGGTTCCGTATCAGGACAATCAGCGCGATCTCTTCGGGCCGATCGGCGACACCCGGATCGGCGTCAAGCTCCATCTCCCGCACCGCGGTAGCATCCTGCAGACGGGTCTGGTCGGCTTCATCTCTATGCCGACCGCCCCCCTGCACAACATCCCCTATGAAAGCTACAGCACCGACGTCTATGGTTGGGGCCTCATCGGCCTCGCCTCCCTCGATTTGCGTTCGAGTGGGGTCGCTCTGCCGGTCAAATTCATCGCCAATATCGGCTATCGTGACCAGAATTGGGGCGACCGCTTTTTCAGCGCCGAACAGGATCAGTTGCTGGTCGGCGCCGGTTTCAAATTTCCCATTCGCGCCACCCTCTTTTATGCGGAGACCACCGGGGAGATCTTTATCAACCAGACCGACCGCCTCTCCCTGCGGCAGAATCTGCTCCGTTTCTCCAGTGGCCTGCGCTTCCTCGGCCCCAAACAGCTGGTTTTCGACGTGGCAGCGGACATCCGCCTTGGCAATTACACGCCCACCTCCGCCGACCTGGCACAAAACCCCTTTCTAAAAAAGTACGCGGATTGGAAGGTGCTTTTCGGGGTGACCCATCGCATCCAGCTCTTCGAGACAGCCAACCCCGAGGACCGCGCCCGTCGCGAACGCCAGACCGAGGAGCAGCAGAAGAACGAGGAAATCCGCAAACAGCGCGAACAGGTCAATCACGAGTTGGATGAGTTGCGGAAAAAAGTCGAAAAAAGCCAGGACCGGCAGCCGGAATGAGCAGGAGCAGAACAAAAATGAATCCTCGACCCCGGCATGGCTACTTGCTGCTGCTGAGCACGCTGCTCATCGTCGCCATGCTCTTCTGCGCCGTTGCACCATTGCGAGCTCAATCCTCGTCTGAATGGCAAAAATCCTCCGACCGGCTCTTCAGCCAGGCCCGACGCTATTACCTGAGCGAGAAATACTGGGAAGCCGCCCGCGACTTGATCATCCTCCTCGACTTCAATCCCGAGTACGAAAAAAGCGACGAGGTGGTCTATACCCTGGCACAGTCGCTGTATGAAATCGGCTTGTCCCAGGGGGCGGAACGGCTCTATCAGCACCTGATCACCCGATTCCTTCGCAGTCCCTTGCAGCCCAATGCCCTTCTCGGGTTGCAGCGGATCGAGTACGACCGTCAGGAGTGGAACCGGTGCATCGACTATCATCAGATCATCATACGCTCGGTCTCGCCGCCCACCATCACCGACGCCTCCTGCTATTTCGCCGGCATGGCCCAGTATCAACTCCGTGATTTTCCCAAGGCGATGGAGAACCTGGTGCAGGTCTCGATAAAAAGTCCGTGGTACCCTTTTGCCCAGTACAATCTCGCCCTGGCGCAGATGCGCATGAAACAGCTGCCGCGTGCGGTGACCACATTGCGCGATCTCTGTGAACTGCCGGTTGAGAGCGAAGCTGTGCGCAGCCTGATCGACGAGAGCCACCTGACCCTGGGCTATCTTTTCTATGAACTGGAGCGCTATCGCACCGCCTACGAGCAGTTCCAGCTGGTGTCGCCGGCCCATGAGCATCGTGACGAGGCGCTGCTCGCGGCAGGCTGGTGTCAGGTGCAGCTCGGCAACCTGAACGGAGCCATCAAACCCCTCACCCAGCTCTTGCTCAACCATACTGGCAGCGCCAGCACGGAGGAGGGCCTCTTTCTGCTCGGCCGCTGCTTCATGAAACTAAAGCGCTACGACCACGCCATCAGGGTGTATGATCACCTGATCGCTCTCTTCCCTAGCAAGGAGGAGATGCCGGCCATCACCCGCGAGGTGCAGCGGTCGCTGCTGGAGGAGGGGATCGAGGTGGAAAAGATGCAGACCGATCTGCTCATTATGGAGAGTGAGCTGATCGATGCCCTGCCCCTCCAGGTCACCTGGCCCGAGATGCCCAACGAGCTGCGCGATCAGCGTCAACAGCTGCTGGACCTGCGACAGGGTTTGCTGCGCCGCATCCAGGAGGAACGAGTGCGGGTGAATCAGCTGGCCGATGAAATGGACGAGCTGCGCCGTCTCACCCGGCGCAAGGAGTCCCGTATGGATTGGCGCGCCTATGCAGAGTTCGGCAAGTCCCGCGCCCTTTTCATGCAAAGCATGCAGTAGTCCCAACGTTACCGATGGTTATTCCAATGAAATCCTATTTCCCCTATTGCCTTGACCAAATCCGTTGCCACGGCCGGTGGGGTGCCCGATGGCTCCTGCTGGGCGGCCTCCTGCTGGGCGGCCTCCATCCTTTGCAGGCGGCCGGGCAAAAACCAGCCTCGATCGTCGCCGGCGTCGTCTCGGAGAGCGGCGAGGATCTCACCAAACTGAACCGGATCATCCTCGAACACGAGACCCTGCTGCAAAAATATCCCGACAGTGACTTCACCCCGACCGTGCTGCTGCAGCTGGCCCAGCTTTATCAACGCCAGTCCACTGCGTTGTTTCAGCAGCAGATGGAAAAGTATGAGCAGGATCTCCAGGCCTTTGAGCGCAACGAAATCCTGGACGAGCCGGTTCTCCCCCGCGCCAATATGGAAAAAAGCATCAACCTGCTCGAACAGCTGGTCGAAAAGTATCCCAAGGTCGCCTTCCGCGATAAAGCCCTCTACATGCTCGGTATGGCCTACCTGCAGCAGGGCAACCGCGTCCGGGCGCAGCTTTGCCTCGAACGAATCATCAGCGAATTCCCGAAATCGGCCATCACCCTCGAATCGCATTTCCGTATCGCCGAGTTCTACTTCGACCGCCGCGAGTATGCCCCCGCCATCGAACACTACAAGGCCTTGCTGGAGCAATGGGATAACCCTTACTTCGACATGGCCCTTTACAAGCTCGGCTGGTCCTACTACTCTCAGGGTGATTATCCCCACGCGATCACCAGTTTCATCTATCTACTCGAGGATATGGCGCTGATCGAGCGGACCCATTCGCAACAGTTGAGCCGTTCCCGGGCGGACCTGAGCTCGGAAGCGATTCAGTACGTCGCCAGCTGCTATGCGGAATACGGCGGTCCGGCAGCGGCCCAGAATTTTTTCTCCTCGCGCACCGACAAATCCTACACCCTGCCCATCCTGGTGCAGCTCGCGGCGCTCTACCAGAAACGCGCCTACTATCCGGAAGCCATCGCCGCCCAGGAGGTTCTCCTCAGTCTCTATCCCTTTTACGAAAAGGCACCGGAGCTGCTGCAGCAGATGGTTGATGATTATGAAGCGGATGGTCGCAAACCGCAGGCGATCCAGACGCGCGAGCGGATCGTGCAGCAGTTCGCCCCCGGCAGCTTCTGGCTTCAGAAGTATCCCTCGGGCCCGGTTCATCAAAAAGCGGACAGCCTGGCCCGGGTCACCTTGCGCGGCCTGGGCCTCTATTTCCAGGCGGAAGCCCAGCGCAATGGCCGCGTTCGCGACTATCAGGTTGCCATTGAAAAATATGAGGATTATCTCGAAAAATATGGCTCAGCCCCCGATGCCGCGGAGATCCATTACCTCCTCGCCGAATGCAATTATGGTCGCAGCGATTTTGCCGGGGCGATTGCGGCCTACACCGCCGTATTAACCCGGTACGATACCACCCGCTACCGCCATGATGCCGCCTACAATCGGGTTTTATGTTACTATCAACTGCTCGGCAGTGACCCGGGGGGCGACTCCTCCGAGGTAGCCATCCCCAGGTTCATCGGCGAAAGCGATACCCTGCGCCTGGCCGTCTCGCGGCCATCCGAACGCGGCCTGCTGTTGGCGGCGAACGAATTCATCACCCTGTTCCCCGATAGCCGGAATCATGATCAGGTTCTGATGAAGCTGGGTGAGACCCTCCACGAGATGCATCAGTACGCTGCAGCGGCGCGGGTTTACAAGCATGTGGTCGACCTCGGGGCGCAGCGTCCCTTTTATCTCAGCGCGGCGCTGAACGCGGGGCAGTGCTATTTTGATGACAACCGCTTCGAGGAAGCCGATCGCTGGTTTACCGCCCTGCAGGAGCAATTTCCGGACTCGGCGCATTACCGCGAACGCGCCGGCCGTCTCGGCACCCTGGCGAAATTCAAGATCGCCGAAGGACTAGCCGCGTCCGGCCAGACCGAAGCCTCTGCACAGCTGATGCAAACCGTGGCGCTGAACGCCGCCGAGGCGCCGCTGCGCGACCGCGCCCTGTTCGAAGCAGCAACCCAGTTCCAAAAGCTCAACAAGCCCGCCGCCGCGGCCGAGGCGCTTGAGCAGTTGGCCGCCCAGCAGCCCCCCTCGAACCTGGCCGATGAGGCCCTGTATCGTGCAGCCGTGCTGCGCGAGAGCAGCGGCGACTATGCGGCCGCTGCCCGGGATTACCTCCAACTCTGCGACACCTGGCCGGCCTCACATTTCGCTCAGCGCAGCCTCAAATCCGCTGCCCTTTGCCAGGAGAACCTGCAAAACTGGGGCGATGCGGAGAGACTGTACAGCCGTTTTGCCCAGAGCTACCCCGATTCCCTGGCCGACATGGTCGAGTGCCTTGCCAAGGCGGGTGAGATGGCCAGCAAAGGAGGCGATCCGGCCGGTTCGCGCCGTTATTACACCCGTGCGGTGCAGCGCTGGCAGCAAAGCGGGAACGCCGGCGCGGCGATCGATCCCTATTATGTCGCTCAGGCGCAGTTCATGCTCGGCGAGTTGCTCTTCAACGAATACACCCAGATCACGCTGCAGCCGCCCTTCGAACGCAGCATGAAACGCAAGGTAGCCAAGTTCAACGAGGTCTTCGAGGCCTACAAGGCCACCCTGGAATATCAAATCGCCGATTGGTCCACCGCCGCCTCTTATCGCATCGGGGCCTCCTTTGAGGAGTTCGTCCGCGCCTTTATGGATTCGCCCCCGCCCAGGGGATTGAAGGGCGAGGCGCTGCAGGAGTACCAGTCCAAACTGGTTACGGCGGCCAAACCCTACAAGGAACGGGCCCTCGAAACCTACGCCAAAATGGTCGAACAGGCCAAAGCGAACGCGATCGAAAACAACTGGGTGAGCCAGAGCCGTCAACGGCTGCAGGCTTTGCAGACGGAGCTGGGGATCGTACCTTCCGCTGATTCTGCCTCCGATCCGACAACCCCGCCGCAACCGGCGCCGGCCCAGCCGCAACCGGAAGGAACAAGGCCATCATGACGCCGACGACCTTTACTGCACCCCGCACCCTGATTCTCATCGCCTTTCTATTCGGCGTGGCAGGCCTCACCTCCGGACAGGAGCAGAACCTTCTCCCGGCGGATTCGACACGGGGGACGGCCGCCCCGGCCGACGCAACCGCCCCGTCCCGCGATGGTACCCGCCTCTTCAACGCCATGACCGCGGAAACCTCAACCGCATCGGCTCAGGACTCGCTGCGGCTTCTGGATCCACGCTCCTCCTTGCCGGATTCCCTGCGCGATGACGAGCATTCCTTCAGGCTCTTTCTCGACAAGATCGAGGTTGAAGGCAAGCTCGAAAAACCCCAGGCGATTTTCATCATCCCGGGCAGCGATCCTGAAATCGACGATATCGAGATTAAACGCTCCTTTTTTGAAGAAATTTTCCGGCCGGTGGCGCCCTCGGCCCACCTCGGCCTGAAACAGAAACCGTCCTCCACCAGCAAGCGTAAAGACGTCTTTCCCTGGTAAGGCGATAATGAGGAAGTAATGCAGTTGGATATCAAAAAACAACGCCGGCAGCTGGAGCAGACCCGCGAACAACTCGTTGGACTCCAGAGCGCCTTGCACGAACGGCTCTACACCTTGTATCGCGACCATGGCCTGATCGAAAAGCGCGCCGAACTGCAGGACCCAGCCGTCCGGCAGCGCTGTCTCGCCCATCCCTTCGATGGCGTCACCCGCAGTGAATTGGAGGTTATCGTCGCCCAGCTGCGCCCTCTCGGCGAGGGCATCGCCCGGCTCAAGGCGGAAATCGAGCAGCTCAAACGCCAGGAAACCGAGGAGCGCAGAGTCCTGCATGAAGCGCCGTCCAACCTGCAGCCCGCGGTGCTGCAGCCGATCCGGGATAACGGATTGCAGGAACTGAAACGGTACAGCCACAAATACATGGTCTGGGCTCTGGGCATCGCCGCCGTCATCGAGTTCTTCGCCGTCGGTGTATACTGGCTTGTCGTCTATTTGCAGCCGGAGGAGGCCCTTGAAAAGAAGGTGCGGATCACTAAATACATCGAGCTGGAACCGCCCCCCTCGATTGCCGAGGATTTGAATCAGCCCATCGGCGGCGACAATCTGCTCGGCGGCAGCACCTCGGGCATCATCGGCGTTCTCGGGGTGATTGTACCGGTGAGCGACAAGGACAAGAAGAACAACGGCATCGAATTTCTCGTCAGCGACAACTCGATACAGGACCTCGATCGGCTGCTCTCGCAAGCCAAACTGCGCGGCGGCAGCGGCGGCGGAGGTGAAGGGGGGCTGGGGCTCGGTCAAGGCAACGGCAGCCGCGGCCGCAGTTCCGCTGACCAAGCCTATGACCAGGTTGTCCTCGATGAGTTCAACGTCGCCGCCCTGGGCAATGTCGATCAGCTGATCACCGAAGCCAAGGGCGTCGAGAGCGTCAAACTGGAAAAGAAGGGGCAAGTCGCCATCCAGGCCCCGGGCGATATCCGTGGTTCCGAGACCGCCCGGGTGCAGCGTTCCGCCGATGCGGTGATGGGGGTGATCAACGCCCAGCAGGCGCGTATGATGTACATCTATAACAAACATCTGCGACTCCATCCGGATATGCGCGGCAAGCTCAATGTCGATCTGACCATCGAGGCGGATGGCACGGTCTCGAACATCGTGGTGGTCGAGAGCAACATCAGCGAGGACGAGTTCGTCCGCGAGCTCCTTGGTCTGCTGCGCCGTCTGCGCTTTGACAAAATCACCGCGGGATCAGTCACCGTCAATTTGCCCCTGGTCTTCAACAGAACGGAATAACCGCTGCCGATGAATCCGAGAACCGCTAGACTGACTCGTCTGGTTTTGCTGATCGCCATCACCCTGATCATTGAAATGATCGGCCTGCCGCAGCCCATGACCGGTCCCTTGGTCAATCTGATGCTGGTGCTGACCACTCTGATCTCCGGGATAAGCGGAGGGATCGCCCTCGGCGCCATCACGCCGCTTATCGCTCTGATCCGCGGCCAACTGCCGCCGGTGCTGGCCCCCTTCGTTCCCTTCATCCTGTGCGGCAACGCCCTTTACGTTCTGCTCTTTGGCGCCCTCGGCAGCCGGAAATCCGCATCACCGTTGCAGTCCTGGCGTGCCTGGGTCGGGATAATCCTGGGATCAACCGCCAAATTCCTCTGGCTGTTGCTGGCCGCGCGCCTGATCATGCCCCTGCTCCTCTCCAGGACGCTGCCCGAAAAGATCATCACCATGATGACCCTGCCCCAATGGATCACCGCCCTGCTCGGCGGCGCGCTGGCGCTGCTCTTTCATGCTTTGCTGCTGCGCCGGCGCATTCTCGCCCCGCCCCGATAACCACCCCCCTTCCTGACCTCCCCATCTGCGGCGGCATGCGCATGCCGCCCGTCGTGAAACCGAATGACTCCAAATGACTTGAGAGCCGGCACCTGCCGCTGCGCCCGGAGCTATTGTGTTGAATTTGTCGCTTTTTTTTCGTATCATAAAAGTCTGTTTGCCGGCAACCTATCGAGGTCGATCCAGGCTCATGTCCAAAGATATCGAGATCATCGGGGCGCGCACCCATAATCTCAAAAATATTTCCGTCACCCTTCACCGCAACCAGCTGGTGGTGATCACCGGGGTTTCGGGATCGGGGAAATCCAGTCTCGCCTTTGACACCCTTTACGCCGAAGGTCAGCGCCGGTATGTCGAGTCGCTCTCCGCCTATGCACGGCAATTCCTGGAGCGGATGGAACGGCCGGACGTCGACAAGATTCACGGCATCTCGCCCGCCGTGGCCATCGAGCAAAAGAACACCAACCAGAGCTCCCGCTCCACTGTCGGCACGGCAACTGAAATCCAAGATTATTTGCGTCTGCTCTTCGCCCGCATCGGCGAAGCCTGGTGTCCCTCCTGCGGCCAGCCGGTGCGACGGGAGCAGGTCCACGATGTGGTATCTTACATCCAGGGGCGGCCGGTCGGCAGCCGTTGCACCATCACTTTCCCGCACGCCGCTGATGCAGCCAGTTTGCAGCAGCTGCGTCAGAAGGGCTATTATCGCGTCCACGCTGAGGGCAAAGTCCTGCCGCTGGAACAACTCGCGCCCGGCACAGAGCGCGTCGACGTCATTGTCGATCGCCTGGTCACCGCCCCCGAAATGGCCGGCCGCATCGCCGATTCAGCGCAGCAGGCCTTCGAGATGGGCAAGGGGCATCTCGATCTTCATTTTATCGAGGAGCCCTCACATCCCTTTTCGCAGGGATACGAATGCGCCCGCTGCGGCATCGTCCTCACCGAGCCGCAGCCCGGGCTGTTTTCTTTCAATCATGCGACGGGTGCCTGTCCCGTCTGCAACGGCTTTGGCGACATCATCACCATTGACGAGGAATTGGTCATCCCCCATCCAGAGAAGAGCATTGCCGGGGGGTGCATTGCTCCCTGGACCACCCCCAGCCACCGCGAACTCTTCGAGCTGTTGCTGCGGGAAGCACCGCAGCACGGCATCGATTTGGATACCCCCTACGCCGAGCTGGGGCCGGAGGCGCGGGCTTTTCTCTGGGATGGCGCCGGCGACTTTCCCGGTATCAATGCCTTTTTCAGCTGGCTCGAAACCAAAAAATACAAGATCGGGGTGCGGGTGTTTCTCAGCCGGTACCGTGGGTATGTCACCTGTACGGCCTGCAATGGCTCGCGCCTCCGCCCTGAAGCGCTCTATTTCCGCATTCTGGGGGCGACGATTGCCGATCTCAATCGAAGTTCTCTGCAGGATCTCCTGGATTTTTTCAAGAGGCTGACGCTGAGCGAGTACGAGACAGCGATTGCCGGCCAAATTCTGACGGAGTTGCGCAACCGGTTGACCTACCTCAATGCCATCGGAATGGGTTACCTGACCCTCGACCGGCGTATCGGCACCCTTTCGGGCGGCGAGTTCCAACGCATCAATCTCGCCACCGCCCTCGGCGCCCAGCTGGTGGGCGCGCTCTACATTCTCGATGAGCCGACCATCGGTCTGCATCCACGCGACAGCCAAAAACTGGTGGAGATCCTCAAGGCCCTGCGCAATATCGGCAATACCGTGGTGGTCGTCGAACACGACCGGGAGATGATGCGCCAGGCCGATCAAATCATCGATCTCGGTCCCGGTGCGGGCGCCAGCGGGGGTGAGGTGATCTTCAGCGGAACCTTCGATGAGATCCGCGTCGATGGTCGGTCGCTGACCGGCGCCTATCTGCGCGGCAACAAACGTATACCCTTGCCAGACCGGCGTCGACCATTGACCGGCCCCAAGCTGCAGATTCGCGGCGCCCGCGAGCACAATCTCAAGAATATCGACCTCGATATCCCGTTGGGGGTAATGACGGTGGTGACCGGCGTCTCGGGCTCGGGTAAAAGCACCTTGGTGCGGGATGTGCTCTATGCGGGGATGATGAAAAAACGAGGCGATTGGAAGAAGCGGGTGGGCCATTTCCACAGCATCAGCGGAGATGGCTATATCGGCGATGTGGTCATGGTCGATCAATCGCCCATCGGCCGCACGCCACGCTCGAATCCGGCCACCTATGTCAAGGCTTTCGATCCGATCCGGCAACTCTTCGCCGAGACCCACCGCGCCCGCGTGCGCGGCCTGAAATCGGGCGCCTTTTCGTTCAATGTCCCCGGCGGCCGCTGCGAAACCTGCGAAGGCGCCGGCGTGGTGCGGGTCGAGATGCAGTTCCTGGCTGATCTCTTTCTGGAATGCGACAGCTGCGGCGGCAAACGCTACCGCCGCGACATCCTCGACATCCAGTACCGTGGCCGAAATGTGACTGAGGTGCTGGAGATGACGGTTAGTGAGGCCCTCGATTTTTTCGCGCACGAACCGGCGGTGACCCGGCGTCTGAAGCTGCTCAAGGAGGTCGGCCTGGGCTATCTCAAACTGGGCCAGCCGGCGACCACCCTCTCCGGCGGCGAAGCCCAGCGGGTCAAGCTGGCCGCCCATCTCAGCGATCCCCGGCGCAAACAGCTCCTTTACATCTTTGACGAGCCGACCACCGGCCTCCATTTCGATGACGTCGCTACCCTGTTGCACTGCTTCGACACACTGATCGCTGCCGGCCATTCGGTGCTGATCATCGAGCACAACCTCGATGTCATCAAATGCGCCGATTACATCATCGACCTCGGACCGGAAGGCGGCGAGAACGGCGGCTACGTCGTGGCACAAGGCACACCGGAGGAGGTCGCTGCCGCCGATACCTCCTACACCGCGACCTACCTCAGACCGATGCTCGAAAAACCCGGATAAAAAATCCATTGCATCCCAAAAAAATAATATCTATTTTCTACCCGTTTTATACAGAATGCATCCGTCAACGAAAGAACCTGCCTATGCGCACTATCCTGCTGTCCACCATCCTGCTGGCCATCCTGAGCCAGGCACCCATCGCTTTTCCTGCGGAGCCGGATTCGCTGAGCGAGGCCGAACCGGCCTGGAGCGGCGGCGTCGAGATGACAGGGACCAACAACTATCTTTGGCGCGGCATGACCGTCAATGAGGCGGCGATCTTGCAGCCTAACGTCTGGATCACCCGTAAAAACATCACCCTCTCCCTGTGGAGTTCCTGGTCGCTCAGTACCCCAAAGGATGATATCAAACGGCCGGAAATCGATGCCGCACTCACCTACGCGTTTGCCTGGCAAAACTTCGCGTTCGAGACCTATTTCAACTATTACCACTACATCAATCAACCGGATGCCCCCAGCACCGGCGAACTGGCCTGCATCGTCGGTTATCCGGTCGGGATCCTGACCCTGAAAGCCGGGTTTATGTACGACATCGTAGAATATACCGGCGCCCTCTATACCCAGGAAGGCGTGGAGATCGAAAAGGAGCTCACTGATCAGGTCAGTGCCTCCGGCGCCCTGATGCTTGGCGCCGGCTCGGCCAAGTTCAACGACGCCTACTTCGGCCTAAGCAAGGCCACGGCCAGTCTGCTCTCCATCGATGGCCGGTTGACCTGGACCCTTCCTACCGGCCTTTATCTCCAGCCCTGGTTTCAGTATAACCGGACCCTCAACCATGAGCTGAAACCCTACCTCAAGAACCACACCAGCAGCTTTGGCCTGACCGCCGGCAAGGAGTTCTGATGACCCCCCTGGATCGCACAAAAGGTTCCGCAATTGGAGTACCCCTCCGCGGGTATTCATGGAGGAATTAGCGCTAGAATGGCCGAGTTTCTCGAGATCGTTAACGTATCCAAACATTTCGGCAGCCTTTGCGCGGTAGATGGCGTCTCCCTTTCGATCCGCAAAGGCGAATTTTTTTCCCTGCTGGGCCCCAGCGGCTGCGGCAAGACCACCCTGTTGCGGATGCTGGCCGGCTTTGAGCAGCCCGATACCGGACACCTCCTCCTCGCTGATGAGGAGATCACACCCTTACCACCCAACAAACGCAAGGTCAATACCATCTTCCAGAGCTACGCCCTCTTTCCCCATCTGACGGTGCGCCAAAACATCGCCTTCGGCCTCCAGGTGCAAAAACTGCCCAGGACGGAGATCGAGGCCGAGGTCGATAAGATGCTTGCCCTAGTGCAGCTCGAGGCCGAAGCAAACAAAAAACCGGCACAAATCAGCGGCGGCCAAAAACAGCGGGTGGCTGTGGCGCGCGCCCTGATCATGAAACCCCAGGTGCTGCTCCTTGACGAGCCACTGGCTGCCCTCGACCTCAAACTGCGCCAAAAAATGCTCCTTGAACTCGACATCATCCACGATGAAGTGGGCATCACTTTCGTTTATGTCACCCATGATCAGAGCGAGGCGATGAGCCTCAGCGACCGCATCGCGGTGATGAACCACGGCCGCATCGAGCAAATCGGCACACCGGCGGAGATTTACGAAGCCCCGCGCAGCAGCTTCGTCGCCGCTTTTATCGGCGATACCAACTTTTTCGAAGGCGAGGCCTGCGAGCTGGTCAGCAAGGAATACAGCCGCCTCAAGATCGAGGGATTTCCCGACCTGGTCTGCTTCAACGATAAAAAGATCTCGGCCGGCAACCCGGTCTACCTCAGCATCCGCCCGGAAAAGTTTGGCATAGGAAGGACCAAACCGGTCTTGGGCCCGAACCATAATATCGTTCCCGGCCAGGTGGAGGATGTCATCTACCTCGGAGGCCTGACCAAATACTGGGTCCGCGTCGATGAGTACAAGATCGCCATCTATCAGCAGCATAACCGTTTTTATCTGGACGAAGAACCGATCCGCTGGAATGACGCCGTCTGGATCTGGTGGCATGCAGATGACGGATTCATGCTGGAACGGTACAGTGAAGCGGACGAGGAACTCATGAGTCTGCCGCCGGAGAGTGTCGGAGAAGAAGGGGCCGCGGGATGACCAGACTCCGCCGCCTATCCGAGGGGCTGGTAACGGCGCCGAGCTTTGCCTGGCTCACCCTGCTCTTCCTTATCCCGACCCTGATCGTCTTCGCCATCCTCTTCAAGCCCGCCGATCCCTATGGCGGTATCGGCACAGGCTGGACGCTGGAGACACTTCGCAGCCTCGGCAATCCCAACTACCCCGCCATCATCTGGCGCACCCTTTGGCTCAGCATCCTCACCACCGCCTTTTGCCTCCTTCTCGCCCTGCCGACCGGCTACTACATGGCGCGGGTCAACAAAAAGTGGCATAATACCCTTCTGTTGCTGGTGGTCACCCCGTTCATGACCAGCTTCCTGGTGCGTATTTTCGCTTGGAAGACGTTGCTTCACCCCGAGGGCTTGATCAAGCAGGCGCTGGTTTTTCTGGGCGTCGTGCAGCCGGAAGCCACACTGCTCTATACACCGGAGGCAGTGCTGCTGGTCATGGTCTATACCGAGCTGCCCTTCGCCATTTTGCCGATCTTTACCGCTGCGGAGAAGTTTGATTTCAACCTGGTGGAGGCGGCGCGCGACCTGGGTGCCGGGCCGTTGACGGCCTTTTTCCGCATTTTCGTGCCGGGCATCAGCCGCGCCATCGCCACCGCCATTCTGGTCGTCCTGATTCCCGCTCTGGGCTCCTACGTCATCCCGGATGTGGTCGGCGGGCCCAACAGCGAGATGATCGGCAACAAGATCGCCCAGCGCGCCTTCGTCGACCGCAATCTGCCCCACGCCAGCGGTCTGGCAGCGATCCTGACCCTGACGGTACTGCTGCCTCTGATCATCTCGCTCATCATGCAGACCCGCAGCGCCGAAAAACGCCCCCCCATCATCCAGGAGAAGGCATGAAAAGCAGTCGCCTTCCCTTTTTCGTGACCCTTGGGGTCCTTGTTTTCTTCTATCTGCCGATCGTGGTGCTGATCGTCAATTCGTTCAACGCCGCGGCCTATGGCGGCCACTGGGGCGGTTTTTCGCTGCGCTGGTACATCAAGCTGATGGGGCAGCATGATATCCTGATGGCGCTCGAGAACACCGCTATCATCGCCGCTACCGCGACCCTGCTCTCCTGCCTGCTTGGCACCACCGCGGCCTTCGCCCTGCATTATTACAAGTCGGCGCTGCAGCGTTTCCATTTCGTCCTGATCTATACACCCCTAGTGGTCCCGGAAATCCTTATGGGCATGAGCCTTCTACTCGCATTCGTTGCCCTGGGCGTCAAACTCGGACTCTTCACCATTTTTCTCGCTCACGTCACCTTCTGCATCAGCTATGTGACCATGGTGGTATTGGCACGGTTGCAGGACTTTGATATGGCCGTTATAGAGGCGGCGCAGGATCTGGGTGCCAATTGGTGGGTCACCACGTGGCGGGTGTTGGCGCCGATGCTGGCGCCGGGCATCGCCTCCGGCGCTCTGCTCGCGTTGACCCTTTCGTTCGATGATTTTGTCATATCGTTCTTCGTTGCCGGACCCGGATCGACCACCCTCCCGATTCGCATTTACAGCATGATTAAATTCGGCTCGCCGGCCGTGCTCAACGCGCTCTCGACGATCCTGCTGGCGGTGACCTTCACGCTGGTCTGGGCAAGTCAGAGACTTACCTCTAACAAGGACGTGGTCAGATGAAAAAAAGCACACTCCTCGTGGCGGCTCTTGTCGGACTTGCCCTCCTGGCAGGCTGCAAATCTGCAAGCACCGACCTCCATCTCTACACGTGGGCTGATTACATCAAACCGGAGCTGGTACAGCAATTTGAACAAACGAACGGCTGCAAGATCATCATCGACACCTTTGACAGCAACGAAGGAATGTACGCCAAGCTCAAAGCGGGCGCAACCGGCTATGACCTCATCACCCCCAGCTCCTACATGGCCAAAATAATGTACGGACAGGAGATGCTGCAGCCGCTGGATCACGCCCGGCTCCCCAACCTTGCCAACATCGATCCCGACTATCTCAGGATCGCCATCGATCCCGGAATGAAATACAGCGTCCCTTACATGATCACCTATACCGGGATCGGGTACCTCAAGGACCGGGTTGTCGACATCCAACCCACCTGGAAAATGTTCGAGCGTCCGGATCTCAAAGGCCGCATGACGATGCTCAACGATATGCGCGAGACCATCGGCGCCGCCCTGAAGTACCTTGGCTACAGCCTCAACAGTGTCGATGATACCCAGCTGGCCGCCGCCAGGGCCGTAGTCATCGGCTGGAAAAAGAATCTGGCCAAATTCGAAAATGAACAGTACAAGACCGGCCTGGCCTCGGGCGAGTTCCATCTGGTTCATGGCTACAGCGGCGACATTCTCAAGGTCAAGGAGGAAAACGAACAGGTCGAATTTGTGCTGCCCGCCGAGGGCTTTTCGCTGGCATCCGACGATCTGGTCATCCCCCGGGCAGCCAAAAATGTCAACCTCTCCTACAAGTTTATCAATTTTCTGCACCAGCCGGAGGTGGCCGCCGCCAATACCGAGTTCATCACCTATCTCTGCCCCAACAGTGCAAGCTATGGCCTGCTGAGCGAGGAAATCAAGGCCAATCCGGGAATTTTTCCCGATGCGGCCACCCGCGCCCGCGGCGAGGTGATTCAGGATCTGGGTGCAAACAACCAGAAATATATCAAGATCTGGGACGAGATCAAGGCCGCAGGGGAGTGACCCCCGGCGGCGGATCTCCGTCCGGGCTGCAGCTGCACGCCGGTTAAGGCCCGTCCGGACCGGGGGATCATTGTGAACTCCATCCTGTCAGGAGGACATCTGAATTGGAAAGAATCAACCATTTCATCCCGAAGCGCATGTTTTTCACCAAAGGCGTCGGCTATCATAAGAACAAACTGCAAAGCTTCGAGCTGGCACTGCGCGATGCGGACATTGAAATCTGCAACCTGGTGACCGTTTCCTCCATTTTCCCGCCGGACTGCAAGATCATCACCCGCTCCCAGGGCATCAAACTGCTTTCGCCGGGGCAGATCACCTTTGTCGTCATGGCGCGCGAGGCCACCTGCGAGCCGAACCGCCTGGTCTCGGCCGCCATCGGCCTGGCCACACCCAAGGACACCAACCAGTATGGCTATCTCAGCGAGCACCATGCCTTCGGCGAGACCATGAAAAAATCGGCCGATTTCGCTGAAGATCTCGCTGCGACCATGCTCGCCTCCACCCTCGGCATCGAACTCGATCCCGAAGTGGCTTGGGACGAACGCAAAAAAGAGTACAAGGTCGACCAGAAGAACCACTTCGTCAGCCGCAGCATCTGCCAGTCGGCCGAAGGGCACAAGGACGGCCTCTGGACCACCGTGGTTGCCTGCGCAGTCCTGATTCTGGAATAGCAGCCTTATCTCGGGTGTTGAATAGAAATGGCGCCTCCACCGGACAGGATCCGGTGTGCGCCATTTCCGTTTGCACTGATCTGGAAGCTTTTCTCCCTATCGTTTAAGGAGCCTATGCACCCGAACACTACCTCCTATTTCCATGACGCGCCGGATATCATCCCGGCCCGCACCAAACGCCGGCAGTCCATCCCCGAGTTGGTCGATGCCATGGGCGCCACCTCCTTCGAAGCGCGCAACCTTTATCGCGGCGCCCATCTCTTCAAGCGCATGATCAGCGATGGCGACACCATCTGGCTCGGCATTGCCGGCGCCGGGATCGCCGGCGGCATGGGCGGACTGGTTCTTTCCCTCCTCGAAGCCGGATTCATCGACATCATCTGCTCGACTGGCGCCCAGGTCTACCATGACCTCCATTTCGCTTTCGGCCTGCCGGTCAAGGCGATCAGCCCCCAAGCCGATGACGATGCCCTGCGCGCCGCCGGCGACACCCGCATCTACGATGTCGGCATCCGCGAAAAGGAGACCCTTGAGGCCCAGGACGAGATCATCCGCCATTTCGTGGTCGAACGCTACAGCCGCCTCAAAGGCAAAACCCTGAGCAGCTGGGAATTCAATTACGAGATGGGGCTCTGGGTCGCCGAGACCGCCCCCCATCCTGAACTCAGTTTCGTCGCCGTCGCCGCCCAGGCTGGCGTGCCGATCTTCTGGGATTCGCTCTCCAACCACTCCATCGCTATGAACCTCACCCGCACCGACCGCGAGGGCTATCCGGTCGCGCTCTCCGGCCAGAGGGACATCTTCGATTCGGCCGCCATCAGTTTTAGCGCCAATGGTACCGGCTTTGTCGAGCTGGGCGGCGGCGGTCCCAAGAACTTCATCCAGCAAACCGGACCGACCATCAGCCAGATCCTCGGCGTCGATTTCGAGGGGGCCGACCGCGGCCTGCAGATCGGCACCGCCGTGGAGCGCGAGGGCAGCCTCTCCTCCTGCACCTTCAGCGAGGCGGTAACCTGGGGCAAATATCGCTCGACCGGCGACGACAAACTGGTGCAGATCTGGGGCGAGTATAGTATCATCTTTCCGATCCTGGTCAGTTTTGTCCTCGACCAGTGCCCGGACCGCCCGCAAAAAAACATCGTCGGGCAAATGCCCGCTTTCATCGAGACCCTGGCAGGCGCACAATGAAGCCGAACGAGCATCCCTTTCTCGCACCGGAGCCGGAGTTCTGCGCGTATTCTAGTGCAGCGGCGGTGATTTTGCCCTTCCCCTACGAGGGCGGCGTATCCTACGGTCACGGCACCGCGGCCGCACCCCGGGCCATCCTCGAAGCTTCGGCCTATGTTGAGTTCTACGACGAGGTCCTCAAAGCCGAACCCTACCGCATGGGCATCGCCACCGTGGCCGCTCCGCAAATCCCCGCTCAGCCGGAGGGGATGATCCAGACCCTCTATGAAACCACACAGGCGTTGCTCAACGACCAAAAGTTCGTGGTGGTGCTCGGCGGCGACCATTCGATCTCGAGCGGCTATTTCAAAGCCCTGCTTGAAAAGCACGGCCGTCTCTCCTGCATCCAGCTCGACGCCCACTCTGACCTGCGCGAGGAGTACGAAGGCAACCGGCTCAGCCACGCCAGTGTCATGGCCCGCATCCGCGAGATGACCCCGCACGCCCTCCAGCTCGGCATCCGCGCCCAGTGCCTCGAGGAGGCGCTGGCGATCGCCGCAAACCACTGGCCGGTTTGCACCATGCACGATTTCCGTAAGGGGGTGTTCGATGTGGAGGCGGCCATTGCCACCCTGCCCGATCCGGTCTTCATAACCGTCGATGTCGATGCCTTCGATCTCAGCATCATCCATACCACCGGCACCCCTGAACCAGGGGGTTTCACCTGGGATGAGGCTCTTGACTTGCTGGAAAAGATTTTCATGCGGAAAAATGTGGTGGGATTCGATCTGGTCGAACTCGCCTACGATGAAAACGACCGCAATTCGGCCTTTTGCACCGCAAGGCTTGCCTACAAAATGCTCGGCTTAAAGCTCGCCGCTGAAGTGGCGCGGGGAAAACTAAGCTGGCCGAAAAAACCGGCCGGAGCGATTCTTGAATCCTGAAGTTATCTCACGCAGAAGCTTGAGGCCATAAAGGAAAACGGCCCGGGGCGCGACACTTTCGCCTTGAAACAGGCAAATCCCCCCTCAAGGACCTTCACCTCATCGACGCTCAAGGTCGCTTCTTTCATCGACTGGTCGTAATGCGGCCTGGCTTTGATGACACCCCCTAAAAAAGTACAATCGGTGACGAGGCCGATATGCGCCACCCCCAGCACGCCATCATCCTCCAGTATCAAGCCGCAGAGTTCTGCTGACAGATTACACCCAGACCCCCACCTCGGCGATAGCATAGACCATCGGATCCTGCTGTTCCGCCAGAATACGCTTCAGGGTATCTGCCTGGGCGCCGCCACTGGTTTTCGGTGCTGCCGAACCGCTCGATCCCATTACGCCAGAGATTCGCGATCCTGCCCCCTGGCCGAAAAGCAAGGTAACGCCTGCCAGTAGCATTCCTGCAGCCATACGCATTTTTTCATCGCTTGCCCTTTCCGGTAGTTGTCCCGATTCCATACCGGCACAGGATTGCATGAACCTCGTCGATTGGCAAGGCCTCGACCGAGACCTCCGCTCCCGATTGATTGCTCGCCCGCAGCAGTGAATTATAGATGGCTTCGACGGTGGCATCGACGGCCGCTTCAAAGAGCGGATTCATCTCCGCGTTACCCAGTTCAGCCGCCCACGGCGCATTCCCCGCGGCAGGACGCCGCACGCCGGGATGGGTCGAGAAGGCGATCACATAGTCGCCGGAACCATTCGAGGCAAAGCCGCCGGTCCGGCCGATGCCAAGGAGAGCGCGTGCGGCGAGGCGTTTGAGATTGCGGTCGGAGAGCGGGGCATCGGTCGCGATCACGACGACGATCGAGCCGTCACCGGTTTTATTGATATGGGGATGGACTCCGCTGCGACCGAGCTCCCGGCCCACCGGTGCCCCTTCTATGCGCAGGTCCTGCCAGCGCCCGAAATTGGACTGAACCAGCACCCCCACCCGCCAAGGCCCCTCCACCAGCAGGCGCGAGCTGGTGCCGATGCCTCCCTTCCATTGAAAGGCCACCGTGCCGGTCCCGGCCCCGACCGAACCCTCCGCCACCGGTCCCTCCGCTGCAGCAGCCAGGGCATTGAGGAGGTCCTGCTGCGTAACCGCCGTGGTGCGGATGGCGTTTAGAGAGCCATCGTTGGTTTCGGCGACCACCGGGTTGATCGAGCGCACCATCTCCATGCCCGGAAGATGGAGCATCCATTGGGCCAGTCCATCCGCCACACGCCAGACCGCGAGAGTATTGGTGAGCGCGATGGGGGTTTCTAACTCACCAAGTTCGGCGATCTGGGTATAACCAACCAGTTTGCCATAGCCATTGCCGACCACCACCGCTGCGGGCACACGACTCTGATAGAGATTGCCTGCATGCGGCAGGATCACCGTCACCCCGGTGTGCACCGAATCCCCGCGGATGAGGGTGATCTGGCCGACCCGCACCCCGGCTACATCCGTGATCGCATTGAGGGGACCGGGGTCAAGCGCCCCAACGACGATGCCGAGATCGCGGGCTCGCGGGCGTTCTCCGGCAGAGGCGGGGACAGAGAGGCCAGCGACGAGCACGAGAAGCATCGGTAAAAGCCGGAAATGCATCCCTGAACTCCTGATCGTTAAAAGCTGCACTGCATGCAGCGGCAAGATGGATTATTTCTCGGTACAGAAGGGCGAGGCCGGCAGTCCTGCCGCATTGCAGAGATTGGCCCCCAGCGGATTATCCGCCCAGGCGTAACGCACGGCAGCCGGACGGGCGATGGAGTCGTTCCAGACCACAACCTTGTCCCCCCGGATCTCGGCTTTCGCCCAGAGGTAATGGCCGTCGGCGCCGGCGATGGCAAAGGCCCCCGGTGCTCCTCCGCCCCGGGCCACCAAACCGCCGTCTGCGTGATCAAAAGAGAGCACGATCCGGTTCCCCCGGATCTTCATCGAGCGGTAGAGCGGTCCGGACCAGACCAGTTTTTTCTCTCCATAGGCGATCCGCCGTGCCGCCAGGGCAAGGCGTCTGCCGACCTCCTCCTTGTTGAGGGGGTGGATGTCATTCCACTCGCCGATATCGATCGCCACCGCCATCCCGGTCCGGGTGACGGCGAGGCTCCGGAACTGCGCTTCCCGGAGTTCGGCCCAGCGGCTCTCGGAGGGGTCGGAGCGGGGCTCCATGAAGTTGGGCAGCTGGACGAAGAGAAAAGGAAAGTCGCCCTGCCGCCAATGATTCCGCCAGTCGGCGATCAGCGCCGGAAAGAGCGTCCGGTATTCCTGCGGCCGGGAGGTATTGGCCTCGCCCTGATACCAGATCACCCCCTTGATGGCATAGGGGAGCAGTGGGGCGATCATGCCGTTGAAAAGGCCTAAGGGTTTCCACTGAAAAAAAGTTGGATCGGGGAGGGGCTTCTCCATAACCGCACCCACCTGGTAATGCCACTGGCCCTTGAGATCGATGGTGGCGCCGCCGGCCACCAGCTCATAGGATTTGTCGGTTACAAAGCCGCCGCGGCCGATCTTGCTGACGACGCGGACGACCAGGGTGTTGCTTCCGGCCCTGAGCAAACGGGCGGGCACCGTATAGCGGCGGGGCGGATATTGATACGAAGTCGTCCCCACAAAAGTCCCGTTGAGGTAAACCGAATCGCTGTCGACGATCCGTCCAAGGTAGAGCTTCGCCGGTTGTCCCGCAAGGGAGTCGGGCAGGGTGAATTCCCGTCTGAACCAGACCACGCCATTGATCGGCCCCAGGCCGGCATCCGCCCAGTAGCCCGGCAGGGTCATGACCGGCCAGGACGAGGAATCGCATCGGGGATCGGACCACGGCCGCTCCCCAGCAAATCCCTGATCGCGCTGCAGCAGCGCAGCGTACCAGCTGTCATTGTAATTCTGCTCCTTCTCACGGATGCCCTGGAGGTAGCCCTCCTCCGCGCATTGCCTGGCAGCGGCCAGATGATCCGGGAAGGCCCGCAGCCCCTCCGCGCTCATCCAGGCCTCGGCCGGCGAACCGCCGACGCTGGCATGGATCAGGCCTATGGGCACATGATAGCGGTTGAAGAGCTCGAGCGCGAAGAAATACCCGGTGGCGGTGAAATTGAGGACGGTTTGGGGCGTAGCAGCCTCCCAGCGGCCGGAGGGCAGATCGTTCTGCGGATTCCTGAAATCGTAGACCATCGGCACAAAAAAGTGGCGGATGGCAGGATTGTCCGCGCGGGCGATCACCTCGGGGTAACGTTCCTTGACCCTTTCCATCGGCAGCGCCATATTGGACTGCCCGGAACAGATCCAGACATCGCCGGCCAGAATGTCCTTGAGAAAGATCCGGTTGCCGGCTGCGATCTCCATGGTATAAGGCCCGCCGGCCGGCAGCGGCGGCAGGTTCACCTGCCACCGGCCCTCTTGATCCGCCTTCGCAGCGAAAGACCGGCCTGTAAAACCCAGAGTCACGGCTTCACCGGGGTCGGCCCAGCCCCAGAGGTGCAGGGGCACGCCGCGCTGCAGGACCATTCCGTCTCCGACGAGCCGCGGCAGGCGTACTTCCGCCGAAACTGGCAGCACAAAGCGCAAAAAGAATAAAAGGAACAGCAGGGGTGCTTTACGAACAGGCTTCATGGTTTGGTTCTCCAGAAAAGGGGATAACCCTCTAGTATACGAAACCGGGGTGTTTCAAGCAAGCGGATTCCTGCATTCCGGCGGGAACCAGAGGGGCGGGGTGTCAAAACCGGGGCGTTGCAAGCATGCAGATTCCTGTGTCCCGGTGGGAGCAGAGGGTGGCGCTTTGCCGTGCAAGAGGTGGGGGGATTTATTTTTTCTTGCTTCTTACAGCTGGAATATCTATTTTTTTGCTCAATTAATCAGCGATTCCCTCCTGAAATTCATCTGCTTCAGCTTCCGAAGGAGATGTTCTGTGTTATTCAATTTCAGCATGGTCATCATGTTCCTCTTGCTCGGCGCGGCCTTTGTGCTGATCGCTATGGAGCTGGGCCGCTGGATCCGCCCCCGGCGCATGGGCAAGAACCGCAATACCACCTATGAATGTGGCGAAGTGCCCATCGGTAGCGGCTGGTACAACTTTAATCCGCGCTTTTACATGCTCGCCCTGGTCTTTCTAATCTTCGACGTCGAGGTGGTTCTGACCTATCCGGTGGTCACCGTGCTGCGCGAATGGGCCGGGCTGGGCAAGGGCTGGATAGCCTTCATCGAGATCCTCCTTTTCGTCGTCATCCTGGTCGCCGGCCTGGCCTTTCTGTGGAAGAGGGGCGACCTCGAATGGATCAAGAAAATCGAAAGCCGTTAGGAGTCCCCATGGAGCCTCTGATTTGGGATGCGGGTTTTGCCATCCCCACCAGAATCGATGATCTGATCAATCTGCCGCGCAAGAACTCGCTCTGGTACCTGCTCTTCGCCACCGCCTGCTGCGGGATCGAGCTGATGCAGACCGGCGGCCCGCGCACCGATCTGGACCGCTTCGGCATGGTCTTCCGCGCCACGCCGCGCCAGGTCGATTTGCTGCTGATCGCCGGTTCGATCACTTACAAGATGGCGGAGGATGTCCGCCGTCTCTATGACCAGATGCCCGAGCCCAAATACGTCCTGGCGATGGGCTCCTGCGCCAACTGCGGCGGCCTCTTTTCGCGGGGTTACTCAGTCGTCAAAGGCATCGACAAGGTCATCCCGGTCGATGTCTATCTGCCGGGCTGCCCGCCACGTCCCGAGGCCCTGAACCACGCCATGATGACCATACAGAACCGTATCCGTAAAGATCACTGGGCGCAACGCATGTTCAATGAAGCGGAGGCCATCGCCAAATGACGCCAAACGAGATCCTTTCGGCCTTACAGAGCCGGTTCCCCGACATCCCCTTTGAGTTGCAACAGGGTCAGGCTGGCGATCCCTGGATCCTCACACCGGCCGGCCAGATCATCCCCACTCTCGACTATCTCAAATCCACACATGGCTTCATTTATCTCTCCTGTCTCGGCGGTATTGATTATACCACCGGCCTGGGCATCGTCTATGTGATCCGCTCCTTCGAGAAAAAGTGCGAGGTCACCCTCAAGGTGCTGCTGCCCTATGATCAGCCGGAGGTTGCCTCCGCCCATGCCCTTTATGGCAATGCTAACTTTTTCGAACGCGAGGTCTGGGACCTTTTCGGCATTCGTTTCACCGGTCACCCCAACCTCACCCGTATCATGCTGCCAGACGACTGGGTGGGTCATCCCCTGCGCAAGGACTATGTCGAGGCCCCGGATTATCACGGCATCCCGACGACCCGGCCGAACAGCCATGCGCTGCTGAATCCGCTTTACCCGGCCAAACCCGAGCCGGAACCCGGCCCCGCCCCGGAAGGAGCCTGAAAGGCTTCCCGGCACTTCACCGCGTCGGTTAAGGCCCTGTTTCCGGCACGACAGTAAATAGCAGTGTATAATTCAGGACAAGAGCCCCATGAAAGGTACAGCGGAATCCCTGCAGCACGACACCACCATTGTCAATATGGGACCTCAGCATCCCTCCACCCACGGCGTCCTCAATCTCACCCTGACCCTTCGCGGCGAGATCATCGAAAAGGCCGAGCCGAAGGTGGGCTTTCTCCATCGCGCCATTGAAAAGATCGCTGAATCGACCCAATACGTCGGGTTCATCCCCTATACCGATCGCGTCGACTATCTCTCGGCCATGTTCGGCAACCAGTGCTACTGCATGGCGGTGGAAAAACTGCTCGGCATCGAGGTGCCGCGCCGCGCCGAATACATGCGCGTCGTCGCCTGCGAACTCAACCGCATCATCAACCATCTCATCGCCTGCGGCACCTTCGCCATGGATCTCGGCGCCTTCACCCCCTTCCTGCATGGCATGCGTGAGCGCGAGATGGTCAACGACATGATGGAGAAGATCTGCGGCGCCCGCCTCAACTATAACTATATGCGCTTCGGCGGGGTCTCGCGCGACTGGGTGCCGGGCTTGGACAAGGAAATCCTCGCCTTCCTCGACCGCTTCGAGACCTTCCTCCCCGAATTCAACCGCCTGATCACTGGCAACGAGATCTTTGTCAAACGACTCGTGCACGTCGTGCCGATCTCAGCAGAACAGGCGATCAAGTATGGCCTGGGAGGCCCGAATCTACGCGCCTCCGGGGTCGATTTCGATCTGCGCCGCGACTATCCCTACAGCGTTTATCCCGAATTCCAATTCCGGGTCATCACCGGAAAAGGCTACCGCGGCGAGACCGGCGACACCTTCTCACGTTATATGGTACGCCTTGACGAAATGGTCGAGTCGGCGAAAATCGTCCGTCAGGCGGTCGAAGGCATCCCTGAAGGAGAGTATCTGGCCAAGGTACCGCGCAACCCCGTGGTGCCCGCCGGAGAAGTCTATACCCATGTCGAGAGCACTCGCGGCGAGATGGGCTTTTACCTGATCAGCGACGGCACCGACAAGCCCTTTCGCTGCAAGATCAGGACCAGCTCCTTCTGCGCCATGGCGGTGATTCCCGAAGTGATCCCCGGCTTTATGGTGGCTGATCTCACGGCCTTTTTCGGCAGCCTCGATGTGGTCGCGCCCGAAGTGGATCGATAGATCGCGATCCGCCGCTGCTTGCATGCTGGATTAAAACAGAATGAGCCTATGAAAAACTGGTTTGACTCGCTGATCGCCAATTTCCAGCTCGATCCCTGGGTGATGACCCTCGCCCTGGGCTTCTGGCTGCTCATCGTCGCCGCGTTTGTGCTGGTCTTCATGGCCAGCTTCGCGGGCATCACCTCCTGGCTCGAGCGCCGCATTGCCGGGCGCATGCAGTCGCGCATCGGTCCCAACCGGGTTGGCCTTGTCGGCTTCTGGCAGTGGTTGGCCGACGGCCTGAAATCCTTTCTCAAAGAGGATGTCATCCCCGACGCGGCCGACCGGACCCTCTTCAAAATGGCGCCCTATCTGGTCTTTCCCGGGGGTTTTGCCGCCTTTGCCGCCCTGCCCTGGGGGTACGGCATCATCGCCAGCAACATCGATATCGGCATTTTCTACATCACCGCCATCACCACCCTGGTGGTGCTGGGCATCCTCATGGCGGGTTGGTCGAGCAATAACAAATGGTCGCTGATCGGCGGGGTACGCTCTGCCTCGCAGATGATCTCCTACGAAATCCCGGCGGGTCTGGCCGTGCTCACGATAGTCGCCGTCGCCGGTACCCTCAACATGCAGGCCATCGTCGCCCTACAAGGCGGCTGGCCCTGGCAGTGGTTCTTCTTCAGTAATCCCTTCACCTTCATCGCCTTTTTCATCTTTTTCGCCTCCATCCTCGCCGAGGGCAACCGCACCCCCTTTGACCTTCCCGAGGCCGAAAGCGAACTGGTGGCGGGCTATTTGGTCGAATACTCCGGCATGCGCTTTCTCTTCTTCCTTTTCACCGAGTGGGCGAATGTCTGGACCATGTCGGCCCTGCTCACCACCCTTTTTCTCGGTGGCTGGCAGATCCCCGGCATCGCCGATCTTGGCGCGGTCATCGCCGCCGCACCTTTTGCGGGCAAGATCCTCTGGATCGCCGCCAGCATCGCGGTCTTTTTTATCAAGACCAGCGTTTTCGTCTTCATCGTCATCTGGGTGCGCTGGACCCTGCCGCGGTTGCGCGTGGACCAGTTGATGATCATGTGCTGGAAGTATTTCGTGCCGATCGGTTTTGTCTGCCTGCTCGGCTCGGCGCTCTTCGTCATCCTACCCCAGACCGGACTCTGGCATTGGATCTGGCTGGGCATGCGACTGGTGCTGACCGGACTCGGATTTGCCATCGCCATCGGCCTGATCTGGCGGGCCTTCTTCAACCTCCGCGCCATGAAGGACCAACTCTATATCAAAATTTGGGCATGATAGTCTTAACCTGGAGTCGATAGTGCGCGAGTATTTCAACAACATCAAAAATTCGGCGGTCTCGATCTTCGAGGGTTTGGCGGTCACCCTCTCCTGGTGTCTGCGCAAGCCCTATACGATCCAGTATCCGGATCGCACACCCAAGCCCGTTCAGGAGATGCTGCCCCCTGGCTTTCGTGGACTGCTCGAGGTCGACACCACCATCTGCACGGCCTGTATGGCCTGCATGAAACGCTGCCCCCTTGGCGTCATCCTCATCGAGACCGAACGTGACCCGGAGACGAAAAAGAATTTCCTCACCCGCTTCGAGATCGATTTCGCCATGTGCATGGTCTGCGGCCTCTGCACCGAGGTCTGCCCGACCGGAGCCATCCGCCACAGCACCGATTTCGAGGCGAGCACCTGGCACGCCAATAATCTGGTTCATTGCTATGTCAGACCGGGCGACAAGATCCCAGCCTACCGGGTCGTAAAGGACCAGGAACCGCAAGGGCTGCCGCAAAACGCCCCCTATTATGCCATCAAGAAGAGCTGGGATGCCCCGGCTCTGGTCTCTCCCGACGCCGCGCGCGGAGCCGTGCGCTGGAAAAAAAACAAGGAGGACGCCGCATGAACTTTACCATTCCGGATCTCCTCTTCTGCCTCTTTGCGGCCCTGATCCTCACCTGCGGCCTGATCGTGGTCTATTCGCGCAACATCATCCATTCCGGCTTCGCCCTGCTCGGCACCTTCGCCGGGGTCGCCGGCCTTTATGGCTTGCTTTCGATGACCTTTCTGGCGGCCGCCCAGATCCTCATCTACGTCGGCGGCGTGCTGATTGTCATCCTCTTCGCGGTCATGCTCACCCGCGGCATTGAAAACGCCGGCCAGTCCAACCCTAGCCGCGGCGTCATCCCGGCGACGATCCTCGGCACCATTGCCGCCGCGCTGCTGATCTATCTCGCACTGACGTTCCCCTGGCAGCTGAAAACGCCCGCGGAGATCGAGGCCTCGGTGCCGCCGCTCGGCAACGCGCTGCTCAGCACCTATGTGCTCCCCTTTGAGGTCCTCTCACTGCTCCTGCTGGCCGCGCTGATCGGTGCGGTAATGCTGGTGCGCAAGGAGATCAAGGACGAGGAGGAGGTGAAATCATGACGCTCACCATCGGCCTGCACGCCTTTCTGACCGTCGCCGCGCTGCTTTTTGTGCTCGGCATGATCTGCGTCCTCACTCGCCGCAACGCCATCGGCCTGCTCATGGGCGTAGAACTGATTCTCAACAGCGCCAATATCAACCTGGTTGCCTTTTCCCGTTTCGTCGAGAACGGCCTCTCCGGTCAGATTTTCGCCCTCTTCGTGATTGTTCTGGCCGCTGCCGAAGCCGCCATCGCCATGGCGATCGTCCTGGCCATCTACCGGTCCTACAAGAATATCGATGTGAACCTGACGGTGAATTTGAAGGAGTAGCCTGGATGGAAAGCATACATGTCAGCTGGATCTGGCTGATCCCGTTTTTGCCGCTGTTGGGCGCCTTCATCAACGGGGCCTTCGGCTTGAAAATTCACCGTCGCTGGGGCGAAACGCCGATCCACACCCTGGCCATCTTTATGCCGGGCCTGGCCTTCGTCATCACCGCCCTCTATTTTTTCCGCCTCATGGGATTACCCGCCGAGGAGCGGCAGATGGTCAACACTCTCTTCGACTGGATCCGCGCCGGTGATTTTCATGTGCCCATGGCCTTCTGGTTAGACCCGCTCTCAGGTGCCATGACCCTGATGATCACCTTCGTCGGCACCCTGATCCACATCTACAGCATCGGCTACATGCACAAGGACGAGGGCTACTGGCGCTTCTTTGCCTATATGAACCTCTTCATGTTCGCTATGCTCACCCTGGTTCTGGCAGATAATTTCATTCTCATGTTCGTCGGCTGGGAGGGCGTCGGCCTTTGCTCCTATCTGCTGATCTCCTTCTGGTACAAGGACCTAAAAAACGCCTCAGCCGGCATGAAGGCCTTCATCACCAACCGCGTCGGGGATTTCGGCTTCCTCGTCGGCCTCTTCGGCCTGCTCTGGGCCCTTGGTGGCTCCTGGAGCGGCGGTAATTATACGCTGGAGAATGGCTCCAGCCTGACGTTCATCTTTCGCGAGGTCAAGGGGCTGGCGCCGCTGCTGGCTGGCAAGACCATCCTCGGGATAGCCGCCCCGACCTTCATCTGCCTCTTCTTTTTCTGGGGCGCCACCGCCAAAAGCGCCCAGATCCCCCTCTACGTTTGGCTTCCGGACGCGATGGCCGGCCCGACCCCGGTTTCGGCCCTGATCCATGCTGCCACTATGGTCACCGCTGGCGTCTATATGGTCGCGCGGCTCCACTTCCTCTTCATCCTCTCTCCGGTGGCGATGACCACCGTCGCCGTGGTGGGCGCCCTGACCGCGCTCTATGCCGCAACCATCGGCCTCTTTCAGTATGATATCAAGAAAGTCCTGGCCTACTCGACCGTCAGCCAACTCGGCTTCATGTTCATGGCCGTCGGCGTCGGCGCCTACTGGGCCGGCATATTCCACCTCCTCACCCACGCCTTTTTTAAGGCTTGTCTCTTCCTCGGTTCCGGATCGGTCATCCATGCCATGCACCACGCCCTGCATCACACCGGGGATCATGAGACCGATCCCCAGGATATGCGCAACATGGGCGGTCTGGCCCGCTATCTGCCGACGACCCGCTGGACCTATTTGGCGGCCTGTTTCGCCATCTCCGGATTTCCTTTCCTGTCGGGATTCTTTTCCAAGGATGAGATCCTCTGGAAAAGCTTCTCCAATGGCAACACCCTGATCCCCGGGCAGCTGATCTGGGCAGTCGGTGTCACCGCTGCTATCATGACCGCCTTCTACATGTTCCGCTCCTATTTCATGACCTTCTCGGGCCGCTTCCGCAAAGGTCACGAGATCGAGCATCATCTGCAAGAGTCACCGAAGAGCATCACCGTCGTGCTGCAAGTCCTCGGTGTTTTGTCCATCATCGGCGGCGTGATCGGCTTGCCCCATCTCTGGCATCTGCCCAACGCCCTCGAGAGCTGGCTCGAGCCGGTCTTCACGGCCGCGCAGAATCTGCATTGGCATGAATACAGCGTCGGGACTGAATGGCTGCTGATGCTGATCTCGGTGCTGATCGCCTTCGCCGGCGCCGGGCTGGCCCTGAGCCTCTACAAGGATGCCCGCTCTAAAGTGCCGGCTCACTTCATCGAAACGTGGCCCCGCCTCCACCGGGTGATCTATAATAAATACTATGTCGATGAGTTTTATCAGGCGACCTTTATCCGCTTCACCCTCTGGCTGTCGCGTGCCAGCGACTGGTTCGACCAGACCATCATCGACGGTCTGGTGAACGGCATCGCCTGGGTGGGAAAAAAGGCGGGCTTTGTCAGCGGAGCCAACGACGCGGTGGTCATCGACGGTGCCGTCAACGGCATCGCCCGAGTGACCGGGGCGGGGGGACAAGCGTTGCGCAGGTTCCAGACGGGACGCATCCAGACCTATCTCTATGTGCTCTTCGGCGCCGGCCTGCTGGCGGTACTGGTGATCTATATGGTTCTTTAACGAGAGCTGCACGCCGGCTTGCTCCCGCTTCCGCCCGGCCTTGCGGGCTGGTGTGCGAAGGGGGAGCCCACCCGGACAGCCGGGATTGAGTTTTTAGGTTGACGAAATTACCGAACCATGGAGTACCTATTATGACCGAATCCACGCTGTTGACCTGGATCATCTTTTTGCCCTTGCTTGGCATTCCTGTCGTGCTCCTGCTGCCGGCTGCACAGAAAAAAGCCATCCGTTGGGCAGCCACGATTTTCAGCGGTCTGGCCCTGCTCCTCGGCATCCAGATGCTGCTGCAGTTCGATCCCGCCATCGCCGGGATGCAGATGCAGCATCATCTCGTATGGATCCGTTCCTTCAACATCGAGTATTTCGTCGGCGTCGACGGCCTTTCGGTGCTGCTGATCTTTTTAACCGTTCTGATCAGCTTCATCGCCACCCTCGCCTCGTGGGGTATCGAAAAGTACATACGCGGCTACTTCGCCCTGCTGCTCCTGCTCGAGACCGGCATGCTTGGCACCTTCTGCAGCCTCGACATGTTCCTGTTTTATGTTTTCTGGGAGGTGATGTTGCTGCCGATGTACTTCCTGATCGGCATCTGGGGCGGCCCGCGCAAGGAGTATGCGGCCATCAAGTTCTTTCTTTACACCCTGTTCGGGTCGGTGCTGATGCTGCTGGCGGTCATCGCCCTCTATTACAATTCCAATCCGGCTGCGCTGATCGATGGCACTCCAACACTCCACACCTTCAACATCGTCAAGCTGATCGCCGAGAATGATTTCGCCACCAAAGCGCCATTGCTCGGCATTCAGTTCAGTCATCTGATCTTCATCCTCCTCTTCATTGGCTTCGCCATCAAGATCCCGATGGTCCCCTTCCACACCTGGTTGCCCGACGCTCACGTCGAAGCCCCGACGCCGATCTCCGTCATCCTCGCCGGCATCCTGCTGAAGATGGGCGGCTACGGCATCCTGCGTTTCAATTTTGGCATTCTGCCTGAGGCGACGCAGTGGGCCGCCCCGGGCATGGCCCTCTTCGGAGCCATCAGCATCGTCTATGGCGCTTTTGTCTGCCTCGCGCAGAAAGACCTGAAGAAAATGATCGCCTACTCGTCGGTCAGCCATATGGGTTTTGTTCTTCTTGGCATTTCAGCTTTTACCGCCCAGGGGATCGTCGGCGGCGTCTTTCAGATGTTCACGCACGGTCTCATCAGCCCGATGCTCTTCCTCATAGCGGGCGTGATCTATGACCGCGCCCACCACCGCGAGATCGAGGGCTTTGGCGGCCTGGCCTATCAGATGCCAGAATATACCGGCCTCACCGGCCTGGCTTTCATGGCCTCCCTCGGCCTGCCTGCCTTGTGCGGTTTCATCAGCGAGTTCCTGGTCTTTACCGGCGCCTTTCCGGCCTATCGGGTGCTTACCATCCTTTCCGCCCTGGCGGTCGTCATCACCGCGGCCTATTACCTCTGGGCAATGCAGCGGATGTTTCTCGGGAAGCTCAACGAAAAATACGCCGGTCTGCCCGACCTGACCTGGCGTGAACGCATCACCCTCTATCCCCTGGCGGCGTTGATCGTGATCCTCGGCATCTTCCCGGGTCCGGCGCTCAACCTGATCAACAAAACCTTGATGACCATTCTCGCCGTTTTCAAAGGCTGAGGGAGGATAACCTCATGGCTCTGGCACAACTCCCCCTGCTCTATCCCCTGTTGGCGCTCGCTGCCGGGGTGATCGCGGTGCTCCTGACCGGCATGAGCCCCGCCAAAGGGCGCGCCCCGCGCACCCTGATCATCGCTCTGCTCTTCCTCGCCTTCGCCGCCCTGCTGGCGCTGCGCTTTCCCCAGGACGGCGCCATCGGCGACCTGATTCAGGTCGATGCGTTCAGCCGTTTCTTCCTCTGGCTGGCGATGATTGCCGCCGCGCTGGTGCTGATCCTTGCCACACAGTCGGTTGAACTCTCGCAAGATCGGTTTCCCGAATTCACCGCCCTGCTGCTCACCATCGTGATCGGCATCAGCTTGATGGCCGCCGCGCGCAATCTCCTCATGGCCTACCTTGCCATGGAGATGGTCAGTTACGCCTCGTACATACTGACGGGATTCAAGCGCGCCAATATTTTCTCGCATGAAGCGGCCCTTAAATATGTCATCTTTGGAGGTGTCGCCTCGGGGGTGATGCTCTTCGGCATTTCGCTGCTCTATGGACTGACCGGCTCGATGGGGTTCAGCGCCATCGCAGCCGCCCTTACACAATCCGGTCCAGTATTGGCCGCCGGCAAGAACGGGATGCTCGCCGCCCTGATCGCCCTGGTGATGATTCTCACGGGCCTTGGCTTCAAGACTGCGGCCGTTCCCTTCCACATGTGGAGCCCGGATGTCTATCAGGGTGCGCCCACCCCTTTCACCGGCTTCCTCAGCGTGGCCCCAAAGGCCGCGGGCTTCGCTCTGATGCTGCGCTTTTTCACCGCCCTGCTGCCCCAGTCTGGACCCGATCTGCGCACCCTTCTTTTTATCCTTCTGGGAATGATTTCGGCAATCACCATGACCCTCGGTAACCTCACGGCCATCCATCAGAGCAATATCAAACGGCTGCTGGCCTACTCCTCCATAGCCCACGCCGGCTATATGCTGATGGGCGTAGCCCTGATCGATCAGATCGGCGCCGGTGCCGTACTGCTCTACCTCGGAATCTATCTGGTGATGAACCTCGGGGCCTTCGCTGCTGTGCAGATTGTAGCCGACAAACAGGGCTCTGAAGAGATCGCGGATTACCGGGGATTGGGCTACCGGGCGCCACTGCTCGGCTTTGTGCTCAGTGTCTACCTTTTCTCACTGGCTGGTCTGCCGCCGCTGGCGGGTTTCATCGGCAAGTTTTTCCTCTTCGCCGCCCTGATTCACAACAGCGGCTTCTGGTACATCGCTCTAGCCTTCGTCGGCATCCTCAACAGCGTCGTGGGCCTCTTTTACTATACCCGGATTATGCGCGAGATGTACATGGGCAGCCACGAGGATGCCCCGCGCTGGAAGGTTGCCCTTGCCCCGCTGCTGGTGGTCCTGGTCCTGCCGATCTTTTTCCTCGGCCTCTATTGGGTGCCCCTGCAGAACTGGGCCCTGGCCGCGGTGCAGGCGCTGCAGTAGGTTTTCCTGATAATACAAGCCCCTGAGCGATTGCTACGATCAGGGGCTTTTTACTTTCCAGGGGAGAACCGCTATGACCGGCTGTGCTACCGGCGGTTCGGGTTATACCGCACCAGCTTGCCGGCCACCCGTTCTATCGGATCGTTGACATAGACCTTGCCAAGGCCGATCGCTGAGGTGAAGGTTCCCCCTTTTCTATCCTCACTGATTCCGTCCGAATACCCCAAATCCACCGGTATCTTGCCACGACCGCCCTGGGCGTCAATGACAAAGGTGGGGCGCAAAAAGCCGGTGGTCGCGCCGCAGAGGTCCCGGCAGATCTCCTTGCCTCTGTAGACCTCGGTGCGGAAGTGGCCGGTTCCCTCGACCAGATCGGCATAATAGAGATAGTAAGGCTTGACGCCCATGCGGCCGAGGCCGTGCATCAGCTCACGCATGATATCGGTATCGTCGTTGACCCCCTTGAGGAGCACCGTCTGACAGCCGATGGGAATGCCCAGATCCCGCAAGCATTTGACCGCCTGATAGCTCTGATAGGTGATCTCGTTGGGATGATCGAACTGGTTGTTGATCCGCATCAGATATTTCGCAACGACATCCCGGAGGCGGGGATCAACCCGCGCCTTTTGATCGGTGCATCATTTTTCCTGATCTTCATGACTATTCAATGAGTTTTCAGGATCTCTTTGCACCCCTAGGCACAACACCAGTGGACGACTGTTTTCAGGTGAATACTCCCGGGCTTTCTTAGCCGGTTTTAGTCGCGGGGAAAAAGAGGAGGGCGGGGTGAAAGGCTCACCCCGCCCTGATTGGGATCCCTCACAAGCGCCAAAGCGCAGGATGGTCCGGATGGATGGACCATTGGCCTCCCCCAGCCTGGAGGGATCGCGGGTCACAGAAAGTAGTAGACCTGTTTAGAGAGGGTGGCGCCGCAGCAACGGCAAGGCGATAGTCCGGAGAGTAAAAATTCTCGAAGAGACAGGTGCCAGGAAAGAAAGCGACAATACCCAGGGTCATACCTTCATCCCTTTGGTCATGGAAGCCAGAAAGTGCCGCGGACACGCACACCATCTCGCTGCCGGACCAAAGAGCTGCCTGAGTGAGGTGGGTGCTCCTGCATGCGGAAAAGCCTGAAATCGGTAATTCAGCCTTCAGCTGCAGCGGTGGACGCCGCTGTTTTGTGCAACAGAGAGAGCCGACGTAGTCA
The DNA here is from genome assembly GCA_035419245.1 of bacterium. Taxonomy (NCBI): domain Bacteria; species bacterium. The sequence goes on along the minus strand of DAOLSP010000001.1, from coordinate 878,970 downwards.
CATCTTCCCATGCCCTGATCTTCGCTGCACAGAGCCCCAACTGTCCCAGGTACGTCGAATGAACATGGCTAAAAAGCAGTATGTATTATACTTTTTTAGCGCTTTTTCGCTACATATAAATATATATCAAAAGATGGCGCATGTCAAGTACTTTTGTTCAATTTTTGCACGATTTTTGTGCTGGACTCTCGCTCGCTGGATTCGTAACTTAGTCCCTGGGCGTGCTGCACCGCCTCAGCCGCCGGTACGACACGCCGAAAGATCATCCCGCGCGCTTGAGCGTAACGGACTGCTGTTCACCTGAAACCGCGACTGTGACGGAGCGACGCAATGATGATACGAATGGGCTTGGGACACGGCATGCGCAGCGTGATCGAAGCCACCGATGAAAAACCCCGGATCACCTGGCCGCTGTTGAAACGGGTGCTGCACTATGCGCGCGCGTACCGTTTCCGCATCCTGGCCATTCTCCTGCTCATCCTGACACAGACCGGCCTGATGCTCCTCACCCCCCTGATCATTCGCGATCTGCTCGATCGCACCATCCCGGCGGGGGATCTCCCCCGGCTGATCCATCTCGCTCTGGCCCTATTGCTTATTCCCGCACTCTCGGGGATCATCGGAGTCTCGCAGCGGCGTCTGAACGCGCGCGTCGGCGAAGGGGTTATTTGCGATTTGCGTCACGAGCTATATGCCAACCTCCAGCGCATGTCGTTGTGCTTCTTCACCAACACCCAGACCGGTGAGCTGATGAGCCGGCTCAACAACGATGTGATGGGCGCCCAAACAGCCATCAGCAGCACGATCGTCGGGATTATCACCCAGCTGGCCCAAGCCGTCGCGGTCCTTACAGTCATGCTGACCCTGGAATGGCGGCTGACGCTGATCAGTGTCATCATCATGCCCCTCTTCATTCTGGCGGCGCGGCTCCTAGGGAACCGGCTGCGCAAGATCGCCCGTAATCAAATGGAAGCCAACGCCCGGATGAACGCGATGATGAACGAGACGTTGAATATCGGCGGCGCGCTGCTGGTCAAACTGTTCGGCCGCCGACAGCTCGAGATCGAACGCTTCAGCGAACGGGCCGCGCAGGTGCGCGATCTCGGCGTCCGGCGCGCCTTCACGGGCTCCATCTTCATGGCCATCATCGGTCTGATCAGCGCCGTCGGCACTGCTCTGGTCTACGGCCTGGGCGGCTATTTTGTCATCAAAGGGGCTTTCACGGTCGGGACGATCGTGGCCTTCGGCTCATATCTTGTGCAACTTTACGGCGCCCTCCAGTCGCTCTCCAATGCCCCGGTGGAATTCGCGACCTCGATGGTGAGCTTTGAACGCGTCTTTGAGGTGATCGACATGCCGGCCGGCATCCCTGAAAAACCGGGAGCGAGCGTGCTGCAGCGGGTCAGGGGGGAGATCCGTTTCGAGGAGGTCTATTTCCAGTACGACAAAAGCGAGAGTCAACTGCTCAGTGATGTGTATCGCTATGGGAGCATGGACCAGGTCGCCGGCGTGCTCTCGGGCAAGCTGGCGAGCAAGGAGGAGGAGAGTGCCGCGCGCAGTCAGGCGCGCACCAATGCCCTCGAAGCGATCAGTTTTTGTGCGGCGCCGGGCCAGATTGTCGCCATCGTCGGTCCGAGCGGCGCCGGCAAAACGACGCTCACCTATCTCATCCCCCGCCTCTATGATCCGACCGCCGGCGTAGTCCGCCTGGATGGTCAGGACCTGCGCGATGTGACTCTGGAATCGCTGGTGGCCCAGATCGGCATGGTCACCCAGGAAGTGCATCTCTTCCATGACACCATACGCACCAATTTGCAGTATGCCAAGCTGGATGCCGACCAGAGCGAGCTGGAGGCAGCCTGCCGGGTTGCCAACATCCACGATTTCATCCGCGAGCTGCCCGAGGGATACGACACCATTGTCGGTGAACGGGGATTCCGGCTGAGCGGAGGCGAGAAACAACGGCTCGCCCTGGCGCGGGTGATCTTAAAAAACCCGCGAATCCTACTTCTGGATGAGGCCACCAGCAGCCTCGATAGCCAGTCCGAGGCGCTGATTCAGGATGCGCTCGAGAAGGTCATGGCCGATCGCACCAATGTGGTCATCGCGCATCGTCTTAGCACCATCCTGGCGGCTGATCAAATCCTGGTCATGGACCGCGGCCGGATCATAGAAACCGGCACCCATGATTCCCTGCTCAATCGGGGCGGGCTCTATGCCACCCTTTATGAGACCCAGTTCCGCAAAGACCAGCCGGAGTGAACCCGGAAATAAAAAAGGCGAATCCCCTCCGCCTTTTTTATGGTACCATGCCGCCTGATCATCAGTCCACCGCCACCTTTATCACCGCCTTGCGAATCAAGCCCGTCCCGCCCATTGGAGCATGGACATCCTCCGGAAAGAAGATGGTAAAAGCGCCGGGTACGACCTCGGTCCAGCGCTGCGGTGCATCACGGAAAAAGATGATATCCTTGCCCGGGTCAAAATCTCCATCAGGCGTCTGACAAGCCGTGAGTGGACTCCAGCCCATCACATCAGTCCCGGCGATGACATACTGGATATCGATGTACTTGCGGTGGGCCTCAAGCCGTGCTCCCCCTTTGCCCTTGCCGGACCCTTCGCTGATGGTGCAAAAGATCCGGTCACCGTCGATCTCATATCGGCCAGGCGCCAGCTGTGCCAGGCCGGGCTGTCGCAGAAAAGCGAACGCTTGGGCGAACGCGGGATGCAGAGCAAAATAGGTTTCAGCATGCAGCAAGGTATCCATAATCAGAGCTGTGTTCTTCATCCTCTTCTCCTTTGTAGCGGTTTCCGGCTGGGGCGGCGGAGCCGCGGGGCGGCCGGAAGCGAAAAACGGTTCGGCAGCGGCCATAGCCGGCTTGCGCGGGATCTTTTCGTCGCGCATGGCGGCGTTGTAGGCAAAGGCGGCCATGATCACGGCCGCTTGCTGCAGATCTCCGGCCGGGCAGCGTTCATAAAGATCCATATCCGAATGATGGACGCGGGCGTCGTAATCCAGTTCGTCCTGGATGAACTGAAATCCCGGCAGCCCCACGCCGTCGAAGGCCTGGTGATCGGTCCCGCCGGTGCTGGCCAGGGTGACGGTGGCCGCACCGAGGTCATTGAAGGGCTCGAGCCAGGCGCGGAAGATAGGCCGGCAGGCCTCGTTGCCCTGCAGATAGATGCCGCGGAACTTGCCGCAGCCGTTGTCCATGTTGAAATAAACCGAAAACTGGTCACCCTCCGGCTTGAGGACGACCCGGCCGCCGCGATCGTTGACGCCGCCCTCGCGCGTCGCCAGATGGCTGCTGATGTAGCCGCGCGACCCGAGAAAACCATGCTCCTCTGCATCCCAGAGGCCGATCCGGATGGTGCGGCGGGGTTTAAGATCGAGGTCTTTGAGGATACGCATCGCTTCCATCGCCACCGCGCAACCGCTGGCGTTGTCGGCCGCGCCCGTTCCTCCGTGCCAGGAGTCAAAATGAGCGCCGATCAGGACAATCTCGTCCTTGAGGTCGGTTCCCGGGAGTTCCGCAAGCACATTATAGCCCGAGTCGGCCTTGCTGAAAGCAGCCTCGATCTCCAGCTCCAGCCTGGGTTTCTCGCCATGCTGAATCATCCGGACCAGGCGATTGTACTGCTCGGCCGCAACGGCGATCTGTGGGATCATCCGCGGCGCATTGCTGGCATAAACCTTGGGGGCCGAACTCCAGAGCGAATCGGGATGCTGCGGATAGGAGACCGCCGTCACATCGATGATGCCACCATCGCGCTGGCTCGAGGTAAGAATGGCCTTCGCCCCTTCGTCAAAACAGAGCTTCATCTTGCGCCAGGCGACCCGCCGGCGCCGCGTCATTTCGGGGCTGCGTTCAAAACGACGTCCGCCGCGGCGCCGACCATCCGAATTGGCGAGCTTGAGCAGCGTAGAATCGGGAATGCGGCTGGCATAGGCTTCAAAGGGGACCTGGAGATCATGGGCGTCGTTAAGGAGGACGAATTTGCCCTTGATCTGTCCAGAATAGCGTAGGACGGCGCTGTCGCTTTGCGCATCGATATAGAGAAGCTCGGCTTCGCTCTCCGCCAGGGAAGGGGACCAGGCCTTGGGCCAGGAGATCAAGGGAAAATTCTGCCGACCAAAGACCATAGCCGAGTAGTTTTTCAGGGTCCAGCCGCGGCCCCAGGGTCCCCATGCCTCCAAACGGGCTTGCGCGAGGCCGATCGTCTCGAGTTCGCCGCGCGCCCACTCCGCCGCCGCCCGGTATGCGGGCGATCCGCTCAGTCGCGGACCATAGATATCGGTCAAAATTTCAAAAAAATCCATGACCCGGGAATGATTCAAACCCTCTGCACGGATGCGGGCTACCGCCGTGGAATCGTAACCTTCCCGTTTCGGCTGGGCAAGGCCGAACCCGGTGGCGGCCAGGATGCCGATAACAATCAGCACACTTTTTTTCAAGGAATCCTCCTGATAGAGCCGGTTCCGTGAATACTCGCCCATGGCGAGATGAGTATCAGGAAACAACTCGGGCTGAAACCCCCGTTGACAATCAGGCCTGATTTTCGTATTTTATCGCCAGAGTCCCCACGGCAAAACAGCAAAAAAACAAACCGAGGAGAGCCCATGGAATTCCAGCAGGTCATCCAATCCCGTTACAGCGTACGCGCCTACAAGGCGGATCCGGTGGAGTCTGAAAAGCTGGAACGGGTGCTCCAGGCGGCGAACCTCGCCCCCACGGCCTGCAATCGCCAGCCCTTCCAGCTGTTCGTATTGGAAACCCGCGGCCGCGAGGCCGAGCTGGGGCGCATATACAGCCGGCCCTGGTTTGTCCAGGCGCCGCTGGTCCTGGCCATTGTTGCCCTGCCGGATGAGGCCTGGTCGCGCCGCGATGGTGCTAATTATGCCCTTGTGGATGCCGCCATCGCCTTCGATCACCTCATCCTGGCCGCGACCGATCTCGGCCTTGGCACCTGCTGGATCGCCGCCTTCGATCCCCAGGCCGCGCGCGCTGTTCTGCAGCTGCCGGAGAGCGCTGTGCCCGTCGCCTTTACGCCGCTCGGCTACCCCGCCGACAGCCCTGGCGCCAAACACCGCAAGAAGCTGACCGAGCTGGTCCGGCGCGGAGGCTGAACCAGCCTATTCGAGGACGATCACCCTGCGCTTGCTCTCATTGCCGACACGGTCGACGGCGGTCACAGCAAGGGCGGAGATCCCGCCGCCGGCGCCAGGCAGATCCGTCTCCGTGACCACCGCCGGGAAGAGTTTCTGGCGCCAACGGCCGGCGCTCTTGAAGTAAAGCGCATAGAGGAAGGGCTTCTCCTTGCCGCGTGGCTGCCAGATGAGGTGATGACCGCTGTCATTCGCCGTGACCTGCACCAGCGGCGGTTCGGGAGCCCGATCGTCGAGCCAGCGGCAGGCGGGCATCAACGCCGCCCGGGCAAAGGGGCCCTGTGCGAGCACCTTGAAATAGACGCTGTCGGCATTCATTAGTGAACGCATGCTGAAGAGGATCGTCCCGGGCGCTGCGCGCAGCATGCCGCGCGTCACCATGACCTGGTTGACAATTTCCAGGGCCATCTGTCGGCGCTCAATCTCGGGGCGCATATAGAGGCCCGGCCACAGCTGCCGTCCCTTGCAGTTCTCCCCCTGCCACCATCCCAGAAGCACTGGGTAGCTCGTCTGCAGGTTGGAAATGTTCCAGTAGAGCTGCGGTGTAAAATAATCGACCCAACCCCTGTTGAGCCACAGCCGCGCATCCGCATAGAGTACAGCATACTGATCGAATCCCCCGCCGTAGCCCTCCGGGTAGCCCGGCCGGTAGACCCCGAAGGGGCTGATGCCGAACTTGACCCAGGGCTTTGCCTTTTTAATCCCTTTGTAGACCTTCTCGATGAAGCGGTTGACCGCATCGCGCCGCCAGTCGTCGCGCGCAAGACGGCCGCCGCCGGCGCGGTATGCTTGCCAGGCCGCTTCGTCGGGAAAATCGCCGCCGCGGTTGTACTCGCGATAGGGATAAAAATAGTCATCGAAATGGATCCCGTCCACATCATAGCGCCGCACCACATCCAGGACCACCGCCAGGGAGTGTTCTTGCACCCCCTTGACGGCCGGATCGAGCCAGTAGTAGCCGGTGTCGGCCAGGGCATGCACCCATTCGGGGTGGCGGCGGACAACCGAGTGGTTCGAAAAGGCATTGTGCATCGCTGGATGACCGGCGCGGTAGGGATTGAACCAGGCATGCAGTTCGAGGCCACGCGCGTGGGCCTGTGCAACCCAGAATTCGAGGGGATCATACCAGGGTTCCGGGGCCCTGCCTTGCTCACCGGTCAGATAATAGGACCAGGGCTCCAGTGTGGAGGCGTAGAGGGCGTCCGCCTGCGGTCGCACCTGCAGGATCACGGCATTCATCTTCAAGGCCTGCACCCGGTCGAGGATTGCCAGCGCCTCGGTCTGCTGCTCCGCCACCGGCAGTCCGGGCCGGGAGGGCCAGTCGATATTGGCCACCGTGGCCACCCAGACGCCCCGCATCTCTCGCAGCATAGCCGGCGGCTCATCCCCCGCCCGAGCGGTGCCACGGAATCCCGCCAGCACGGTGCAGAGGGCAAGTAGGAGGAGCGGCCGTTTGCGATGAATCTGCTTGATCGTCTTCATGATCAGGGGGCGAGGCAGATGGCGCCCGCTCCAGGCGCCGATGCGGTTGAGGGCGCCGGTCACCGCCACGCGCTTCCCGGCAAGCATCGCACGGTAGCCGAGGCGGGCCACTGCAGTGGCATCCATCATCCGGAGTACGCCCCTTCCGGACCCGGAAATGGCCGTGCCTTCCGTATGGGCGCGCGCCTGGAATTCCGTCGCGGTCGGCCCGGGACAGAGCGCCGTGACAATCACCCCGCTCTCCCGGCACTCCTCGGCCAGGGCCTCGCTGAAGGAGAGAACGAAAGCCTTGGAGGCGTAATAGAGGGCCATGTACGGCCCGGGTTGAAAGGCCGCGGTGGAGGCGACATTGAGGATTTGGCCGCTGCGGCGCTCGATCATCCCCGGCAAAAAAAGCCGGGTCAGATGGAGCAGGCTGGTGATGTTGACCTGAACCATCGCGGCGTCTTTCTCCCATTCGGTTTCGGCAAAGGGGCCATGGTCGCCGAAACCGGCATTGTTGACCAGGATGTCGATCTGCAGCTCTTTTTCGGTCACGTACCTGAATATTTCATCAGGGGATTCGACCTGGGACAGATCCCGGACCAGGCAAAGGACCGAGGCCGCACCGAGCCGAGTCAGCTCTTCCGCGTCCGCGGCCAGCTTGTCCCCGCTGCGAGCCACCAGCACCAGGTGATGATGATCGCGGGCGAAAAGTTTGGCCAGTTCATAGCCGATGCCGAATGAGGCGCCGGTGAGGAGCACCGTTTTATTCATATCAGCTTCCATTCCGCTTTTTTTAATGTCCCATTAATGGCCCCTTTGCGGGCAAAACTGGAGGAATTTGTCCCGTAATACCACGCGATAGGCGGGGTGATACCGTGCTGTGTAGCCCTCTGAGTGGTGAAGCGCTGGAAAACGCGCTGCGATCACCTTACGGGTAAATTCACGATAAAGAGCGACATCCCCGGGCATTCGCCCCTTCCGAATCAGGGCACCGACAACCTCCCAGTCGCTGCGCAAGGCCGTAGTGTCGGGGTGGGTAGCGCTCAGGCTTGCCAACATAGCATCAAGGAGCCTCTCTGGATCAAGACCGGAACGGATAAAAGGCCTCAGGTTGACGCGCACCATATGCCCGTCGGGCGAGCAAGGCTCCAGCAGTGGCTCATCGTCGCTCTCCGGGAGGTCAGCGATCTCTGCCAGCAGATACTCTCGGGCTGCCTCCCGAGAAGAGATAAGGTGGCCGATGCCGAATCGGCCCTGATAAAGGAGCTTGTAATAGTCCTGGATCTCCATTCCCGGCCGGCGCTGCAGGGCATCCAGGAGGAAGTGCTCCCGGGCAGCATCTTGCCGATCACATGCGAAGGGAAAAAGCACCATCGCCATCAGGCTCCATGCCAGGAGCTTCATTTCATTCTCCTTCTGAGTTGATGCGGCCCCGGCTCATGGCAACAGGCAAAGCAAAAAGAGCCCGGTCGATCCGGGCTCTTTTTGTTGCGCTGGCCGATCAGGCCAGGAACTTGTAGCTATCGACGAAGCGGATGTTCATCTTTTCGAGTTCATCCAGTACCGGTTCATAGATTTCGGGCACGATGGGAATATGAACACCGGTGAGGGTTATCTTGCCCTGGTTCATCAGTTTGACAGCGACCGCGGCGGGGAGGCTGACCGTGCGCGCCATCGAGGTATCGCCGTGAGGGATGCCGTAATCGACCAGCAGGCTGGTGATCGCCTCCTTCTTGCCGCCCGGGTACTCCGCGACGAACTCGTGCTGCAGCACAACCAGGTCGCGCTCGCCTGGACGATAGGCCATCTTTTTCTCCATCAAAGCGGTGAGGGCATCCAGAAGGGTTGGTGGATTGCTCGTCACCGGCTCCGTGCTGAAAAGACCCAGCCATTCGAAACGTTTGATCACCTCGTGAACCTCCGGTATCTCGAGATGGCGGGCCATGGCCGCCTTGACATTCTCCGGCTTGGCGCCAATCAGGGAGGCGGTCAGCTGTGCCCAGTTCCATTTGAGGATCTCCGGCCGTTCGCTGTCGTTGAGAAAACCGAGCAGCACGACCTTTTCGAGTGTTTCACACCAGCCGGGATTGCGGAAGGTGCCGCGGAAAATGGTTTTGGCCTCCTTGAGGCCATAGAGTTCCTGGTAAAGCATCGAATCGCGATTGGGATAGACCTCGAGCCAGCCGATGCCCTTGACGCTCTTGATCATAACAGTACGAAAGAGGTCGCGGTTCTCGATCACCATATCCTTTCCATCCCGGAGGAAATGGGCGGAGTTGCGGCCTGCCAGCAGCACGCCGCGCGGGCTCCATGAGAACTTGTAGCCCCAAGGATTGTCATTGGCTTCGGGCGCCGGCAGGCCACCGCAGACCGATTCAAAAGAGGTCACCCGTCCCCCCTTGTGCGCCACTTCATGGATCATCTTCATCGCCGACATATGATCGATGCCAGGATCAAGACCGATCTCATTCAGAAAAAGCAAACCCTGGTCCTTCGCCTGCTGGTCGAGAGCCCGCATTGCCGGACTTACATAGCTGGTGGTCACCAGATGGGTCTTGTTCTTGAGGCACATCTCGGCCACCTGCACATGATAGATCCAGGGCAGCAGGCTGATGGCCACATCGGCTTCCGCCACCAGACTTTCGAGTTTCTCCTTCTCCTGTACCGTCGCCGCCACCGCCTTGCCGCCGGGATGGCCTTCGATCAGCGCCTCGGCCTTGCTGACCGTGCGGCTGGCGATGATGACCTGCGTATCCGGCTGATCGAGCAGGTAACGGACCAGGGGACGAGAGACCAGACCAGCGCCCAGAACCAGAACTTTTTTCATACCTTTCTCCTTACGCTTTGTTTAGATGTTCCCGTAAATAACGGAACGCGGGTGACAACGCACCCTGATGGCAGAGGATCGCATTCTTGATCTCCGGCGGCAGCTTGAGAGCCTCCAGCGGCTGGGTATAGTCGGCCATACAAATGGCCGGCATGAAGGGCAGCAGGGACTCGCTGAAAGCCCGGGAGGCATCCCGGGGCACCTCGGCGGGCAAATTGTCAACCGCCAAAATCACCACGCCCTCCCCCTCAACCCCGTCGCGGATGGAGTCGGACCGGGGATCATAGACATACATCGGGTGATCCGGTGCGGTGGCTTTCTCGGTGCACTCGATTGAGCCGTTGATATCGCAGCTGATGTCGCCGACAACCTGCAGCTTGAGCGGTTCGCTCTGCGCCCAGCGCGTCTTAAGATAGTGCTTGGTGAGCAGCCGGGGATAACGATTGTCCCAGTAGATGCCGTTTACCAGGGCGCTGAGATGGGGCAAATGCGCCTCGAACTGCGAAAGGTACCCTTCCGGCCGCTCGAAATAATCATTCAGCTCGAAACTCTTGCCGGGGTCGATCGGCCGGACCATGTCGCGCTCGGCAAAAACCACCTTGTGAAACAGGCCATCATGGTTCGGGCTCAAGGCGCTGATCTCCTGCGGTTCGACTTCCTGATGGGGCAGAAGATCGAAGACCTCCTGGGCGCCCTTGGAAACGTGTCCATAACCGGAAAAACCGATGACCATCGGGCGGATGGCTTTGGGCAGACCAGTGGCGGCAATCTTGTTGCCGACCCGCTTGACCTCGGCCTTGGCCTCGGCGATGTCGCGGTATTGATAGGCCATGCGAATCTCCGTCAGGGGGGTATCGTAACCGATATGGCGGAGCCGGAGCCCAAGGGTGTGCAGGGTGTCGACCATGCCGGCCATGCCCGCGAAGCGGCCGAAAAAGACCAGACGGCGGCCGTTGGCATCCTTGATCAATTCATAATCGATCAGGGTGCAGCCGAGTTCCAGCAACCGCGCCAGCATCGGCATATTATAGGGCTGCCCCTTGATGGTATGGGAGAAGAAAAGATAGGTTTTTCGCGGCATCAGCCGTTCGATGGGAATCTCCTTGATGCCGAAGATGATGGCGCAGGGGGAGAGATCGTCCTGGATGCGGGCGCCGGCGCGCTCGTACTCCTCGTCGGAGAAGGCACGCGTCTGGAAGGGCTGACAGATAGCCTCAAGCGGGAGCGCCTCCCGCAGTCGGCTGAGATGTTCCGGTATGATGGCTGATCGGCGTTCCCAGATATTCTTGTCTTCGCGCCGGATCCCGATGCTTGTTTTCATTAGCCGCTCCATTCAGTTCGATCGTATGGCGGTCCAGGAAGCAGCAGGCCGGGGCGGTTCGCAATCCGTCCGGGTGCCTTGATGCAACCGTCCCCTATTCTAACAAAAATCGTCCAGAATGTCAATGGATTTTTGCCGTACGGGCCAAAATCCACTCTGTCAACGTCTCCAGTACCACCGGCGAAAGGGTCTCCTCGATCTGGCCGTACTCGGACGGCGCGCCGGTGGTGGCATTCTGAAAGAGATGGTTGAGGCCGGGAAACAGCCGAACCGTATAGTCACGGTTGCCGCCCGCCTGGAGGGCCCGCTCGATGGCCTGGAGGTTCTCGCGCGGCGGCACCTGAAGATCGAGGGCGCCGTTGATCGCCAGCACCGGACATTTCACCCTTTTCAGCGCCGGGACCGGATCGTAGGTTAGGAAATAGCGGAACCAGGGCGAGGTGATCTGGCGGATCTGTCCGTTAAAATAAAGATCCGCGGGTCCCATCGCCTTTTTTTCTTCCTCGCTCAATCCGGCGATTGCCGCCTCCAAGATCGGGCGCAGCTTTGCAGCCGCCAGCGAATCGTTTTTCTCCGTCTTCACGACCGCAAAGAGCTTCTCCTGGATCGTCCGCTCATTGGCGATGGCCGCTGCGCTTGCCCCGCTGGCCCGGGCGATCAGCTCACCCTGGCGGTAGAGAATCTCCTCGCCGGGCAGACCGGTGCCCGCCAGGAGGATGATCCAGGCGACATCCCGCGAGCGGTTTGCAGCCATGGGGGCGACGATGCCGCCCTCGCTGTGACCGATCAGGCCGATCTGCCGGGGCTGAACGAAGGGCAGCGACTTGAGGTAAGCGACCCCCGCCAGGGCATCACCGGTAAAGTCGGGCGTGGTCGCTGCAGCGAAGGATCCCTTCGACTTGCCCACACCACGGTCGTCCATGCGCAATACCGCGATACCATGACGGGTCAGATAGTCGGCAAGCACCAGAAAGGGGCGGTGGCCCATGAGGGCTTCATCACGATCCTGCGGGCCGGAGCCGGTGATCAGCACCGCGGCCGGGAAGGGCCCACCCGAAGCGGGACGCGTGAGGGTTCCGGCCAGGTCGATGCCCGCCGTAGTGTTGTGCACCGTCACCTCCTCGCTTCGGTAGGGCAGGGGCAGGGCGGGTTCCTGGGGACGCCGCATACTGACCTCGCCCCGTTTCAGATCAAGCGGAAAGCTCATCCCACCCTGCTTCCAAAACCCGGCGAAAACCAGACTGTCGCGATGAAAGCGCCCCTGATAGAGTCCATGGATCAGAGCCGATTCGATCCTCAAGGAATCCCTTTCAAAGGTCACTTTCGAGGTCGGGATATCCTTGGCTCCCTGATCGGGGCTGTCGAGCAGAGCGGTGAGCGTGCCGTCCGCACTCTGCGCGATCCGGAAAACCAGACGCAGCTCGCTGCCCATTACCTTGAGGGTTCCCTGCCATGCGCCGGTGATCCGGTCCGGCGGCGTGGGATGCTGATCTTCTGGCTGGGCCAGCAGGGCGCCGGCGCCGAGGAGCAGAACGGTCAGGCCGATGCCGATGATCTTGTCTATTCTAAACATGGTTTTCCTCCGGGATTATCGATGGTGTGCAATCGCCTTGCCCGCCAGCTGCCCGCAGGCGGCGTCAATATCGGTCCCCTTGCTCCAGCGCACCGAAACTGGGGCATGCAGGGGCGCCAGCCAAGCGGCAAAGCGCGCAACCTGTCCGTCATCGGGACGCCGGAAGCCGAAGCCAGAGAGGGCCGGGTTGTAGGGGATCAGGTTGACCTTGCAGGGCACCTCGGCCGCCAGCCGGCGCAGGGCCGCGGCATCTTCTTCACCGTCATTGAAATCGGCCAGGAGGACGTATTCAAATGTGGGGCGTCGGCGCGCTTTTTTGGCATAGTACTTGACGGCATTCAGCAGTTCGGGCAGCGGATGACGCCGGCCGATGGGGACGATCTGCCGTCGCTTTTCATCAATGGCCGAGTGCAGTGAAATGGCGAGCCGGAAGGGTTGCCCCTCATCGGCGTAGCGCAGGATAGCAGACGGGATTCCGACCGTGGAAATGACGATGTGGCGGTGGCCGATGGCGATACCTTCGGCGTCGTTGATCAAGGCTGCAGCGGCCATGGTGGCCTCGTAGTTGACCATCGGCTCGCCCATGCCCATGAAGACGATGTTCGTCGGCTGGGCGCCGATATCGCGTGCGGTTTGCAGCACCTGATCGACGATCTCGCCGATGGTCAGGCTGCGCCTGAAGCCGAGGGCACCTGTGGCGCAAAAGGTGCAGCCTAGGGCGCAGCCCACCTGCGAGGAGATGCACAGGGTCCGCCGCCCGGCCTCGGGGATGTAGACCGATTCAATCAGGGCGCCGTCGCCGAGGCGGAAGAGATATTTGACCGAACTGCTCGCCGATGAGACCGCCTTTTGCTCCAGGGTCATCCAGCCCAGCTCCGCCACTTGCGCCAGTTTCAGGCGGGTGGCCTTGGCCAGATCGCTCATTTCCGCAAAATCGGCCTTCCCTTTGGCATAGATCCAGCTGAAGAGCTGCCTGCCGCGGAAGGGTTTCTCCCCGATCGATTGCGCATAGGCTTCCAGATCGGAGCGGTTCATGCCGACAAGGTTGGTTTTCATCGTCTCCCAGCAGCGCTTATTCATATCGACCGGCCTTATTTCCGCCCTTAAATTAATCCATCTTGAGCAATTTTCCAATCTTTTCCGCAATCTGGAACAACAATCCGTATAGGCCGGTTATAAAAGGACGATCGCCGCGGTTGATTTTTGCCGCGGATTTGCGTAAGTTGTGCTGGATAATAAAACTTTTCCCGGAGGCGGCATGGAAGTGCGTGGTGCCCACGATCTGGATGCGGTGCAACAGCTCAATCAAGCCTACCAGGCTATCAAGAACGAAATCGGCAAGATCATCATCGGCCAGCACCAGGTGATCGACGAACTGCTCATCTCGCTGCTGGCCCGCGGACACGCCCTGCTGGTGGGCGTTCCCGGCCTGGCCAAGACCCTGCTGATCAGCACGCTGGCGCGCGTCCTGGACCTCGAATTCAAGCGCATCCAGTTCACCCCGGATTTGATGCCCTCCGACATCACCGGCACCGAAGTGATCGAGGAGGAACCGGGCAGCGGCCGCAAGGCTTTTAAATATGCCAAGGGCCCGATTTTCGCCAACATCATCCTCGCCGACGAGATCAACCGCACACCGCCCAAGACCCAGTCGGCCTTGCTCCAGGCGATGCAGGAGCATGAAGTGTCCGCCGCCGGAGTCACCTACAAACTCGACGAGCCCTTTTTCGTCCTCGCCACTCAGAATCCGATCGAACAGGAAGGCACCTACCCCCTGCCCGAGGCCCAGCTCGACCGTTTCATGTTCAACCTTTGGGTGGATTACCCTCAAGAAGAGGAGGAGGAGCAGATCGTGCGGGCCACGACCAGTGCCTATCAGGCCGATCTCCGGGTGGTTCTCAAGGCCGCCGACATCATCGCCCTCCAGGATCTGGTGCGCCGGGTGCCGGTAGCAGAAAACGTCATCCACTACGCCGTGCGCCTGGCCCGCAGTACCCGGCCGGGCTCCGCGCATGCACCGGCTTTCATCCGCGAGTGGATCACCTGGGGCGCCGGCCCGCGCGCCTCGCAATACCTGATCCTCGGCGCCAAGACCCGCGCTATCCTCCACGGCCGCCCCACCCCCGATATCGCCGACGTGCGCGCTCTCGCCAAACCGGTGTTACGTCACCGCCTCGTCGCCAATTTCAACGCCGAGGCGGAGGGGGTCACCACCAGCCAGATCATCGACCGCCTGATCGCGGAGCAGGAGAGGTAGGTCATGGCCGCCGCCGCGCCGAACTACCGGCAGTTCCTCGAGCCCGCGACTGTATCCAAGCTGCACAATCTCAACCTCGTCGCTCGCCTGGTGGTCGAGGGCTTTATCACCGGACTGCACCGCAGCCCTTACCATGGCTTCAGCGTCGAATTTGCCGAACACCGCCCCTACATGCCTGGGGACGACATCCGCCACATCGACTGGAAGGTCTACGCCAAGACCCACCGCTACTACCTCAAGGAGTACGAGGAGGAGACCAATCTCAAGGCCTGGCTCTTGCTCGACGCGTCAGCCTCCATGGGCTACGGCTCGGGGGCGGTCACCAAACTGCAATATGCCACCTTCCTGGCGGCTGCCCTGGCCTACCTGATGATTGGCCAGCGCGACGCAGTCGGTCTGGTCACCTTCGATAAAACGATCCGCCGCTACCTGCCGCCGCGCTCGATCTCCAGTTACCTGAGCCTGCTGCTGCAAGAGATGCAAAACACCACCCCTTCGGCCATCACCGATGTCGCCCAAACACTGCACCAGATGGCCGAGCGCATTCATCGCCGCGGGCTGATCATGCTCTTCTCAGACCTGCTCGATGAACCCCAGCGGATTATCTCCGGCCTCAAACATTTCCGCCACAATCACCACGAGGTCATCGTCTTTCACCTCCTCGACCCGCTGGAACGCTCTTTCGATTTCAGCGAGGAGGGCCTCTTTATCGATATCGAAAACGGCGACACCATGACGACGCAGCCCTGGCATATCCGCGGCGACTACCGCCGCCTGATGGCCGGGCACATCGAGACGCTGCGGCGCCAGTGCCGTGAGAACCGCATTGATTATGTCTTGATGGATACAGGGGTCTCGTTCGAGGGGGCGCTGCTGCAATATCTCAGCAAACGCCAGCGGATCGGCGGTTGAGTTCTGCCCGAGAGGGGATAAAAAAAGCCCGGAAAACCGGGCTTTTAAAAAACAAACGGATTCAGCGGAACATCGCCTTGATACTGCCCCAGGTCTGCCGGGCGGAGGAAATCTGCGGCGTCAGGCGCAGGACCTTGTCGTAGTCGGTGGTGGAGCCATCGTCGTTGACCATGCGCAGCTTGTAATAGAATTCGTGGTTGTTTTCCTTGAAGACACTCTTATCGAGATAGGAATAGGTTTTCTCGCCGCTCTCCAGTTTTTTTGCATCGATGACAGCGATGCTCTCGAAATCATGGTTGTCCAGGGAACGTAACAGCTGATAGCTGCGGAGATTGTTCTCGGCAGCGACGATCCATTTGATCTCAACCTGATTGTAACCCGCTTCGCCCTGAAACGAGGAGATAATGGCCCCGCCGAACAGCAGCGTATTGAGCAAGATCAGAGCAATAACGGTGAGCGCTACGGCAAGTCGCAACATACCCCTGTCCTGAATGTGAGAGTGCGGAAAGATCTCAATAATAATATAATAAGTTTTCGGTCAAAGTCAATTCTTTTCTGCGTTTTGGCCATTTTGGCGGCGCGGACGCCAAATAATCACCGATCGGAGAAATCATATCTTGACAAAGTGGCTCGCTTTCCTTATATTAGCCCGATAGGCCCGCAGAAGCCAAGTTCGGAAACTCGGGGGGTGAAGATTGGCAGGGACAGGGATGCTTTTTCAGATCGCGAACGTCGAGGACTCCCTCGACCGCTATTTACGCGAAATCAACGAGATTCCCCTCCTCACCGCCGGTGAAGAGATCGAACTGGCAGGCCGCATCCGCTCTGGTGATCAGGAAGCGTTGGAGCTCCTCACCAAGTCCAATCTCCGATTCGTCGTCAGCGTCGCTAAACAGTATCAGAACCAGGGCCTCTCCCTCGGCGATCTCATCAATGAAGGCAATCTCGGCCTGCTCAAAGCGGCTACGCGCTTCGACGAAAGCCGCGGCTTCAAGTTCATCTCCTATGCCGTATGGTGGATCCGCCAGTCTATCCTTCAGGCTCTCGCCGAACAGTCCCGCATCGTCCGCATACCGCTTAACCGGATCGGCGCCCTCAACAAGATCGAAAAGCTCTTCTCCTCGCTCGAACAGGAATACGAACGCGAGCCCACCAACGAAGAGCTGGCCGAAGAGATGGACATGAGCCCCGCCGACATCTCCGACCTGATGAGCAACACCAGCAAACAACTCTCCCTCGATGCCCCGATCGATGAAGAGGAGGAGAACAAGCTGATGGACGTCATCGAGGACTATGAGATGCCCGCGCCCGATTCGCAACTTCAGGCGGAATCCCTGCGCATCGAGATCGAGCGCGCCCTCGCCTCCCTCGACAGCCGCGAAGCCGAGGTCATCCGCCTCTATTTCGGCCTCGGCATGGAACACCCCCTCACCCTCGAGGAGATCGGCCAGCGCTTCGTCCTCACCCGCGAACGCGTCCGGCAGATCAAGGAAAAAGCCCTCCGCCGCCTGCGTCATAACTCCCGCAGCAACCTTCTGCGTAAATATTTGGGCTGAAAATCTCCATATTTATCATAGAGTTAAAAATTAGAAGGCAATTTTTACTTGACTATTTTCTTTCGGATTAGTACATTGATTCATTACCCTCCATCTCTATCCCCGTTCAGTAGATCAGGTTTTAGGCATCTAAGGACAGGAGAATCTATCATTTAACTCAAAGGAAATAGAAATGAGCAACAAACAATTGAAGCTTCTCTATTTCTCTTTGGGGGGTACAGAACTTAAGGAAATTAGTCTAGGCTGGAAAAAAATCGTCGGAATCATTGCGTTAGGTATCGCCACGATCGTGCTGGTGGTTGTGGTCAGTGCCAGTCTGATCAATCTGCTCTACAGCGATTATCAGATGGCCAGCCTCAGCCGCAGTAACAGCCGCTTGCAGTCTCTGCTTGCGGACATGAACAAACAGGTCCGCACGCTCGAAGCCAAACTGCAATCCGTAGAAAAACAGGATGATGATCTGCGCGTTTTTGTCGACCTGCCCGCCATCAACAGCGATATCAAGAAGATGGGGGTTGGTGGAAATATCAACGCTGCGGCCATCGACCTGACCTATGGAGCCGGCAACGTGAACCAGCAGGCCTTCCAGATGAAGACCCTGCTGGACAACCTCTCGCAACGTGCGGAATTGGCCGTGGAGAGCCGCCAGGAGATCATGAAAGAGTATTACAATAACCTGCGGCGCTTGAAACAAACCCCATCCATAAGGCCTTTGGGCGGTGGCAGAGTAACGGATAAATTCGGGTACCGGCTCGATCCCTTTATCGACCGGTTCAAACATCACGAAGGTGTCGATTTTTCTGCCCCCCGCGGCACCGAAGTGTACGCCAGCGCCGATGGCAAAGTGGTTGAAGTGGTCACCAGCTACCGGCCCAATCATGACTACGGCAAATATTTGCTGATCGATCATGGTTATGGGCGCTTCACCCGCTATGCCCATCTCGAATCCATCTTGGTAAAGCCCGGCCAGACCGTCAGCCGCTATACCTTGATTGGCCGCGTTGGCGACACCGGACGCTCTACCGGTCCCCACCTCCATTACGAGGTGATCGTGAATGGCAAGCCCGTGGATCCTTTCCAGTACATCATGGACTAGTCCCGAGAGTTCACTGCAAAGCCTGTCGATCGGACAGGCTTTTTTTTTGCCCGGAGCCATATGACCCCTTCTCTTCCTGCGCCGATCCGCTTGGCGGCGGCTCTCCTCCTCCTCTTAGGCCCGCGGTTGCTCTTCTCGAGCCAGCCCGATGCGGCCGTGCTGCGCCAGGGCATTGAATGGGGGGTGATCCATGAGTATGACCGGGCGCTCGACCTCTTCGACCGCGTCATCCGCGACTATCCCGGCCGACCGGAAGGCCCCTTTTATCGCGCCGCTATCTGCCAATCGATGATGCTCGATTTTGAATCGGGCGAATGGCGCGACGCTTTTTATCAAGGCATCGATACCACCATCGCTCTGGCCAAACGGCTGCTGCGCTCGCAACCCCGCGATCCGGACGCCCAATTCTATGCGGGCGCCGCATATGCCTACAAGAGCGCCCAGCTCAGCCGCGAGGGGAAATATTGGCCCGCCTATCGCGCCATCCAGTCGGCCCTCGATTACCTGGAGCCCCTCCTCCGCCAGGACAGCACCTACTGCGATGCCCGCCTCGGTATCGGCACCTGGCAGTACTGGCGCAGCCGCGTAACCTTCCATTTTTCCTGGCTGCCCTTCTTTCCGGACCGCCGCCGTGAGGGTATCGCCAATATCCTGCGCGCCAGTGAATGCACCCGTTTCTCCCCCGCCTCCGCCTGGTCCAACCTCACCTGGATTTACCTTCGCGAGAAGCAATATGACCATGCCATCGCCTTTGCTCGCCTCGGGCTGGCACGCTACCCCTCAAGCCGTTTTTTCCTGTGGCCGCTCGCCGAAGCCCAGTTTCTCAAGACGGATTGGGCCGCCGCTCTCGAGAGCTATACCGCCCTATTACACGTAACCCGCCGCGCCGCGCATAACAACGGCTACAACGAGCTGGTCATCCTCTGGAAAATCGCCCAGTGCTGTGATGCCCTCGGTGAAAAACAGAGGGCCGCCACCTGGTACCGGCAGGTTCTGGCGTGCCCGGTCGCGATGGAGGTCGCCGGACGCGCGCAGGACAAGAAAGAGAAGGCCAGCGAGTGGCTGAAACGGGAGGGGGAGACGGCGCTGGAGGCAGACCAGCCCTGAACTGAATGAGCCGTGTGGTTCGGGCAAGCGGAAGGCAGCGCGTGGGTGTTCATACACCGGAAGAATGCCGGGATCGGCGCCACCAAAGCATCGCTTCCGCCGCCGCCATCAGCCCCAGCCAGAGCGGAATCCACGAGACCGTCGTCTCGGGCCAGAACCAGCCCAGCTCGAAGCTCCGCCAGGAAAAAGGGAAAAACCAGTAGTAGCCGGCGCCGAGATGGCTCTGCATCAAGTCGAGGACGAAGTGGAGGAGTATCCCGGCGCTGATTGCGATACGGGCGGCGCAGCGCAGCGCCGGCGCCATGAATTCGGCGAGCAGCAGAGCGCAAAGGAGGGCGAACAGAGGGGTATGCAGGGCGACCGTATAGCCCTGCCAGCGGGGTTGAAGAATATAAATGGGGCGGGAGATGATGTCGGGCAGAATGGCGCCGACGAAGAAAAAAAGCCGTACCTTGCGCCAGCGCTCGGGCCGTGCCAGCAGCCAGGCCGCGAAGGTATGGGTCACCAGGTCTGGCATGACTTCCGTTCCTCCCAGCATAGTGTGCTGAATCTGAAACGGTAGGCGGCAAGCCAAAATCCGGCGAGGATGAGCGGCGGCAAGGCCGACCAGAGAATTTTGGCGCGGCGGCCTTTGGCGGGATGCAGCTGCTCCAAGTCGAGCCGGGCGGGAGCGCGAAAGATACCCACAAGACTGAGATAATCACCCGGTTGCGCCGTACCAGGCGGCCCTAAAACCGTACAGAGTCGGCCCATCTGCCGAACCCACAAACTGTCCGGCCAGATCCGCACCACCGTCACCTCCGTGGCAAGAATGATGCGCCGGCCGTCGTATCGCGCCGGATCGTTCAAGCAGTCCTGCAGGGTGACCGCCGGATTGTCCGCCTTTCCATACCAGGTCATTCCGGCCATCGCCAGCAGCAGCAACACCATGCGAAACCGGCGCCGCACAGTTCAGGCTCCGGCAACCAGCGGTGCAAGGTGGCGGCGCGTAACCTGCAGCATCATCTCATGCAGCCGTCCGTTGGAAGCCACCACATTCCCGCTCCATACCGCCCGATCGCCGCCGCTGAAATCGCTGATCCGTCCCCCTGCTTCCGTCAGGATCAGGCTCGCTGCCGCGGCATCCCAGGGCGAAAGGCCCATCTCCCAATAGCCCTCAAACCGGCCGCAGGCCACATAACAGAGATCCAGGGCGGCCGAGCCGAGGCGACGAACGCCGCTGACTTGCAGGAAGAGCGCGCGGAAGGCCTCGAGGTAGATGTCCAGATGGTGTTTCTGTTTGAAGGGGAATCCCGTGGCCAGAAGGCTTCGCCCGGGCTCTGTGGTGGCCGAAACCGCGATGGCCGCACCGTTACAGGTTGCTCCGTCCCCCTTCTCAGCGGTGAAGAGTTCATCGCGTACCGGATCCAGCACCAGCCCGAACTGGATTTCGCCCTCCACCTCCAGGGCGATCGAGATCGAAAAAACCGGGATGGCATGAATGTAATTGGTGGTGCCATCGAGGGGATCGATAATCCAGCGGCAACCACCGCCATCCGCCCGGCTTGATTCCTCTGCATAAAAGGAATGAGCGGGAAAGGCACGGCTCAGCCGGTCGATGATCAGCTGTTCCGAACTCTTGTCGACAAAGGTGACGAAATCTGCCGCCCCCTTGAGATCGATCTGCTCCCTTTGAATGGCGCCGAAGTGGCGCATCAGTACAACGGCGGCTGCGCGCGCTGCGGCGATGGCCTCCTCCCGTTCCTTGCCAAGTCGTTGCATAGTTTCCCGATCCTGATATATTGCTCGAGGGGCCGGTGAAGGTCAGTCGGGTCGCAACTCCACCACGGTCACCCCGGTATTGCCTTCGTTCCAATGGCCCAGGCGCGCGGCGGCCACCCGCGGGTGGTCGCGTAGAAAACGGCCGATGGAGGCGCGTAGGGCCCCGGTCCCCTTGCCGTGGATGATGCGCACTTCGGAGAAACCCGCCATGACAGCCTCGTCCAGGTAGAGTTCGACGCGCGCAATAGCTTCATCGGCGCGCAAGCCGCGCAGATCGACCTCGTTACGCACGGCTTCCGACTCATCACGGGAGATCCGCGTGCCGCCCTGACGGCGCAGCCTTCGGCGGCTCACCTTGACCAGTTCCGCAAGCGGCGCCTTGATCTTCAGGCCCTCGACGCGCACCAGCACCCTCCCCTGCTGATCGGGTGCCGCAATCACCTCGCCGATGCCGCTCATCCGCGTCCAGCGCACGGCATCGCCGGTGTGGATCGGCCCCGGTTCCTCCGCCTCCTCAGGGGCTGGACTTTCCTCCTTCGTCTGCTCCATCACCGTCTCAACCTGCTGGCGTTGGGCCTCGAGGGCTTGCTTGGCCGTCCGGATCGACTCGGTTGTGGCCTGACTCTCACGAATCTCGCGGATCGTCTGTTCCATGGTGCTGTTGGCCTGGCGCAGGATCTCTTCGGCTTCCACCGCCGCCTTGCGCTTGAGGGCCTTTTCCTCGCGACGCAAGGCATCGCTGCGCTCCTGGTAGAGCTTGGCCAGGCCGCGGTATTCGGTCTCGCGCAGATCCGCCGCCCGTCCCGCTTCAGCAAAGTGCTGGATTTTACTCTCGAGCTCGAGGATCAAACCCTCCAGGCGGTCCTTTTGTGCCCCCACCAGCGCTTGCGACCGGCTGATCAAGGCGGCGTCAAGTCCCATCCGGCCTGCGATCTCGAAAGCATAACTCGATCCGGGTATCCCTGAACGGAAGTGATAGGTGGGCTGGAGGGTTGCGACGTCAAATGCCATGGAGCCGTTCTCCACGCCCTCGGTCCGGTAGGCAAAGGCCTTGAGGGCGCTCTGGTGCGTGGTCGCCAGCGTCAGAACCCGTTTCGCCGTCAGGGTTTCAAGGATGGCCATGGCGAGGGCGGATCCCTCCTCCGGATCGGTCCCGGCGCCAATTTCGTCGATGAGAACCAGACTGCCGGCTCCCGCTGATTCAACAATGGTTTTTAGTCCGGCGAGGTGCGAGGAAAAGGTAGAGAGATCATTGTCGAGCGACTGCTGATCACCGATGCTGGCGAAGACTTGCATAATGGTGCCGATGCGCGAGTGCGGCAAGGCCGGAATGTGCAGGCCGCTGCGGGCCATCAACGTGAGCAGGCCCACGGTCTTGAGCGCAACGGTTTTGCCGCCGGCGTTGGGGCCGCTGATGATGATGGTGCAATGGTTCTCGCCGAGGGTGATATCGAGAGGCACGACCGCCTTCTCCCCCATGCGCAGCAGCAGCAGGGGATGGCGGCCGCCGGCGATTTGCAGGAGGGGCACGTCGACCAACTCCGGGGGATAGGCATTGAGGCGGCGCGAAAAAAGTCCCTGGGCGTAGAGCAGATCGAGCTGGCCGAGCTGTTCGAGATTGTTCTCAAGGGCCGGCAGGGCCTCGCGCAGTAGATCGGCGAGGCGGCGCAGAATCCGCTCCTCTTCACGCACCTCCTCCGCCTGGATTTCGCGGATGCGGTTATTCTCCTCCAGCGCCTCGATCGGCTCGACAAAGAGGCTTGATCCGCTCGCCGACTGGTCGAGGACCAGGCCGCGGACCTTACGCTTGTACTCCTCCTTGATCATCAGCACCAGCCGCCCGTTGCGGACCGTAACGACATTCTCCTGAAGTACGCCCTGGCCCGCCAGGGTGCGCAGCAAGCTCTCCATATGCTGACGGGCCTGGTTTTGCGCCCGCGCCAGCTGCTTGCGCAGCGCAGCCAGTTCGGGCGAAGCATCGTCCCTTATCAGCAGGGTATTCTCGTCGATACAGCGGCGGATCTCCTTTTCGATCCCCTCCCGTATTTCAAGGCGGGCGGCGATTGGGTACAGATGGGGGGTCTTGTCACGGCGTGTCGCAAAATAGAGATGGAGCCTTCGGGCTGCGCCCAGGCTCTGCAAAACCTGGATAAGCTCTTCGGGAGGGAGGTAACTGCCGCCGATGCGCAGACTTTTAAGATGCGGAGTGAGATCCTGGATGCCGTCGATCGGCAGGGTCTGATCATAATCGAGCAGATCGCGCATTTCGGTGGTTTGCGCCATGCGTTCGGCCAGAAGCGATACCGTGCCGAGCGGTTCGAGAGCGAGGGCGCGGCGCCGGCCCAGGTCGGAACTGGCACTCTCGGCCAGTTTTTCGCGCACCCGATCAAATTCAAGCGTGACAAAAACGGAGATCATTGCCGCGACATGTCCTGATCAGAAGATTTCCGCGCCCCCCGCTCGGGGGCCACAACTTTGTCGACCACGAGTTGGGCGAAGCGAGACATGTGCGGAAAAAGGGAGGAGCGCTGCTGATAGTCTTCGAACCGGGGGCCCAGTTCGAGGCTGTTGATGGCCAGCGCGATAATACTGATGATAAAAGCCCCGCGGACAAAACCGATCACTCCGCCGCCGGCTTTGTCCAGAAAACTTTGCCCCTTGTCGCCGACCAGTTTGCGGAGCATGAAGCCGAACACGCGGAAGCAGAGGTGGGTGCCCAGCAAGGCGATGATAAAGCCGCTCACCCGGGTGGGCACGGCCTTGATAGCAGGCAGCAGGTTTTCCGCGTTGGCGCCCGCCCAACCGCCGTATTTGAGGGCCACGAGCACGGCGATGAGCCAGCCGGTCAGGCCGATCAATTCTTTGGCCATTCCGGTTTTGGCTCCCTGGTAGACGAACCAGATCAGGGCGGCGATGATGATGAGGTCAAACGGACTCATTCCCAGGTCCTGTCTTACTGCAATAAAAAAAGTGAATAGTGCGCCGCGATTGTGACGCCCTATTCACTCAATTCTGTTGCAGAAATCCGATCGCTACAGACTCAGTTTCCGGCGCACCATTTCGCTGACCATTTTGCCGTCCGCCCTCCCCTTGGTCTGGTTCATCACCAGAGGCATCACCTTGCCGAGGTCGCGGATCGTTTGGGCGCCCGCTTCCGCAAGGGCCCGGTCGACAATCGCTTCCACTTCGGCAACGCTCAGGGCCGCGGGGAGATAACTCTGGATCACGGCCAGTTCGGCCTCTTCCTTGGCGGCGAGATCGAGACGGCCGGCATCCTGGTAGGCTTGAATGGCTTCACGACGCTTTTTGGCGGCATTGGCAAGGACACCCAATTCCTCATCATCAGTCAGGTCGGCGCGTTTATCGATCGCAGCATCCTTGATCTGACCACGCAACAGGCGGATCGTGCCGAGACGCACCGTTTCGCCTGATTTCATGGCTGATTTCATATCCTCAGTGAGTCGGTCGAGAAGACTCATGGTCGCTCCAATGGGCCCAAAAGCCTGATTTTGTAGAGATTTAGCGTTCCATCATCTGCAATTTGCGCATCTTGCGACGCGCGGCATTGAGCTTACGTTTGCGTCTTTCGCTCGGTTTCTCAAAGTGCTGATGTTTTTTGATGTCAGACATCAAGCCTGCTTTTTCGCAAGCCTTGGTAAAACGCTTTAAAGCTCTTTCGAAGGGTTCGTTTTCACGAATGCGAACTCCCGGCATTCAGAAATCAACCTCCTTTCGGTTCGATTTTTTTAACTCTGTCTCAAAATTTAATAAAAAACAAGCAGAGAAGCAAGGAGTTTTTCGGCATTTCATGGCGTCCCGGCCGGCCGTTAAAATGGTTGGCGATGCGCTTTTTTATTGCTTTGTTCGCGATTTTAATGTATCCTATAGGCGGCGTCCTGTTTGAACCTTTTGCATCTGATCCTTCATCTCGTGGAGGTCTTATGATCAAAAAAATCCTGCTCGCCATCCTCATTCTGCTGATTGCCGGCATCGCCTACCTCTATGTCAACAAGGACAAGATCGCGCGCATGGCCGTCGAAAAGAGCGTACCCCTGATCGAATCCTCCCTGCTCGACAACATCCCCGCCGATGTCAACAAAGAGGAGGTCAAGGAGGTGTTTGCCCGCGTGGACGCCCGGATCAAGGAGGGCAAGATCGATTTTGTGCAAATGCAGGGCCTCATCCTCAATTTCAGAGATGCCCTTAAGGACCAAAAGGTGGATTCAGTCGAATTCCACAAGGTTTATGAAGCAATGAAAAAGCTCGCGGGCCAGTAGCCGGCGGAGAGGGATTCCGGAATTGCCACATGCACCCCGTACCGGCTGGAGGAAGATCATCGGAAACATAAAGCCCCACCGCCTGCTCGAACGGATCATGCCGCCCCCGCGCTGGCGGCTCCCCGTCGTCGTTTTGTTCGGCCTTCTCGCCGGGCTCGGGGGGCTCACCCTGCGGCTGGCGCGGGCGACTTCCTACTTATCCGATGATCCGATCACGTGCCTCAACTGCCACGTCATGCGCCCGCAATATGCGACCTGGCAGCGCAGCAGTCATACGCGTGTGGCATCCTGCAACGACTGCCATGTCCCCCACGACACCTTCATCCGCCACTATGGCTTCAAAGCCAGGGACGGCCTGCGTCACGCCTTCATGTTCACCTTTCGCCTCGAGCCCCAGGTGATCCGGATCAAGCCGGCGGGCGCCGCGGTAGTCCGGGAAAATTGTATCCGCTGCCACCGCCAGCTTGTCGAGCAGCTGCCGATGTACCGTTTTGCAGCAGCGAGCCCGCGAGCCGGGGCCCCGGCCCAGGGCTGTATCGCATGTCATGCCGCCACCCCCCATGGCCTGGTCAACGGCCTGGCTTCCGTCCCCATGGCACGGCTGCCGCGGCTCACACCGGCAGCGCCGGCCTGGCTGCTGCAATGGACTGAAAAAATCGGCCCCTTGCCCGCACCCTAATCCCGATGGAGAGTTAATAATGCGCCACAAATCCATGCTGCAAAAGCCCTGGTTCTACTGGCTGCTCTTCTTCGCCACCGCGGCCGTTGTCTTTTGCCTCGGCCTCTTCGGCGCATCGATCATGGAGCGCCGCAGTGAATCCTATCAGCTCCTGCAGCCCATCAAACCTCTCGCCGAATGGGAGCCTCGCAATTCGGTCTGGGGTGAGAATTATCCGCGGGAGTACGAAACCTACCGCGCTACAGCCGACACCTTGTTCTCCAGCCCGCATGGAGGCTCTGCCACCATCGATGTACTCGAGCGCTATCCCCGTCTGATTGTGCTCTGGGCGGGCTACGCCTTCAGCCGAGAATACAAACAGGGTCGCGGCCATTACCACGCTGTCGAGGATATCCGCAACACGCTGCGAACAGCTGTGCCCCAGCCGGGCACCTGCTGGTCCTGCAAGAGCACCGATGTCCCACGGCTGATGAACAGCATGGGCATCGCGGAATTCTACAAGGCCAAATGGACCGATCTCGGGCCCGAGGTGGTCAACAACATCGGCTGCCAGGACTGTCACGATCCCAAAAGCATGAACCTGCGCATCACCCGGCCTGCGCTGATTGAGGCATTCCAGCGCCAGGGCAAAAAAATCGAAGCCTCGACTCACCAGCAGATGCGCTCCGAGGTCTGCGCCCAATGCCACGTCGAATACTACTTCAAGGGTAAAACCGAAAGGTATCTGACCTTCCCATGGGACCAAGGCGTCACCGCCGAGGAGATCCAGAGCTATTACGACCGGATCGAATACGTCGACTGGACCCATGCGATCAGCGGCACCCCCATGCTCAAGGCGCAGCACCCCGATTGGGAGATCTTTCAAATGGGCATACACTTCCAGCGCGGCCTCGCCTGCGCGGACTGCCACATGCCATACCGTAGCGAAGGCGGCGTGAAATTCACCAACCACAAGATTGCAAGCCCCCTCGAAAATATCGCCACAACCTGCCAGGTCTGCCACCGCGAAAGCGAACAGACCCTACTCCAGAATGTCCTGGACCGGCAGGAAAAAGTGCGCCAGCTTGCCGGGATCGCCGAAGATCTTTTGGTTAAAGCTCATATCGAAACCCGGGCAGCGCTGCAACAGGGCGCAACCCCCGAACAGGTCAAGAACATCCGCCAGCTGATCCGTGAGGCGCAATGGCGTTGGGATTTTGTCTCGGCCAGCCATGGCGGCAGCTTCCATGCACCGATCGAGTGCGCCCGGATCATGGGCACCGCCATCGACAAAGCCGCCGCGGCCCGCACCCTGCTCGCCGCTCTGCTGAGCCATCTCGGAGCCCCTCTGCCGGTGCCCATGCCCGACCTTTCGACCAAGGATAAAGCGCAAGCTTTCATTGGACTCGACATGGCACAGCTGCGGCGCGAAAAAACCGACTTTATGCGCACCGTGGCAGCGAAATGGGGCCAGCCGGCCGAATGACCTCCGCTGCAGCCGACAGGCGTGAACGCCACCTCGAATTTGTGGTCTCACCGGACCAGGAGAAGGAACGCCTCGACCTCTTCCTTGCCAACCGCCTCCCGGCAGTCACCCGCGCCCGGATCAAACGCCTGATCGACGAGGGCGCTGTGACCGTCGATGGCGCGGCCTGCAAGGCGGGTCATCCTGTGCGCCCCGGAGAGATCATCACCGTCGACTTTCCTCCGGCCCCGTCCGGAACCGTCGCCGCCGAGGAGATCCCCTTGGATATCCTCTATGAGGACGAGCATCTTCTGGTGGTCAACAAGGCCGCCGGCATGGTGGTTCATCCCGCTTATGCCAATCTGAGTGGCACCCTGGTCAACGCCCTGCTCGCGCACTGCCGCAACCTCTCCAGCGTCGGGGGCGAGGCCCGCCCGGGACTGGTCCACCGCCTGGACAAGGAAACCTCGGGACTGCTGGTCGTGGCCAAGGATGACCTGACGCATGTCGGTTTGGCCCGCCAGCTTGCGGAACGCAAGATGGAGCGTGAATATCGCGCCATCGTCTGGGGCCATCTCAGGCAGCACCAGGGCACGATCCAGGCTGCACTGCTTCGTAATCCCAAAGACCGGCTGCGCATGGTGATCCATCCGGATGGCAAGATGGCGGTCACCCATTACCGGGTACTGGAGGAGCTGCCCCTCACCAGCTATATGCAGCTCAACCTCGAAACCGGGCGGACCCATCAGATCCGCGTGCATATGGCCAGCCTCGGCCACCCGGTTTTTGCCGATGCGACCTATGGCGGGCGTTCCGGTCAGCTCGCCGGCCTCAATCATGAGAGAACACAGCTCGGACTGCAGCTGCTCAAGCGCTACACACGGCAGATGCTCCATGCGCGGACGCTGGCATTTGTGCATCCTGTCACCGGCGCATTGCAGCGTTTCGAGAGCGCCATCCCCGCCGACATGCAGGCTCTGCTCGACGAGCTACGTCAATATCAAGCCACCGGCTGAAAACTTTTCCATCCGTTACGCGTACAAGAGACAAACCGGGGCAGCCGTGATGCCCGATCTACAAAGTCCTATCAGGAGGAGCGTATGATGAAAATTGCACTGCTTGCGCCGCTGCTCTGGGTTGTTCTTAGCAGCGCCCAGGCGGAAACCGTCACCCTCGACAAGACCATCAAGGCCGGCGGGGAAATGACCCTCTCGTTCCGCTGCGACGGCGGCAAGGTCGAGCTCTTCCGCAACGAAAACAACGATTGCCATGCCTGGGTTGAATACGACCAGAAACGCTGCCACACTGAGTTGAACTATGACGACGACACCCGGACCCTCGAGCTCTTCATTGACCACGATAATTGGGAAATGACCAAAAAAAGCGGCGACGAGAAATCGAAATATGCCCGGGTGCGTATCGGCCTGCCGTCCAAAGCGGATCTCAACCTGGATCTGGTGGTCAAAGCCGGTGAGCTCAAAATGACGCTGGGTGATCTCCATATCCAAAGCCTCGAAGTGCGCAGCTATGCCGGCGAAAGCCATATCGATTTCGACAAGCCCAACCGCTGCGAATTGAAGACCTTCGACGTCGATTTCAAGGTCGGCAAGGTCCAGCTTGTCAACCTGGGCAACGCCAACTTTTCCGAAGCGGACATCAACAGCAGCGTCGGCGAAATGTCCATCGATTTCAACGGCGAAAAGATCCGCCACGCCATGGCCCGCGTCGACCTGGAGATCGGCGAGACCACTATCATCGTCCCGGAGGATATCGGTGTCAAGGTCAAGGTCTCCAAATTCCTCTTCCTTTCCAACGTCGATTATCCCAACTGGTTCACCCAGGAGGGCTCCTACTATTATTCACGCAACTATGAAAAGGAGAAGGATTCGCTCTACCTGGTCGTCTCCACCGGCATCGGCACGCTCAAGATGCGCGTTGACAAACGGGAGGATCACTAGGCCATCCTCCTTCGCGCCTTCGGTCCGGAGGCGATCGGGTTCCATATCGCCCTGATACTCACCCTTCTGCTTGTCGTTGCCGCTAACCTCTGGGCCCAGGGAGAGGTCTACCTGGTATACGGCTCGGATACGAGCATTTGGGACGGTCTCGATGTCAACTCTTTCGTCTGCCATTACAAGCCGGAGACCTATTCCAGCCCCGCCAGCAACGCGGCCCGGGTCATCGATCCGGCTTTCCGCGCGAAATTGCTCGATTCCGCCGGCCAGCCGCTCCCCCTCACCTGGTGGATGCATGGCGGCAATGTCTTCCGTTATGCTGATAACTGCGATGTGCCTCTCCCCAACACCATCGCTTTGCACCTGATGAAGCGCTATTACAGCCAACCCCTCAAACAGGTGGGCGATGAGCTGACCCTCCATTACCACACCTGGGTCTGGAACGATGAAAATGGCGACGGCCGCTATTACTGGAACCAGGCGCGCAATTTTTCCGAGTGCCGCGAAGACTTTGATATCACCCTCTGCCATTACCTGCTGGAGGAGGAGATCTTCCCGGTTTCGTTTCGAAGCGGCTGGCATTACATGGATAATGAATGGCAAAACTACATCGACAAGTTGATTCCCTTCTGCCTGCATGACGCCTGGCCGGACAAACGACTCCAGGATGATGAACCCAGCGACAACATCTATGACTGGTCGCTCTCTTCTTCCGAGTGGGTGCCGTTTCACCCCTCCCTGACCAACTACCAGCTGCCGGGCGCAGCCAGGGGCTGGAACGTGCGCTGTATCAAGATGAACAGCCTCACCGCAACGATTGTCAATCAGATGTTCGCCAGGGCGGCGGCAGGTAAGGACCAGCTGGCTTGCCTCTGGTCGCATCTTCCCGAAACCGACTTCCCCGACCAGATCCGCAATGCCCATGACCTCATCACCGCCACAGCCAAACGCTATCCCGGAGTCCACTTCCACCATATGACCGCCGTCGATGCCTTCAAAGCCTGGCTGAAGACGCCGGATGACCAGGCACCGGCGCTCACGTTTACTGATCAAGGCGGCGAGGAGCCGCGCTTCCTCATCCAGACCGACGAGCCCATCTTCCAGACGCAGCCCTTCGTGGCCGTCAAGGATATATACAGCCGCTACCAGATCTTGTCCTGCACGCCCACCGGCGTAAATAAGTGGGAGGCGGTATCTCCCGTCAAACGGACGCAGCTGGCTAAGGCGGGTGTCGCCTTGACCGACACCGTCGGCAATCAGAGTCTGCAGCTCATCCGCTATCTGCCCGACGATCTTTTTCTCGACAATGAGTCGGAGGGTTACCGCGAGCTGGTGGGAGGATTCACAATCATCGATCAGTACGCCTGGGGTACCGATGCCCGCGTAGCGCGTGTTGCGGCGGGGGATTCGGCGGTGATCCGCCTCGACCTGCCCGTGCGCGAAAAGGGACTCTATCAGCTCTTCTTTCAGCAAACTCCTGTATCCCAGCCCATGGACACCCTGACGCTGGTCTTGACGCAGTCAGGGCGTCAGGAATGGCGGCGTGAGATCGCCGGTCCCTGGGAGGCGAAGCAGTGGCAGCGCGCCGCCACCTGTACACTCGATCCCGCCGCTGCGCCGGCGCTCTACCTGATCGCCCGTAATCGCAGCAGTTCTTCCCGTTCGTTCAGCATTGATGCACTCAGGATCACGCCGCTCATCCCCGACCGTCAATTGCTGATCTCGCCGCACCTTCTCACCTTCGGCGAGATCAGCCTTTTCACACCAATCGAAAAGCACCTGCTGCTGCAGAATACCGGCAAGGAGCCCCTGCGGATCCATTCCATCTCCAGCCAGCAAGGCTTATTCATCCCGAGCCGGCAAGGGCCGCTGGAGTTGCCGCCCTTCAGCGAGGTCACCTTGTCGATACGCTTCCGCGCCGAGCAGACAGTGACGGCCACCGATTCCCTGATCATCCTCAGCGATGATCCCATCACACCGCGTAGTATCCTGCCCATGACGGTGCAAGCGAATGCCTATTTCATAACCGTGGATAATGCAGATTCTTCTGGCTATCGCGAGTATGGGGACTGGCGCACCTCGAACGCACAGGCCTGGGGCCCCAGCAGCCGCTATGTCAATCTCAGCGACGGCCCGGGCACCTTCGCCCAGTTTACCGTCCATCTGCCTCTTGCCGGGCGCTACAGCCTGGCGATCATCGTGCCCAAGACAGCCAATGCCAGCGATCATGCCCTCTACCGGATCCTCTGCGGCGGCCGTACCCTGGATTCGCTCTACGTCGATCAGAACAGCAGCAGCGGCACCTGGGTGACCCTGGGCGAGTATGATCTATCCGCCGGCGTGCCGGTTCTGGTGCAGGTCATCCACGCTGGCGGGCAGAATGCCGGCACGGTGCTACGTGCGGATGCCATCCGCTTCACCCTCCTCGGCTACGGCACCGGTGTGGCCCGGCGCCAGTTCACCCCGCAACCTGTTGAGGCGCAGCTCTTCTCCCCCTATCCCAACCCCTTTAACACCTCCACTGTGCTCCGCTTTTATCTTCCGTCGGAAGGGGAAGTCAATCTCGATATCTATGATGTCCAGGGGCGCCGCGTGCGCAGCCTAATTTCGGGCCGTGCGGGAAAGGGAGAGCAGGAGAGCGTCTGGGATGGAAGGGATGAAGCCGGGCGTCTGGCTGCCTCGGGGCTCTATTTTGCCGTGCTCTTCGGCACGGACTTTATGATCTCAAACCGCATGTTTCTGATCCGGTAAATTCAGCAAAGGAGATTCCATCATGAAGTCACTTCCATTTTTCCTGGTTTTCCTGCTCTTCGCGCTGCTGCTCTTCTCCGGCTGTGCTCCCGGCACCGGCAAATATACGGCTGCCGGGCCGGCCGGCTTTTTCGACGGCGTCTGGCACGGCTGGATTGCTCCCGTCACCCTAATCATCGGCCTCTTCGATGACCAAGTCCGCATATACGAGCCCTTCAACCGGGGATGGTGGTACGATTTCGGCTTTTATATTGCGGTGATCTCCGGTTTTGGCGGCCTCTCGCTCTCCCGCCGCAGAAAACACTGACCGCCTGGACATAAAAAAGCCGGATCATCCAATCCGGCTTTTTTTACTCAAGCAGCTTATTCCGCGCCGCTATCCTTGGCCTCCTCCTTTTTCTTCACCTCCTCAAACCACGCCGGGAAGCGTTCCTCCGCCTCCTCTTCGGTGATCTTGCCGGTGAAGCCGGTGAGGTTGATGGGGTAATCGGCCGGGTGGAAAATCGCAAAGAACATGTGATAGAGCAGAATAGCCAGGAATGCAAGCCAAGCCTCATAAAGATGAATGGTCTCGGCTACCTTGACAATCCAGGCGGGCAGCAGATAGGTGGCGGTCGTCGGAAACCAGAGGATAAAACCGGTCAAAGCCATGACCAAGGTGCCCCAGACGAGGGCCCAGTATTCCGCTTTTTCGACATAGCCATAGCGCCCGAAATTGGCGCGCTCCTTGCTCATCCCCAAATGAAATTTCATATTGGCAATGAACTGGCGGACATCGTTGATGCCGGGAAGCAGGGCTTGCAGCTCGCCTCGGGCGCTGCGCGCAAAGGCGAGGTAGCCGAGGTGATAGAGCCCGGCCGCCAGCATCACGGCGGCGGCGATTCGGTGAATCGTCCCGCGCAGCCATTCGTTCAGACCGAGCGTCGTGAGCAGCCGGGCCCACGTGGTATTCGGGTATTTGAGGGCAAAACCGGTGATCACCAGGAGAGTGAAGGAGATCAGGATCGCCACATGCTGAATAATCCACTGGCGGTCGAAGCGCTGGATCGTCTTTTGGAGTTTGAGGGCCCGCCATTTGGCGCGGGCATATTTGAACCAGATGATCAGGTTGTGAAGCACCATGCCACCGATCACCACAACAATCAGCCAGATGTACGCCTTGCCGATATAAGCGGCCAGGGCATCGCCAAAAGAATTGGGTCTGGCATGGATATAGCTCCGAGAAAATTCCTGGCTGGCGTTGGGATGACAATAGCCGCAGGTCTTGCTCAGATTGGCCACATGAATGGTTGAGGCCGGATCGGATTGTGGCAGGATGGCGTGCACTCCGTGGCAGCTGGTACAGTTAGCCGCCACCTTGGAACCGCGGTGGGTAGCCAGACCATGATAGCTGCCACGATACGACGTAACCGGATCGAGGTTGATACCATATTTTTCATTCAGTTGCAGCATGCCATGACAGGAAGCGCAGATCTTTTCAGAGACATTGCTCGCTGCAGTGGGAGAGTTATTATCGTTCGGCGAAAGGATTTCGTGTTCACCGTGGCAATAGGTGCAGGTGGGCACATCGGCAATCCCCTTGGCAAGGTCCTTGCCGTGAATGCTTGTATCAAATTCGGCCTGTACATCGCCGTGGCAAGTGCCGCATGTTTTAGAAATATTAGCCCGGTTGACCGGAGATTTCGGATCGCTCGCTGCCCGCAGATTGTGGACTTCGTGGCAGCTGCTGCAGGTGGCGGCGCCATCGTTGCCATTCATAAGCGCCTTGCCATGAACCCCACGGCTGAATTTTTCCACCGGTGCTGCGATCCGGATATCGTGCTTCTCCGCCAACCCCTTGTCGCGATGGCACGCGCCGCAAGTTGATGGAAGATGGGCGGGATGGGTGCGGGAGGCGGTTTCCAGAGAACTTAGGATATCATGCTTACCGTGACAGTCACTGCAAACCGGAGCATCCTGATCGCCTGCGGCCAGGGCGCGTCCGTGCAGGCCCTTGGCGTACTCCGCGGCGGCATCGCCATGACAGCGGGCGCAATCGACCCGCTTGAGGGGGGTATCATGGGGATCCCCCACCGCATCGCGGTGACAGTCCGAGCAATTCAACCGGCCATGTACGGATTGGGCGAAAAGAGCTTCATTGACGTAAAGAGAATCCTCGCCGCCGGTCACATTGGGTCGCGTCATCGAGGAATCGCCATGGCAGGCGGCACACGGGCTTTGCGCGAAAGCGCCCGCTGCAGCCAATACAATCAAGAGCATGAAGCAGAGGCCTGACTTTTGCATGGTTCGGTCTTTCGCTTCGTGGTGGGATGAGAATAAAAACCTCGCGCTGCCTGGGGATGGCAGCGCGAGAAAAAAGGTGGTGCCTTGCCGACCGGTCAAGGCGAAACCGGACGTGTCCGAATCAGCTCTTGGGTGCAGGATGCGCAATGAGCTTGAAGGCCTCTTCCGCCTTGAAGGGCTTGAACGTCGGGCTTTCCTGATTGTGGCATTTGACGCAGCTCTTCTTGTCGCCGGGGTTATAGGCGACCGCAGCAGCGTCCTGGGTCTTGGCCTGAAGCGCCTTCATGACCTTCATCGACTGATAGAGCGAGCCGGGGCCGTGGCAGGTTTCACAGGTCACGCCCTCTTCCATCTTGTAGGTGGCCGCTTTCGCGGTGGCGGGAGCATCGTAGGCGGTGACATGGCATTTGAGACATTTGGCCGATTTTTGCGGATCTTCGATGCCGGCCTTTTTCCCGACCGCTTTGGCCTCCTCAGTGGCCAGGGTGGCATACGCACTGGCATGTTTGCTCTTGGACCAGATGGGATAGGCTTCGCCCTTGGCCTTCGCGGAATGGCACATTTTGCATTTGGCGGCGCCGATGTATTGGGCTTTATCGGCCTGGGCGAAAAGGGTCACGGCAAAGACCAATGCCAGGACGAGGATCAGGCCCCTCACAAAGACACGTTTTTTCATTGTTTACCTCCAGCAGGTTGAAGTACTTGTAATGCATCGCTATTAAATAACCAATAAAAGATGAAAATTGCAACAGCAAAATTCATCACCCGGCGAAATAAGAGCGATTTGCATCCCTAATAACGCAAAATTCGTTAATAAGTTCATTCCGGGGGCTCTTTTTTTTCATCATCGCCCGGCATCTCCCAGCGCTCCATGCGCGAATAGAGCTGCCGGCGAGTGATGCCGAGCAGCCGCGCCGCCTTGCTTTTATTGCCCTCTGCCCTGGCAATGGCGCGCTCTATGAGATGGCGCTCCATCTCGTCGAGAGTGGGCAGTTCATAGGCGGACCGCAGCGCTGCCTCACCCTGCAGCTCTTGGCCGCGCAGATGGGCCGGGAGATCGTTGAGGGTGATGGGTTTGCCACCAGAAAGGATCAGCGCCCGCTCGATGATGTTTTCCAGTTCGCGGACATTGCCCGGCCAGCCATAGGTCATCATGCTTTGCAGGGCGGCGGCGTCGATACCCGTCGGATCCGCATTCTGCCGCGCGAGAAAGTGGGCCACCAAATCGGGTATATCCTCTGGCCGTTCGCGCAGCGGCGGCAGTTGAATTGGAAAAACATTGATCCGGTAGTAAAGATCCTCGCGGAAGGTCTGGCTGCGCACCGCGGCTTCGAGATCCCGGTTGGTTGCCGTGAGGATGCGCGCTCGCATGGTCAGGGTCTCCGTCCCGCCCAGCCTTGTGAATTCACGCTGCTGCAGAACCCGCAGCAGCTTGACCTGAGTCGCCGGCGCCAGATCGCCGATCTCATCCAGGAAAATCGTCCCCGCATCGGCCATTTCGAATCGGCCCGGCTTTTGCCGCTCCGCTCCCGTGAAGGCCCCCTTCTCATGGCCGAAGAGCTCGCTTTCGAGCAAGGTCTCCGGCAGAGCGCTACAGTTCACCGCGATGAAAGGGGCTTCGCTGCGCCGGCTGCGCTCATGGATCGCCCGCGCCACCAGTTCCTTGCCGGTGCCGCTCTCCCCACGGATGATCACAGTGGCATCGGTCGGCGCCACCTTCTCCACCAACTCATAAACCTTCTGCATCGCGCCACTCTGGCCCACCAGATTTTCGAGCGAAAAACGCTCCTTCAACTGGACCCGCAGGTCCCGGTTCTCTTCCTGCAGTTGGTGCTTATCCAGAATATTGCGGATCTTGAGACGCAGCTCCTCGATTTCGAAGGGCTTGATGATATAATCGAACGCACCGACCTTCATCGCCTCCACAGCCGTCCGCGCATCGGCGTAGGCGGTCATCAGCAGGACCTCGGTCTCGGGCATGCTGGCCTTGACCTTTTTGAGCAGCTCCAGCCCGCTCATTCCGGCCATTTTGATATCACTGACAATCACATCAAAGCGTTCAAGGGAGAGCGCCGCCCAGGCCGCTTCACCACTATCGGCGGTCGTGACCGCCAATTGCGGCGTTGCCAGGGCTTCGCGTAGCACCGCGCACATCCGTTTTTCGTCGTCCACGATCAGGAGCTTGGCTGTTTTTATCTCCATCCTTCACTCCACCTTGATCAATTGCCCAGGGTTATGCGCATCAGGGTCCCTCCGCCGGGGGCGTCGAGGGCTTCGATCTCCCCGCCGTGCGCTTCGACGATTCGTTTGCAGATCGCCAGCCCCAGTCCGGTACCGTTCGCTTTAGTCGTGAAGAAGGGCTCGAAAATCTCCCTGCCGCGACCTTGCAGTCCGGCTCCGTGGTCTTCCACCTCAATAACCACCTGTCTCCATCCCCGCCGCCGCTGTTCCTTGAGCCGGAGGATGATGGCCTCGCTCTCCGTCTCGCCGAGCGCCTGCCGGGCATTGATCAGCAGATTCAGCGCCACCTGTTCGATCTGTGCGGGATCGCATTGTATCCACAGCTCGGAGAGCCCGCATTCCCAGGTTACGGTGGCGCCCTGGCGGGAAAAGCCCGTGGCCACTCCCTGCAGCAGGGGGACCAGATCGCAGCGGCGTCGTTCCAGCCGCGGTTCGCGCGCGTAGGCGAGAAAGTCCGTGATGATCCGGTTGAGGCGGAGGATCTCCTCGTCGATATAGCCAAAAAACTCGTCGGTGCGCTCGTGCTGCGTTTGTTTTTCCCGCAGCACATCCGCCGTGCTCTTGATGATGGCCAGGGGATTGCGGATTTCGTGTGCGACGGTCGCCGCCATCTGCCCCATGCTCGCCAGACGCTCCGATTGATAGAGCCGGCTCTCGGTACGCACAAACTGGAGCATCGCCAGGGTCAAAAAGACGGCCAGGGCAGCGAGGAGCAGCACGCTGATGCTGACGCCGATGTAGAGCGCCCGGTAAAACTGGCCGGTTGTGCGCAGGAATCCGGCGCTGGCCTCCAGCACGAGGATGGCTGTTTTGCCATAGACATCACCGACGGGTGTATAAGCGCTCTTGAAGTGATTGCCGGCAACCGTATGCAGCCGAGAGGCACGGGTGGCGCCGCCAAGAGCCGCGCGGATCTCCAGACTATCTTCCGCCACATAGCTTCGCCCGGCCACACCCTCCAGATCGCGGCGGGCGTCGAGTACCACTCGGCCCTTCGGATCGATGAGGTAAGCCGCCTCCAAATCCTGATCAAGGCGGATGCGGGTCAAAATGGTGCGGAGCAGCTCCGCATCCGTCGCATCGGAAAAGCTGACCGCACTGCGCTCGATGAGATCCGAAGTCAGCGAGGCGGCGGTCATCAGCCGCTGGTCGAGTCCCTGTTCGAGTTCCCGGCCCATATGTTTGAGGAAGAGATAGGAACCGAGATTGTAAAGTAGCAGAAACAAAAAGGTAACCAGCATCACCGTCGCGACGGTCCATTTGCGGCGTTGCAACAAGCGCTGCTGCACGGGAGGAAGAACAGAAGTCTCCGGCCGAATCATGGCTCTGCCCTCGCTCCGGCCTCCTGGTGTGCCAGGGCCGATTGGACGGCCGTGAGGACCTCCTCCGCGGTAATCGCCCGCATGCAAGCCATGTCGGGGCAAAGGTCGCGGTGGCAGCGGCTGCAATCCAGAGCATGATAGACGAGGCGATGGCCCACCGCGGCCGGGTAAGGGAACCAGATGTCGGGTTCGCCCGGGCCGAAGATCCCGACCGTCCGGGTGCCCACGGCGGGGGCGAGATGCAGCGGCCCACAGTCATTGCTGACATAGACCCGCAACTGAGACAGCAGGGCGGCGAAGCGCCGCAAGGGGAGGGGTTCCGGCCGCGCCAGCGGGAAGGGCAGCAGCCGGTAAACCGCATCGATGATCGGCTCCTCGCCCGGCCCCATCGTGAAGAGAGTCTGCATCTTCGCCTCGTGCAAGCGGGTGGCGAGAGCGGCAAATCGCTCGGGAAACCAGCGTTTGGCCGGCCAGGTGGCGCCCGGATGCAGGCCGATGACCGGCCGTTGCAGATCGTATCCCCGGTCTTCGAGGTACTGCCGCGCCTCCACCTTTTCCCCGGGCGTGACGGTGATGACGGGCAGCAGCGGCTCTCCGGTGATGCCGAGCGGGGCGAGATAACTCAGGTGGAAAGCGATGGCTGTCATCCGCTCGCCCGGATCGGGGATGCGGTGGGTGTAGAGGTAACGCCGGCCGCGGAAATCGCCGCCGATGCGCCGGCGCGCCCCGCTTAGATAGAGCAGCATGGCTGAGCGCGGATTGCCGAAGAGGTCGATCGCCACATCCCACCGATGCCGCCGCAGGCGGCGGATCAGGCCGATCTGGCTGCGTTCATCGCCGCGCCGGAAGGAATAAAGCTCGTCCACAGCCGGATGATGCTCCAGCAGATGATGGTAGGGGGCCTCCGCCAGATAGCCGATGCGGGCCTCTGGATAATGTCGCCGCAGCGCCGCCAGCAGCGGGGTGGTGAGAATGATATCCCCCATGAAACGCAGACGCGACACCAGGATGGCGCGGAGCGGCCCCGGAACGATCGGTGGGCCGCTCCAGACGGCGGTGTCGGGCTTTTCTTTCGCAGACACAGACGGCCCTCTTCAGCGGAGCAGCAGCAACTTGCGTGCGAGAGTATGGCCGCCCTGGCTTAGACGATAGAGATAGGTGCCGGAGCTCAGGGAGCGGCCGTCGACGTGGATCTCATGACGCCCGGCAGTGTACATGCCTTCCGCCAGCACCGCGACTTCGCGTCCGAGCAGGTCATAGAGCGCCAGGCGTACGGTGCCCGCCTGCGGCAGTTCAAAGCGGATGGAGGTAACCGGATTGAAGGGATTGGGATAATTCTGTTCCAGTATGAACCGGGCGGGGAGGGTCACCTCCGGTTGCTCCACTGCCGTCGGGTTGGTAGTTTTGAGAACGACCACCAAGTTGTCCAGATAGATCGATCCACTGACAGCCGATCCAGCCGCCGGCGCCAGTTGGATACTGTCAATGGTCAATTTGTTGCCGTCCAGCATGCCATTGGTCGCCAGCCAGGAGCCGACCACGCCGGGATCGCTCAGCTTCCATTCCACCAACCGCCAGCCGTACCAATCGATCTTAACCCACTGGGTCACCTCCGGCAGGGTGTTCTTGGCAGGCACCTCATCGATCGCCAGACGCAGCAGCGAGCCACTGCCGTCGCCAAAGACCTGAATTTGCAGAGTATAGGTCGTGTCGAAAAAGACGGTGGCCGGGGTCGTTGCCGGATCGAGATAGACGCGGCACAGGTGCTCGGCTGCTGCGGTATCCCACTGATAGCGCAGGGCCGCGGAATATTTTTGCGTTCCAAGGGAATTGGGAAGATAGACCGTCCGGTCCATTTCAAAAAGGGTTTTGGCGGCAATGGTGCCCACCGTGGAGCCGCTGTAGCCGGGATCCTTCCAGTTGCTGGCGCCGAAGAACTTCTCAATGGTCACCTCTTTCAGCGTACGTTCACCCCGCGTCGTCAGATCCAGATCGATAGGCTGCGGGATGCTATTGCCGGAGGTGTCGCTGAGGGTCGGCTTAAGGAGCAGATGAAAGTTGGTGTTGATCTCGAGCGGTTTGGCCGGCTGGATCGAAAGCACGGAGCGGTTTCCTACAGGCACATGGGACCACATCGATTTCACGGGCACCCCGTCCAGGGTAACAAGGATCGTGGAATCCTTTATGGAAGCGGGCAGGATCCGTTCATTGAACACCAGGTTGATCACCCCTTCAACCGGCATGGGCTCATCCGGCCCGGCTGGGTACAGGGCGACCAGTTCCGGGCCGTTAAGATCACGGGCATCGGTCGTGAAACGTATTTGAAATGATCCGCCCGCGGCTCCGTCGGCATCGCCATCCAGCGCAGTGCCGTTGCGATCGCTGGCGGCGTCACTCAGGTTCAGGGTATAGGTCGTAGCGAACGAAAGGGGTGCCGCCGGCTGCAGGGTCATGATGTGGTAGTCAGCGCTCCAGGAGATCTTGCCTACCACAATCGCGGGCGTGAAGCTGAGAGCGGCCGCCACCGAGGTAGAATCCATACCCTTGCTGAAGACGAGTACCAGGTCATCGCCGACATGAACGGTATCGCCGTCAGCGGGGGTTGTGGTGGAAACCTGCGGCGCAAAGGAGGGCACCGGTCCGGCTTCGGCGACTTCCGAGGGCAGGGATTCGTTCCAGAACCGGTCCAGGAATGTCGCATAGTAGTAAAACGAGCCGGCGTGATCCTGTAAGCCATCAAAATGGTCGGTGTAGTTGATGCTGCCGTTGCACCAGAGCATCTGGCGGATGGCATCGCGTTCTGGATGAGGGTCATTGGTTTCGAGGCGATACAGGGCAATGCGCCCGGGCGCGATCGAGCCGGCGGGCAGGGTGACCGTCACCTGGTATGTGAGCGAATCGACGCGATTCACCGTGAGCAGGGGGGCCGCGGGAACGACATCGGACAGAAATTTGGCCGCACGGACCTTGGTCTTGTTCGGGAAGAAACTCGCGGCGGCTTCCTTGAAAAAGAGGTTATCCTCCCAGGAACCATAACTGAAGAACTGGAACCCGTCGACCCAGGGAACCAGACGGCAATATGCAGCGATCTCGGTGTGACGGTCCATAATCCGGTTTTCGCTGAGGATATAGGAGGGCGGGCCGACGCTGAAAAGCCGACCGGCGGCGATCCCCTCCTGAATATAGGTCCCCCAGCTGGCGGAGGAACCGGTCAACATGTTGTAAAAACCGGCCCCGGTAGTCCAGTGGTAATGCATCGGCACCAGCTGATCGATGTAACCGCGGTTGAACCAGAGGGCTGCATCCTGATAGACCGTACCATAGCCCTGCCAGCCGCCCCAGTTGTAATTTCCGAGCGCCGCGGCCGAAAGACGGACCCAGGGCTTGGCCTCCTGGACGGAATCGTGCAGGGTATGCACGAATTCAGTGACCGACCAGCGCCACCACTCTTCCCAGGAGGCGAATCCGGACGGCACCCCCGCGCTGTAAGGATGGTCGATATCATAAAGATAACGCGAGGCCATATTGGCCTGCAGGTCGGCGAGTTCGGACTCGCTGATCTGGCCATCCAGCCGTGGCCGCGCCGGCTCCTTCTGTAGTGCGGTTGCGCCCGAATACTCGTTCCAGCGCACGTAATCGAGATGCAGGCCGTCTATGTCATATCGGCGGACCAGATCCATCGCCACAGCGACGGTATAGTCGCGCACTGCGGCAAGGCCCGGTGAGAAGCAGCGGTCGGAACTCATGGGCTCGCCACTGCTGTTGCGGCAAACCCATTCGGGATGCTTCTGCACCGCCGCACCGGATGTGCTCGAACTGACGTTGAAAGCGTTGAACCAGGCATGCAGCTCCATGCCGCGGCTATGGGCCTCCTCAATCGCATAGGCCAGGGGATCAAATCCTGGATCGGCTGCGTCGAGGTAAGCACCCCAGGGTTCAAAAGGAGAACTATAATAGGCGGTGCCTCCCTGGCGAACCTGCCAGAGGACTGCGTTCATGTTGGCCTTCTGATGATCATCAAGGATCTTGCGGATGCGCGCCTTGACGGTCTCGACCGGCTGGTGGCCGCCATAGATTTCCCAGGTGATGACCCATGTGGCGCGGAATTCGGTGTTATCCGCAGCGAGCAGAACGGAAAAAAGGATCAGTACCAGAACGATGATGCTGTTTCGTTTCATTTCACGCCTCAATAAGGATTCAGGGCAAAAAAAACCGCTGCGGCCGCCCTGCGGCAGAATCTTCGCAGCGGTTTTACCCAGCTGAAGTTAACGGATGATGACAAGCTTGCGAACGGCGGTGTCGCCTTTCTTGTAGAGCAGCGTATTGGTGGCCGAATCGTATTGATCCGCTGTGACTTCAAAGTGGACAATGTAGATGCCGCTGACCACCACCTGACGAGATGAGGTGATCGAGTTCCAGCTCTCATCACCGCTGCCGTCTTCATGTTCGATGCTGTTGATCAGATCCCCCCGCTCCGTAAAGATCCGGATCCGGCAATGGCCGGGAATGTCATAGAACATGATCTTGTCCAGATCGTTCACCGTGCCAAACTGCAGTGCGCGGGAGCGGATATTGTAGGGATTGGGAACCACACGGATCCCCTCCAGGGTTTGCCCCGCCTGCCGGCGCAGATAAGCTGGTTCGGTGGTCTGGGTGTAATAGCGGCTGCTCAGCAACGGACCGGTTGGATTGCACTCGCCGGTCGTGTTCTTGCTGCCGTCATTGAACGCGGAAACATAGTAATAGTACGAGATGCCGCGGATGGCCGAGACATCAGCAAAGGCGTGGATCTCCTTGCTGCCGCTGTAAATCTCCTGGAAGACGGTATCGGTGCGGCCGACCGCGCGAAAAACCTTGTAACCGGCGAAATCGGCATCTCCCTCCGATGGGCTGGCGGTCCATGAAATGGTGATGCGGTCGCCGCCCGATTTGACGTCCACCAGGGGCGGAGGCAGTGGCGGTTGAGGGATTTTGTACTGGGCATCCATCGCCCGTTTGGCGCGGCCAAAGGTGAGCAGGATCGAATCCTTGCCGGTGAAAACCCACTTGTTCTTGTAGACATCCTTGTCGTTGGTGGTGCTGC
The DNA here is from genome assembly GCA_035419245.1 of bacterium. NCBI lineage: Bacteria > bacterium. The sequence goes on along the minus strand of DAOLSP010000001.1, from coordinate 835,891 downwards.
CATCGGGGAGGGTGAAAGGCCCTTTGTCGGCCGGATCGAGATAGGCCTTCTTCCAGCGGGCGCCGATGGTCTCACACTGCTGCCGGTTGATCCCGGAGACGCCTTCGGCTTCGACAATGGTAACCGATTCGCCGTGCTGGAGATCCCATGGGCCGTAACACACCCAGAGGTTGGTGCCGCCGCCGTCGTTGTGTACGGTGGAGGGATCAGGGTGGGTGGCCATATAGGTTTCATCAAAACGGTTGGTACCGCCCAGTCCCATGTAGGGATTGCCGCTGATCACGTTGTAGAGGATGCCCATCGATACTTCCCCTTCCTTGGTGTAGCTGGTGACACCCGGGTAAGAATCGCCCGCATGCCACCCCAATTTCAGGGGTTGCGCCGGATCGTCGCTGTGATCGCTGGCCGACTTGTCGACATGGAGAATCGCCACACCCGCGTGCTGCGGGGCGGCCAGGCGGCCGTTTTTGGAGAGGTAGGGACCTCCGATATTGTCAAAAGCGTTGACCGGATTCTGACCGGCAAATTCAAAACCGCAGCGGATCCAGTCGACTATGGGGTTGGCTTCGGTTATTTTTTCGCCATAGTGCTCGGCATAATTTTCGCCGCGTCTGGTAACCCAACTGAATTTGCCATAGGTCTGGGCCCCGCCAATGGGACTGGCTCCCTCCCGGCACACCGAATAGCGGACCCCAAAACTGAACCGGACCCCCGTCAGCGGCCGGGTCAGTTCGATCTCGTCGTCATAATCCACATTGCCGGTGTTCTCCAGCGTCCAGGTCTGGATGAAGTAATTATTGTGATATTGCTGGCTGAAGGCATAAATGGTGCGGGTTATGGTCAATCCGATCAGGGTGTTGACCTTGTTTATCACTATGCGGTCGGGGATAATCGAGGGATCGATCTCATCGACATCAGAAGCATAGGGAGCGCTGATATCAATGCCGTCCACATAGACGACGGGCAGTGCGAATTTGGCGATCTGCTTCAGCTCCACCGGAAACAAGGCGGTCCCGACATTGCCCTCGGAAAAGGTGATGGCAAAATTCTCGAAATGCTCGTCGCGCGGATTGGTAAAGTTCGTGCAGCCGATCCACTGGCGGCGGATCACCGAGTTGTCCTGATAATAATAGCCCGCCGGCCAGCGCAGCCCTTCATAATAGGTATTGTTCCAGGCGCGGTCCGAACCGTAGGCGGTGTAATGGTTCTGCAACTCGCCGATACGGATATAGCGCCGGTCGGTTGAAACCACCTGGGAAAGTGCCGCTGCCCAGATTCCGGAGAGCATCAGGGTGAGGATGATCCCCTTGATTCCAGGCATTGGGGGGTGCTTGGTTCTTGTCATTTGAATTCCTCGTACGATTAAAAGTTGATCCTGATGCCAAAGGTGATATCACGGGGATTCAGCCACCAGAGAGAATCGACATTCGGGTTGTCGATATAGCTCTTGTTCTCCTTGCGAACCTTGTTGCGCGCGCTGATGGCCGGGTCGTTATAGGGATTGAGTTCGAGAGCCTCATACTTCGTCCCTTCCGGACGCAGATCGCCGATCTTGTCGCTCCCCTTCTCATCCCCCTTCTCCCAGCTGAAATTGAGCGATTCAAGATAGTCCACATAATCGTAGTTATCCGCAAAGCTGGCATAATTGAGATACTTGAGATTGAGCACATTGGTGAAATCCAGATAGACCTGGCTCTCCAGGCGTGCAATACGAATCGACTTGGCCAGGCGCAAATCGAGGTTGAACTGATCTTTCCAGCGCACATTGTCGATCACGCCGGGAATGTTGTTGGGATTATAGGTGACATAGCTGCCGGCCCGCCAGTCTCCGAGCAGGCTGATATTGAAGGATTCCAGGGGATGCAGGCCGGAGATCTCCGGCCCGAATCCCTTGGGGGTATGCATATCGAGGTTCGCGCGGGCGTAGGGACGGGGATGCGGCCGCTCCTGATAGAGATTCTCGCGCAGGTAAGCCCGCTGCTCATTTGGGTTTTCATAATTGGAAACCAAGCCGAAATATCCCCGCGTCGAGACTTCATAGGTATAATTGACAAAACCCGTGAGCCAATCACCACTCTGCTTGGTCAGCGTTACTTCAAAGCCGCGGATGTCCTCATAGCGGTTGTTCTCCGCCTTGTAGTAATCCACCGTACCCTTGAAATTGTGGTAATAAACCCAACCCGCCTGGTTGCTCACATCTTTGTAATGGGCCGCCAGGTTCAGCAGCATACTGCTGAAGAGGCTCTGCGAGTAGCCCAGCTCATACGAGACGGTCTTTTCCATGACCATGTTGGGGTCACCAAGATAGGTGACCAAGCCGCTGCGCTCCTGCTGCAACCGGAACCGGTAGGAGGAGTAAGGCTCCTGCCGGAAATGGCCATAGTTGAAATAGAGTTTGCTGTTGTCGGTGATCGGGTGTGAGATGCCCAGGCGCGGACTCCAGTAGGTCTGTGACTTGCTTTTAGCCTTCGCTACGTGGCTGGTGATCTCCTTGCCGTACCCCGCGCCCAGGTTAACGTCATAGGCATCGAGGACCATATAATCCCCATTGGGATTGACCTGATCCATGCGCAACCCCAAATTGGCGACAAAGCCCTGGTACTCGATTTTGTCCTGAACATAGGCACCGATACGGAATGGGAAGACATGGTAGGTCATGGAGCGGTTCCAGGTGTCCATGGAGGGACTGACGGTCCCGGAGTTGATGTCATAGTCGTTATAAACCACCTGGGCGCCGGTCTTGATCTGATGGCGCGCGGCGATTTGACTGGTCAAGTCGAGCTTGATGTTGGTTGTGGTGTTGACGCTCCTGTCGCGACCCAGATTCATCCATCCGCCCATACGGTCGCCGTTGATGCTGTTGGTGCCATATCCCCAGTACCCATAGGGCATCTCGTCAACAAAATAGCCGGGCATGATCTGATGCGTTTTGGCGGTATCCCGCAGGCTCATCTGATAGGTATTGGTGCGGTTGTATTGATATTCCGCTGTAAATTCATAAAAGGTCTTCGGCGAGAGCATATGGGTCAATTTCAAGCCGTGCATCTGACGATAGATCGCGGTGGGGCTGTAATAGGCCGGCACATAAAGGATGGCGAGGCCGTCGGTGCTGTTGAGCAGATCGGCGATCTCGCCCTGATCGCGTAGCACATACCCGGTCGGCGCCGTGGTCCAGTTGTATGGGGAGACCGAGTAGACTTCGCCGTAGAGCCCGGTATACATCAGCTTCATGTTCTTCGAGAGATCTGAGGTTAGTTTGAGCTGGGTATAATTCTCGTTATAGCCGTCGCGGGAGAGCGGGAAGATGAACATTTCCTGTTCGCGGAAGTGGCTGAGGAAGAAACGGGTTCGCCCGAACTGGCTTAGCAGGGGAACTGGTCCGCCGAAGCCGAGATCCGCCACATAGTCGGGCTTGGTGATATCGCCCTGGCGGCGGTGCTGCCATTCATAGAGCCGCTTGGCGCCCTCGGCGGTGAGATCATTGGCGGGGTTGGCATCCTGAAGGGTTTTGTCGGCGACCGACTTCCAGCCGTCGAAATTGGGGTACTGGCTACGGGTATACTCATCCCAGGCGCCGTTGTTCGTGCCGGTGTAACAAACCGCCGGATCCATATAAACCCGGTTGAAATAAGACATCGGATCATACAGAGAGCGCCCGAAATGCTTGCTTGCAGGCGGACTGTAATTCAAATTGGCGGTGAAATTGTAGCGGGCGGCATCGCCCTCCTTGGTGATGACATTGACCAGCCCGGAGCGGATATTGCCGTATTCGGCGCTGAATCCGCCGGTCTGGATCTGGATCTCCTTGACCGCGCTCATGGAGAGTGCGGCGTAGGGAATATTGGAGCGCTCATCATTCAGCGACAGCCCGTCCAGCAGCATGCCGGTTTGATTAGCGGCCCCGCCACGGATCAGCAGGCCTTCGCTGCCTTTCTGGATGCCCGCCTGAAGGACCAACGCTTCACGCACGGTCTGCACCGGCATATTCTCGATTGCGGCGGCCTCGAGATTGGTCTGGCTGCTGGAGACATCGCGTTTGACCACCGGCCTCTGAGCCACGACGATTACGTTCTCGCCTTCGATGGCCTGGCTCTTCAGAGTACGATTGACCTCCGTCGTACGGTCGATCTCGACACGCACCTGGCGAACCTGATACGTGGCATACCCCAGCATCGAGAAACGGAGATCATAGGTCCCGGGCGGAAGATTGATGATGGTGTAATGCCCCTCGATGTTGGTCACGGCGCCATAGCTGGTCCCTTCAATGACGACATTGACGCCAGGAAGCGGCCCCCCGCTCTCGGCATCCGTCACCGTGCCGGTCAATTTGCCGGTGGTCCCGGCTAATAGCCCGCAGGCAAGGCTGAATACAAGAATCAGGCTCCCTTTTAAAAGTCTTGACATAATGCTTCTCTCCTGTAGTCCATAATGCCCTTAAACGTGCGTACGGTCGGAACGATACCTTGCTCAGCGAATGATCACGAATTTGCGGAATGTGCCCTCTCCCTTTTTGTAAAGGAGCTGGTTGGTTACGCTGTCCCGATAATCCTGAGTGACCTCGAAATGAACGATGTAGACGCCGGAGACCACCACCTGCCGTGATGAGGTGATCGAGTTCCAGCGCTCGTCGCCGCTGCCGTTTTCATGGTGAATGGTATCGATAAGATCGCCTCGCTCAGTATAGATCCGGATGGTACAGTGACCGGGGATATTGAGAAACATAATCTTGTCATCCTCGCCCACATACTGCAGCTTGCGCGAGCGGATATCGTAGGGATTGGGGACGACGCGGATATCCTGTAGATTCGCGCCCGCTTGCCGAGAGAGATAGGCTGGCTGGCTCGCCAGCCCATAAAACTTGCTGCTGTGCAGGGGACCGGTTGGGTTATAGCGGCCGTCGGCATTATTCGATCCGTCATTGACGGCAACCACATAGTAATAGTAAGCCTGCCCGCGCACTGCTCGCTTGTCATTGTAGACATAGGTCCCGGGTCCACCGCTGTAGATTTCGGAGTAGATGGTATCCGGACGTCCGATAGCGCGGTAGACCTTGTATCCGCCAAAGCCGCCAGCGCTTTCGGAAACGCTCGGCCCCCAGGAGACGCTGATCATGTCACCACCCGATTTGACCTCAACATAGGAGGGAGGAAGCGGCGGTTGCGGAATCTTGAAGCCGGAATCAAAATTCCGTTTGGCCCGGCTGAAGGTGAGCAGAATAGAATCCTTGCCGGTGTAAACCCATTTATCCTTGTACTCATCCTTGCTGGTGGTCGTCGAGCCATCGGGCAGCGTGAAGGGCCCCATATCACTGGGATTGTTGTAGGCCTTTTTCCAACGTCGGCCGATCTGTTCGCACTGCTCGCGCGATAATCCCGCCACCCCCTCCGCCTCAACGATAGTGATGCTTTCGCCATGCGCCAGATCCCAGGGCCCATAGCACACCCACATATGGGTTCCGCCGGCATCTCCATGCACTGTGAAGGCATCGGGAGCGGAAGCAAGATATTTTTCGTCAAAGCGTTCATTGCCGCCGAGGCCGCCCAGGGCTGCGCCGGCGGTCATGTCATACAACTTGGCCATCAGCGGCAGATCGTTGTCGGTCATCAATCCTGTCGAGAAAAAACTCTGGGCATCAGCGCCATGCCATCCATTCAGCAGGGGCTGGGCCGGATCATCCGCCTTGTCGGCTCCGCTTTTGTCGACATGAAGGATGACATTGCCGGCATGCTGGGGAGCGCACAAACGGCCGTCTCGATTGACATCCGGAGCGCCGATGCAATCCCAGGCAATCTCCTTTTTCTGCCCGGCCCAGGCAAAATTACAGCGCAGCCAGTCCACAGGGCCGTTCGCTTCGGTGAGAGTCTCACCGGCATGGGCGGCGTAGGTCTCCCCGCGTCGGGTCACCCAGCTCTGCTGGCCCCATTGCTGGGTGCCGCTGGTCATCATCGCCCCCTCCCTACAAACGCTGTAACGCACCCCGGTGCTGATACGAACCCCCTTAAGGGGTGCAGTCAACTCGACCTCGTCATCGAAATCGGTGTTGCCGGTATTGGTGAACGTGAAGACCTTGATGAAATAGTTATCGTGGTATTGCTGCGAAAAATAGTAGATCTCGCGCGTCATCGAAAGGCCCATAGAGGTGTTGATGCGATTGATGATGACGCGATCGGCAGCCTGGTCGGGGTTAATCTCATCCACGTCCCCTGCATAGATCGCGGTAATATCGCTGCCATCCACGTAGATCGAGGGAGGAGCGAATTTGGCGATCTGTTTGATCTCAAGCGGGAATATCGCCAGACCGACATTTTCGTCGGTAGCCATGGGAAAGGCATATTTCTCGTAATATTTCTCATTCTTGTTCTTAAACTCCCGGCAACCCATCCAGATACAGTTGATGACGGCATTGTCCTGATAGGAATAGTCGGCTGGCCACATCAATCCTTCATAATAGGCGTTATTGAAGGCGCGCTCGCGTCCATACGACTGGAAAAAGCTCTGCAGCGGACCGACGCGGACATAGCGACGCTCGGTGCCCAGCAGTTGCCCCGAGGCGTTTTGCAGCAGCGTCAGCCAGATCAGCGCCCCGACGATGATCGACAGAAATGTGGAATTCTTGTTCATGAGTTAATCGCTCCTCTGCCGTTTGCCGGGTTAAAAGTTCAACTTTAAACCAAAGGTGATATCACGGGGATTAAGGAACGTCAGAGCCTCGATGTTGGGATTGTCGATGTAGGATTTCTTCTCCTTGCGCTTGGCATTGCGGGCGGAAATCGCCGGGTCATTGCCCGGATTGGCCTCGAGTGGATCATAAGCGACATCATCGGGACGATAATCGCCAATGCGGTCGCTCCCCTTGTTGTCGCCCTTCTCCCAGGAGAAGCACAGCGACTGCATATAGAATTCATAATCATAGCTGTCGGAAAAGCCGGCATAGTTCAGGAACTTGAAATTAAAGATGTTGCTGGCATCCACATAAAGCTGCACCTGCAGGCCAGAAACGCTCACCTGCTTGGAGAGGCGCATGTCGAGGTAGTAGGTGTCTTTCCAGCGGACGTTATCCTGGATGCCCGCCAGATCGTTGGGATTGTAGGTATCGTAGGCGCCTGCGCTCCAGCCGCCGAGGCAGTTGAGGTTGATATCGCTGAGCACCTTGCCGCCCCAGTCCTTGGGCGTGTGCAGATCCAGGTTGAAACGGGCATAAGGCTGCGGCCGCGGTTTGGATTGATAGGTATTCAGGGCCAGATAGTCCCGCTGCCGCGCCGGGTCCTGATAATAGCTCAGCAGGCCGAAATAGCCGCTGGAGCGGACATCATACGTATAGTTGATGAAGCCGGAAATCCAGCGGCCCGCTGTCTTGTTGAGGGTCAATTCCAACCCGCGGATATCCGCGTAATTGTTGTTGGCCGCCTTGCTGTAATTCACCGTGCTGTTGACATTGATGTAATTGATCCATCCGGGCTGGTTGGTGATATCCTTGTAATAGGCGGCAATGTTCAGCAAGAAGAGGTCAAGAAGATTTTGCGAATAGCCCAGTTCATACTGGATTGTTTTTTCCGGTTGCAGATTGGGATTGCCCAGAAAAGTCACCGAGCCGTTCTGCTCGCGCTGCAGCATGAAGCGGTTGGCGGATGAGGGTTCCTGGGTGAAGTGCCCATAGTTGAAATATAGCTTGGAGTTCGCAGTGATCGGATGCGAAACCCCGAGGCGCGGGCTCCACAGCATCGACGATTTGGCGTCTGCCTTGCGGACGGTCTGCAGCAGTTTTTTACCCAACCCCTTGCCGAGGTTCACGTCAAAGTCGTCCAGGACCAGATAGGTGCCATTGGGGTCGCTGTAATCCATGCGCACACCGAGATTGGCGATGAATCCCTGGAACTCGAGCTTGTCCTGCAGGTATACCCCGACGCGGTAGGGAAAAACGTGGTAGAACATGGTACGGCTCCAGCCATCGGGAAGTGCGGGACTCTCGGTAAACGACCGGATATTATAGTCATTATAGACGACTTGCACACCGGTCTTGACCTGGTTGCGTTGGTTGAACTGGCTGGTCAAATCCAGTTTGAAATTGGTGGTCGCGTTGACGCTCTTATCCCGGCCGAGATTCATCCAAGCGCCCATGCGATCGCCGTTGATGCTCGGCGCGCTGTAGCCCATATAGCCGTAGGGCAGTTCATCGACGTAATAGCCCGGAACCGGCTGGTAGATACGCGCGGTATCGCGATCCGAGGTCTTGTAGGTATTGTTGCGGCTCAGGTTATACTGCAGCGAAAGATCATAAAAAGTCCGGGTGCTGACCATATGGGTCAACTGCGCGCTGTAGACCTGGCGATAGATCGAACTCGGGCTGAAATACCCCGGCATGTAGAGGATGGCCCGTCCCTCCGTGGCGGTGAGCTGATCGGCGATCTCGCTCTGGTCGCGCAGCACACGACCGTTGGGCAGCGTCGTCCAGTTATAGGGCGAAACGGAATGCACCTCCCCATACAAACCCGAGAGGATCAGTTTCATTTTGGGGCTGAGGTCACTGGTGAGTTTGAGCCGGGTGTAATTCTCGCCGTAGTTGTCGCGCGAGAGGGGAAAGATGAACATATCCTGTTCCCGGACGTGGGTGGCCAGAAAACGCAGATGGCCCAATCGGGTGCCGATCAAGGGTACCGGACCGCCCAAAGTGCCATCGACGATATAATCCGGTTTCTTGATATCCCCCTGCCGGCGGTGCTGCCATTCGTAGAGACGTCGCGCGCCTTCCGGCGTCAGATCGTTACTGGGATCTTTGTCCTGGAGGGTCTTTTCCGAATAAACGTTCCAGCCGTCAAAGCTAGGGTACTGCCGGCGGGTGAATTCATCCCAGGCGCCATTATTTGTGCCCGTGTAGCAGACCGCCGGATCCATGTAGACTCTATTGAAGTAAGAGTAGGGATCATAGATCGAAGGGCCAAAATGCTTGGCGGCCGGCGGGCTGTAGCGCAGGATCATGGCGCCGTTGAATCGTCCCGATTCTCCTTCCTTGGTGATTACATTGACCAGACCGGCGCGCAGATTGCCGTATTCGGCGTTGAAGCCACCGGTCTGCACATTGATCTCCTTGACGGCACTGAAGCCGACGGCGGTATAGGGGATGTTGGAGCGTTCGTCATTGAGCGAGACGCCATCCATCATAAAGGCCGTCTGACCCGCGCTGCTGCCGCGGACGAGGATGCCTTCACGGCCGGACTGAATGCCGGCCTGAAGACTGAGAACCTGACGCACGGTCTCCACCGGCATGCTTTCAATCTTGGCTGCCTCGATGCTCATTTGACTATTCGAGATATCCCGCACCACCAGGGGACGGCTGGCGACAACGACTACCTCCTCCCCTTGCAGGGTTTCCGCCTTGAGCCCAATGTCGGCCTGGGTGGTCAGATCAATTTCCACGCGCACCACGCGCAGCGTGACGGTGGCATAGCCCATCAGGCTGAACTTGAGATCGTAGGTCCCGGGCGGGATGTTTAGAATCAGAAAACGGCCTTCCAGATTCGTCACGGCGCCAAATCCGCTGCCAGGGATGGTGACGTTGACCCCCGGCAAGGTTTCCCCGCTCTCGGCATCGGTGACAATTCCGGTGATCTTGCCCGTTGTTCCGGCAAATAGTGTCCCCGCTGTGAGAACCATCAGAATAAAAAGCAGCGCTCGTCGCATAGATCCCTCACCTCAAAAATAATCATGATTGGGCGATGATGCAGCGACCGATAGGGGTGGAGGAGCTATCAAAATGCCCTCCCGGTCCAGGGAAACCAGCAGTATGTCCGTGTTTTGATCGGGGAACGCCCGTAAGGGTGCTCCCGGCCGGAAGGCGGTATGTGCCGCCTTCCGGCCGGGAGTATCTTGACTTCAGATGAATGAAAGTTCATGATACATTCAAAGAAAAGCCTGTGCGCTAGCAAGCGCACAGGCTTTTTCGACAAGACTTTACTTCATCAGCGTCATTTTCATGGTTTTGGCAAAACCATTGCCTTCGAGGCGGTAGAAATAGATGCCGCTCGGGGCCACGCTGCCATCCAGATTGGTGCCGTTCCAGGAAACCCTGTAGCTGCCAGCATTCTGTTCGCCGTCAACCAGATTCGCCACAATCTGGCCCATCGCGTTGAAGATCGTCAGACGGACATGGCTCTTCATGGGCAGATCATAGGTGATGAAAGTGGTCGGGTTGAAGGGGTTCGGATAGTTGGCATTCAACGTGAACTCCGCCGGCAGGCCGCTGGTCGGAATTCTATCAACCTTGACCCACTGCGAGCCAAACTTGTCGGTCGGGACGACGAAGACCGGGTTGGCATCGCTGATGGTGACTACATGGTTCATGGCAATACCGGCTTCGTTGTCCATCGGCGTGGTGCCGGCATTGAGGGTGTCGGTGTAACCGGTGGAGTAGATGCCGTACTTGTAATAATGGGAGGCGGTGGAGCCGGCCGGGAACTTGACCTGAACAGTCCAGATCTGGTCGCCTGCAGTGGCATCGCCATTGGTGCCATCATCGAACATCGAGATCAGGGTGCTGCCGATATCAGCGACACCCCAGCCCGCCCAGCCGCCGGTACCCAACGGAGCGAAATCGCCGTTGAGGACGACCTTTTCGACGGTCGGGAAAGCCTTCTTGTTGAAGTAATCCTTGGCGCCCTTGGTGTCAACCGAGAACGTCACGGTGACTTCCTGGGAGAGTTTCTTGCCAGCCGGGGTCACATTCGGTTTGAAGGCCGGAAGCACCAGGTCTTCACCGGTGAAGGTGAAGGTATGGTTGTCGCCGCCTTCCCAACCGTTGTCGGCAAAGTTCTCAGCCGGACGTCCACGCCACTTCCAGCCCTGGGTCGTGCCGGCGATGTCGGTGATGGCATGGGTGACCGTGTAAAGCGTCGGGACCACCAGATCGGGCTGAGCGATCCACTCATCATTGTAGGCCCATCCATTGAAGCCGCCGAGGACGAGGATCTCATCGGTGGCGGGGTTGAAGCCCTTGGCCAGCATATCGGTCACATCCGCCTGGAAAGTGACGTTCGCGGTCTTGGTCTCGGTGTACTTGTCAATGTTGTTGTAGAAAGCCATATCCAGGACCTTGGAGGCGCCCGGAATGGTCAGCTTGCGGTTGTCGATGCTCTCCCAACGATCGCCGGGCATCAGCACGTACTTGTATTCAATATCTGTGCCCACCTGGGCCGCCGGGAAGGTCTTGGTCAGTGCGTAGACACCCGCTTCAGCCGTAGGCAGGCACTCATCCGCATCACCCGCCCAACCGTTAAAGCTGCCGCGGATGACGACCTTGTCGGTGGCCGGATTGAAATTGCCATACTGCTGCTGAACGCCCATGTTGATGCGGAAGGTGACGTTGACATCGCCGCCTGCGGTCTTGACGAACATCTGCGCCGGAACATAGTAATCCGCGCCGAAACAGGAGACGTATGCGGTGTCGCCGGTGACGGTGAAGGTGATGCCGCGCGGCTTTTCGCCAGCCGGTTGGGTCGGATCATTGGTCTTCCACTGGATGCTGTCCGTCGGGGTGAAAGTGACCGGATCGATCTCGTACCAGGTCATCGATTTGTAGCGGCCGCCGGAAGGGGCTTCATCGTTGTTGCCGCCATCGAGCCACAGCTTGCCGGTGGCGTAGTTCCAGTTCATTGAAGCCGTAGCTGCGCCGCGGCAGAGGGTATCGGGAACCGCGAAGGGGCTGAACTTGTCGGGACGGGTGTAGCGCAGCAGAAACTTTTTATCGTATCTCGGAACGTAAACGGAGAGACCGTCATCCGTGACCGCCATCGTGCGGCCATAGCCATCCTGCGAATCGGTCACATTGCCGAGGTAGGAACCGTCGGCGCCGTAGGTCTCTACCGGGTTGCCCGGCAGGACGTAGCCCAGGTAGATATCACCATCGGCGTCCGCCACCGGCGCGCAGTACGAGGTCAGTTTCTGCGGCACGATACGCTGCATCAACTCGCCGGTTTTGTAGTTGAAACGGTAAATGTAGGGATAGGCGGTCCAGAGGATGTTGCCATCATGGTCCATGCCCAAGCCGCGATGCGAATTGTAGAGGGTGTCGGTCTGACCAAAGCCAGTGACCAGGTTCGCGCCGCTCCAGGGCGTGGGGGTGCCGTCCGGATAGAAGCAGAAGATTTGCCGGGTATTGCCGGTTGTACCATTTGCCTTGGTAATCGTTGTTGTGGCGCCATACATTTGCAGCCAAACCTTGCCTTCACGGTCAACGATGATGCCGTGCGAGCCCATACCACCGGCCGGCTTAAAGTCATTGTTGGGAAAATTACGGACGAACTCCCAGCCAGCCGATGCGGCCACGGCGGTGAGCAGAAGCAGCGCAAAGGCGAACACTAACATTTTTTTCATGCTAACCTCCTTTGTGAACAACTGTACAGAATTACCATTAGCGTGCTGCCGTGTTGTTTCTGCCGATCACCCTCCTTTCAGAGTCAATTCCTTGCCGGGAAGGAGTTGAACACCTTCCAGTTATTATGGAATACTACAATCTGCGGGAAAGTCGCCCGGTCATTGCAGACCGTAATAAGGCGCACTCTCCTTTTGCGTATTGATGCGAATGATGGTCTGGGCATACTTGACTTTGTCGCCTTCCAGCACCTGCTCGCGCGTCATATAGAGATTGGATCCCGGACCCCAGGCGAAGAGCAGCGTCTTGGGGAAGAATTGGCCCGGATAGAGCGCTTCATAGGAACCGGTGGGGCTGACCAAAAAGATGGCTTCCGGGGCATCGGTACCGACGTACATATAGCCATCCGCCGAAAAGGTAATACAGTAGACGCCGTAGCCGCCGCCCACCTTGCCCGAAAAATTAAAATACTCTTCAACAGCGCCGAGATCCTCACCGTTGAAGGGGAACCGCCAGACCTTGTCGGCATTATCCTTCTTGCCGGCGACATAGAGATAGCCGTTGTAGACCCGCACCGATTTGAGGTTGGCGGTGAAGGGGAATTTGGTAATGTTCTTGTCCGGTTTGATGCGGTAGATGTCGGTGTTGTTGCCCACGCCCCAGAGGTTGTGGTTGGCATCAAAATCCAGATCATAGATCGTGCCCAGACCGGAGGAGACGAAGGTTGCCGGTTTGGCCGCTGCCGCGGCGATCGTAAAAATGCCCTTGAGATTACGCGCGCAATAGAGCACTTTGCCCGGGCCCATCTTCATAGCCGACCAGAAGGTCTCACCGCCTTTTGGGGCATAGTCCACATATTTATCAGCGCCCGGGGTGATAATCTTGACGCCGGCGCCGGCATTGCTGACCACCAGCGAGGCATAAACGTTGCCGTCAGTATCCGTCGCGATGCCATAGGGGATCTCGGCAGGCGTAAAAGTGAGGAGATTCACCTGTGCCGCCTCAAGCTTGTAGGGCCATTTGTTGCTGAAGAGCTCGGCATTCTTCACCGCGATGCGGATAGCAATCGAGTCGGAGACGTAAATCGGCGCACGGACCTTCAACTGCGTCGCCGAGGCCTCCACCACCGTTCCCTTCTCGGCGTTGAAGTAGACGATGTTGTCCTCCTTCACCGGCGAAAAATTGCTTCCCGTGATGGTAATCAGGGTCACGCCCGAAAGGGCGACACTGGCAGGATCCACTGCGGTGATGACCGCCGCAGCACTGGTCTTGGCGTTGGGATCATACAAGCTGGGCGGATAGTCATTACTTTCACACCCCGCCAGCACGAGCATCAAGGCAGCCACCAGGATGATCGCTTGTACAATGAAAACTCTCTTTCCCATATCAAACGTCCTCATCTAAGGATCAATGGATCTACGTTCAGTGAATTAGATGCCGAATCTGCAAGTGAAGCGATGAACGTTATTGAATACATCCATCGGCGAATAGGAGTAATCGATACTCACGCCAAAATTGGTGTTCACACCGAAGCCTGCAGTGAAGCCATAGTCATCCTGCCGCGTGATGTAGCCGGCGCGCAGAGCCAGCAGATCCATGAGCTTGTACTCGGCGCCCAGATTGAGATACTCGGGGAAATCGCGTGGATGGACCGCATCGATCGAGAACAGTAAATTGTGATTCTTGCCGATCGCGGGGAAGAGATCAAGGGCATCCATCGAAAAGCCCACCTTGAAGGTCAGGGGCAGCTGGAAGCCTTCGCGTTCGTACTTGACTTCCTGTGAAAAGTTGCGCACGCACATGCCAAAGGCGAGACTCTTGAACCCGGTTTTGTAAAGCGTGCCGAAATCAAAGGCGAAGACATTCTTGAGGTAATCCTTCTTGTCCGTGATATACGGCGCGGTATTATTCAAGGGGATGGTGACATGACCAAGATCCTGATGCACATATTTGGCCTGCCCGCCGACTGAGAAGCGGTCGGTTAGATCGATGGCATAGCCCAGCCCGACGGTCCACGCGCTCGGCCCAAATTTGCCGGTATCCAGAAAACCCTGCTCATTATCTGCGACGACCGTGCCGTCCAGATCGCCATAGTCAATCGCCATGGCGCTGACGCCGAAGGTGCCATACTGGCCGCGGAAGGGCCGGCCGGCCAGCGACAGGGCCAGGTACTGGATATCGGCGATCCAGGTCATCTGGGTGAAGGAGGCATCGAGATTCTTGATATTGCCGGCCATGCCGGCGGGATTGTAGAAAAGGGCGGAGCCGGAACCCTCCACCGTCGTGAAGGCCTCACCCATTCCGGTCGCGCGGGCATCGGTGCCGACGCTGAGAAACTGGCATCCGGTCTGGGCGAGCTTTTTCTGCGCCTGGCCATCCGTATAAAAGGCGCCAAGCACCAGAAGAACGGATACGATACCAATGATCATACGCTTCATAATCCATCACTCCTCTATTGGGATTGCGTGTCTATAGCCTTTAACGGATGACAACAAATTTGCGGACGGCTTTCTGGCCATCAGGCGTCTCAAAGACAACGATATAAACCCCACTGACAACCGTCTGGGCCGAGGAGGTAATGGAATTCCAGGCCTCATCACCACTGCCATTGGTATGCTCGATGGAGTAGATCAGGTCGCCTCTCTCGGTAAATATCTTGATCGTGCAAACACCCGGGATGTTGTAAAACATGATCCGGTCCGGCCCACTGTCGCCGAACTGCAGGTCCCGCGCGCGAATGCTGTATGGATTGGGAACGATGCGGATGTCCGCCAGCGATTCTCCCGCCTTGCGCTTCAGGTTGGTCGGATTGATGGTCTTGGTGTAAAAGATGCTGCTGTAGAGCGGGCCGCCGGGATTGGCCGTGGTTTTGTTGCTGCTGCCATCGTCGAAGGAGACGATGTAGTAGTAATAGTCAAAACCACGGATAGCCGTCATGTCGTCAAAACTGTTGACGACCTGGGGATGGCTGGTGCCCTTGCCGCAGGCGAAGATCTCGTCGAAAAGGGTGTCCGGTGTATGAATAGCCCGGAAAATCTTGTATCCGGCAAATCCTGGCCAGCTTTCGGCATTGTTCGACCATTTCAGCTGGATGCGATCGCCGCCACCGGCGACTTCAAAAAAGCTGGGAGCCGGCGGGGGCACCGGGATCTTGTAGTTGACCTTGAAATTGGCAGCAGCGCGCTTGAAGGTCTTGATCAGCGAATCGCGGCCGGTATAGACCCACTTGTCCTTGTACTCATTCTTGTCGGTAGTTGTCGAACCGTCCGGCAGCACATAGGGGCCCTCCTCCTTGAGCCACTTGGCGCCGATGGTGTAGCAGGACTTGCGGTCGAGGCCGGCGATGCCCTCGGCCAGGACGATACGGACGCTGTCGCCCGGCGCCATGGTATAGGGCCCGAATCCGGCGCACTGGGTGAAGCCGCCGACTGTCCCCAGATACTCATCCGCTGCCTGACCGGAGGCGATGCAGCCGTCCGCATGGGTTTTAGCCGGATGGCCTGCCGTCATCGCCGCGTACTCCTGGGTCATCTTGGGTTCGTTGTAGGGATCATTGCCCGAGGTGATGGTGATATCCGAACCCATATATTGGGTCGTCGTCGGCTGCTTCTTGTCATTGGAATGATCCGAGGCGCTCTTATCGGCGTGCAACACCGCAAAGCCCGCATAATGGGGCGCGGTCAGGTGACCGTCGCCGTTCTCACGGTTGTCCGGGGCGCCGATGCAGTCGAAACCCGCTTTGGAGTGCTGCCCTTTCCAGGAGAAGAGGGCGAGATACTTTTCGATCCCCTCCTGATCCGAAACCCACATGGTATCATTCATTTCGTTATGACCCCAAGCCGCCGACTGGGGCAGGATGCTCAGGCCATAGACACAGGCCTCCTTGGAGACCGAGTAGCGATGCTGGAAGAAAAAGACCACCCCGGTCAGGGTCTGATTGACCTTGGTCCCCTTGGTGTCGATGATGCCGGTATTGACAAAGGTGTATTCCTGGATGAAATAGTTGTTATGATATTGCTGACCGAACTGATAGACCTTGCGTTTTTCAGTGATGCCCATCTGGGTATTGGCCTCGGTGTAGAGATAGCGGTCGGCCGTCAGATTGGGATCGACCTCATCGACAAAATCGAGCAGATCGAGCTTGCCGCCGGCGGTCCCGTCGACATAGACGGTCGATTTATCGTGGCGGCCATAGAGCTTGAATTTCGACGGCATCCATTCGCTCAGTTCATTGAGCACGCGCGGGCCGACGTGAACCACCTTGTAGGGGTAGGTCTTGCCGGCGATCGGATCGCTGTAGTTGGTCGCTCCGATCCACAAGGCCTTGGCGGCCTTGCAATCCTGGTACTCAAACAGCGCCGGCCATTGCAGACCGTCCTGCTGATCGGCCACCAGATGACGCCGGCCGACCTCCTGTTCATAGCCGGCGCTGGAGAACCAGTCATGCAGCATGCCCGTAGCCAACCATTTGGTGTCATCCGCCTGGACCGGGTGAATGGCCAGGGACAAGGCGGCAACCAGGCTGGTCAGGATCCACAGTGTTTTTCGTCTCATATCCGTTCCTTCTCGATTAGGGGATGAGAAAATTAAAAATTATAGTTCAGCGTAATGCCGAAGAAGATTTGCCGCGGATTGAAGAAATTGAGAAAGGTCTGGTTCGGCATATCGATATAGGCTTTGTCGTCGAGAATCTTCTTGATCTTGGCGTCGGGGACCTTTTGCCACTGGCCATCCACATATTGCAGGTAGCGTCCCGAAGGGCCTTCATAATAGACCGCCCGGGTGCTGGGCGCGGTAACCGTATTCACATCCGATACCCACTCCATCGGCACAAACTCGACATCATCATTCCGATAATCGCCGGGCTGATCGTTGCCGGGGATGTTGTTGTAGCCAAGGTGGCGGGTGACAGATTCGGGCAGATGGAGCGATTTCATGTAGTAATTATAATCATAGATGTCGACGTGGGCATTGCCGGAGAGGTACTTGTAGTTGATGGCATTATAGACATCGACAAAGCCCTTGAGCTCGACCGGACCGAGATCGAAGGTCTTAGAGAGCTTGAGGTTGAGGCCGTACCAGTCTTTATACTGGGTGTTGTAGCTGATGCCGGCGATATCCTGGGGATTCCAGGTCATCCAGTAACCGGCGATCCACTGCGCCGTGGTGGTAAAATGCCAGTTGCCGAGGATCGCGCCGAAATCGGTGGGGGTGTTGAAATCCAGATAAGCCTTGACCCGTGGCCGCGGCCGCGGCTTGGACTGAACCGGATTGCTCTTGTTGTACTCGCGCTGCGCCGCGGGATCCTCATACTGATAGGCGCGGCCGAAATAGCCGGAGGTCTCGACGCGGTATTCATAATTGACGTCGCCCACCAGCCACCGCCCCATTGTCCGGGAGAGATCGACTTCAAAGCCGCGGATATCCTCGTAGGAATTGTTGGTGTTCTTGTAATAATTGACTTTGCCGTCATAGCTGATATAACGCACCGAATAGGCCTGATCGGTGATATCCTTGTAATAAGCGGCCATGTGCAGCAGAAAATTATTGAAAAGCGCGTGGTCGTAGCCCAACTCATACGCGACCGTCTTCTCGAAGGGGACCGTCGGATCGCCATAACGGCTCAGGGCGTTGATGCCGGTGCGCTGGACGCGGTAGAGGCTCTCCGAGGTCGGGATCTGCCGGTAATGGCCATAGTTGAAATAGAGTTTGGAATTCTCCGTGATCGGATGTGAAATGCTCATGCGCGGGCTGAGGATCCAACGCGGTTTGACATCCTTGGATTTGTACTGCGCATCCAGGTTGCTGGTATAGCCTTGGCCGAAGAAGGTCCGGTCATAAGTGGAGACGTTATACCACTGGCTGTTGGGGGTGTAATAATCGAGGTTGGCGCCGACGGTGGCAATAAAGCCTTCGTATTCCAGCTTGTCAAGCAGATAAAAGTTGCCGCGGATGGGCTTCTGATCGACGTTGTTCCAGAAATTGCCTTCGGGCAGATAGGCGTTGTAGGCGCCGTAGGAGAGCTGATAATCATCCATGACCACTTCGACGCCGGTCTTGATCTGGTTGCGGCGATTAACCTGACTGACGAAATCGAGCTTACCGCTGTAGGTCATGTACTTGCTGTAATCGCGGGAGACCCCGACCGCACCGCCCATCATGAAATCGCCGTCGATGCCGTAGACCGGCGTCGTGCTGAAACCGAAGGGGGCTTCATCGACGAAATAACCGGGGACGATCTCGTATTTGGCCGACGGTTGCCGAAAGCGGCCGGGATGGGTGAAGTATTTTTTCTGTGAATACTTGAGCTGAAAATCGTAATAGGTGCTCTTGTTGACAAAGTGGGTCAGTTTGGAGGAAAAGGTCGAGTAAAATCGCGAAGTCGGCGAGAAATAGATGTTGGTGTAGATACGCGTCGGCACAGTGAATCCCGCGGAAGCCATCTGTGCCGCAATATCGTCCGGGCTGCTCATGATCGAGGTGCCGCCGGAGAGACTGTAGTTGGTGCCATAGGTTTCACCATAGAGGCCGCTCAGCGACAGCTTCATCGAGGGGGTGATATCGGCGCCCAGTCGCAGTAACGTGCTTTTATCGAGCAGATCCTTGCGGGACATTTCAAAGAGGTACTGCTCGCTCTCCTGACGCCCGGAGATGAAGAAGCGCAGGTTGCCGAGCTTTTTGCCGATGAGTGGCACGGGGCCGCCGAAACCGAAATCAGCCAGGTAATCGGGTTTGGTGATGTCGCCCTGCTTGCGGTGCTGCCATTTGAAGATAGTCTGGGCCGCTTGCGGGGTCACGTCGTTGGTCGGGTCGTCATCGGTCAGCGAAGTCTGCGAGACCGCATTCCAGCCGTCGAACTCGGGATACTGCCGCCGCGTATAGGCATCCCAGGCGCCGTTTTTGGTGCCGGTCCAGCAGACCGCGTCATCCAGATAGGGGCGCAGCCAGTAGGAGTCGGCACCGAAGGGCGAGACATCGCCGAAATACTTTTTCAGGTAGCTCTTACCGGAATTCCAGGGCTGGGCGTTGGTCCGGAATGTGAAGGTGCCGCTGAGACGGTTGGGATCACCCTCGCGGGTAACCACATTGACCAAACCCGAACGGACGTTGTTGTACTCGGCCCCAAAACCGCCCGCCTGTACCGAGACCTGCTTGACGGCGCTGAGAGGAACCTTGGCAATCGGGGTATTGTCGCGTTCGTCGCGGAGAGAGATGCCGTCGACCATGAAGAGGGCTTCCTCGGAACCGCTGCCGCGGATCGAGAGGCCGGAGGTGACACCGGCCTGGATGCCGATGGCTTCGCCTACCGACGAGATCGGCAGATTCTTGATCTGGTCGGAGGTGACCTGAAGCTCGCTCGCCGCCAGGTCCTTCTGGATCACCGGGCGTTCGGCGCGCACCGTGATCTCCTCCCCCACCAGGGACTGCTCGCGCAGTTTGACGTTCTGGGTGGTGGTCAGATCGATGTTCACCTTGACATCCGTGACCGTGACGGCGCTGAACCCGATGAAGGAGACCTGCAAATCATAGGTTCCCGGCGGGACATTCAGGATGGTATAATGACCATCCAGATCGGTGACTGCGCCAAAACTTGTACCCTTGACGAGGACATTAGCGCCGGGCAGCCCCTGACCGGTGGCGGAATCGGTGATCGAGCCGGCGATCTTGCCGGTCGTCCCCGCCAGAATCCAGGTCCCGGAACCGAGAACCAGCAACAATACCAGTAGCCGACGAAGCTTCATAACGGATTTCTCCTCTATTTGGGAAAGTCGTGTGATTTGAGGGCAGACTTGAGAATGGTCGCCCCGCATGGCGGGCGGTGCCGAGGATGAGAAGGGCTGCTCCAGAATATGATCCCGCACCGTGGGCTATTTCGCGACAAGGGAGGCTGCACCTAGAGAGGCAGGATGAGCGCATCCTGGTTACCTCCCCTGTAGTGGAAGCTAGAAGGTTATTCATAACCGAGAGCAGTTTTCGTCGTGGGCCAGATAACCCTGCAGAAAATCGGGTCATAATTATAGTCTACCACTTTTCCCCCACAAAGTCAACACTTTTGTTAGAGCAGATCACTCGCCAATTCCGCCAGCGGTGAGCGCTCCCCCTTTTCCAGTGTGACATGCGCGTACATCGCCTGACCCTGCATGCGGTTGATCAAATAATTGAGGCCGGTCGACCGGCTGTCGAGATACGGCGTGTCGATTTGCGAAGGATCGCCGGTGAAAACCACCTTGGTGCCCTCGCCGGCGCGAGTGATGATGGTCTTCACCTCATGGGGCGTCAGATTCTGCGCCTCGTCGACGATGAAATAGATATGGTCCAGACTGCGCCCGCGGATATAGGCGAGCGGGGCGATCTCCAGCTTGCCGCTTTCGAGCATTTCGCCGATGCGTTGCGCCCGTTCATCACTCTCCTTGAATTGATTGCGGATGACGCTGAGATTGTCATAAAGGGGCTGCATGTAGGGATCGAGCTTGGATTCGATGTCGCCGGGCAGATACCCAAGGTCCTTGTTCGACAGGGCAACCACCGGCCGCGCCAGGAAGATCTGCCGGTACTCCTTGCGCCGCTCGAGGGCCGCCGCCAGAGTCAGCAGGGTCTTGCCGGTCCCCGCCTTGCCGCTCAACGTCACCAGAGGCACCGCGGGATTGAGCAGGGCGTGCAGGGCAAAGGATTGTTCGGCGTTGCGCGGCGTGATCCCATAGGCCTGCAGCTTTTCGACGCGCTCCAGCATCTGGGTGTGCGGATTGAAGCAGGCCAGGACCGATTTGCTGGCATTGCGTAAAATGTAATATTCATTGGCGATGGGATCTTCGATTTCGGCTTCGGCGGCGGGGACTTCGAAGGGGGCGGTGAACAAGCGGTTGATGATCTCCGGATTAACCTCCTCAATCAACCGCTTGCCGCGATAGAGCTTGTCGATATCCTTGATCTTATCGGTGGTGTAATCCTGGGATTCCAGGCCCAAAGCGCGGGCCTTGAGACGCAGGTTGACATCCTTACTGACCAGAATAACCTGCGCGGCGCGGTTGGACTTGTGGAGAAAAAGGGCGGCGCTGAGGATGCGGTTGTCGGGGCTCTGTTCCAGAAATGCCCGATGGATTTCCGGCTCTTCGTCAAAGAGGGTAAGGATGGAAATACGGCCCCGGCCCTCTCCGAGACTCACCCCGCCCTTCACCAGGGCGTCGCCGGGGAAGGTATCGAGGAGACGGACAAACTCGCGCGCATGAAAATTGATTAGATCCTGTCCCCGTTTGAAGGCGTCGATCTCTTCAATGACGGTGATCGGGATGACGATGTCGTTCTCTTGGAAAAAAAAGATGCAGCCTGAATCATGCAAAATTACGTTGGTATCAAGGACAAAGGTCTTCTTCAACGCCTCCTCCTGCGCACACTTCTTTTGCACGATAAAATAATATTATAATTAAAAATATGCAAGTTTTATTTGGCTGATAAGTATCACATAATGGTTTATTTTTATACAAAATCAACCAAGAACAGGCCTTTCCTTAATAGGGAAAGGGGACGAAAAACCCGGCTAAATGGCCAGGAAAATCGGCCTCTGACACGCCCTCCCCATGAAAGTTGCTGTTGTTTTTTTGGCTGGCCAAATTACCAGTGGGCCGCTCTTCGCCCGTTCAGGCGCCCTCTGCCGCCGATTTCCGCCTTGGGGCATAATGGGATCCGGCCTCGCAAACGGCGGCCCGGCACTCGCGGCTGTTAAAAGGGTTGGCACTTTGCCGGAAAATTCGTATATTTAACTATTCCGATCCTGCCGTCATTCCATACCAATCCGCAGAGGCCCCCGGCGCCATGAGGTTCATCGCCGATCTCCATATCCATTCCCACTATTCCCGGGCAACCAGCAGCCAGTTGGTTCCGGAGCAACTCTGGCGTTGGGGCCAGCTCAAAGGCCTCCAGGTCATCGCCACCGGCGATCTGACCCATCCCGCCTGGCTCGAAGAGCTCCAGGCTGCCCTTGCTCCCACGGCCCGCGCCGAAGGTCTCTTCGTCCTGAACCCGGAACGTGCCGCCGGCCAGACCAGTGCCGTGCCTGCCGCCTGCCGCCGTGAGATCTATTTCATCCTCTCCGGTGAAATCAGCAGCATCTATAAAAAGGCAGGAGCCGTGCGCAAAGTCCACAATGTGGTCTTTTTCCCTTCTTTCGATGCCGCCGTCCGCTTCCAGCACCGTCTCGAGCGCATCGGCAACATTCTTTCCGATGGCCGCCCCATCCTCGGCCTCGATGCCCGCGACCTCCTCGAGATCGTCCTCGAGACCGATCCCGGCGCGCGGCTGATTCCGGCGCACATCTGGACGCCGTGGTTTTCGGTGCTTGGTTCGCAGTCGGGATTCGATTCCCTTGAGGCTTGTTTCGGCGATTTGACGCCCCATCTCTTTGCCGTCGAAACCGGCCTCTCCTCCGACCCGCCGATGAACTGGCGCCTCTCGATGCTCGACGGTCTCCATCTGGTCTCCAATTCCGATGCCCATTCCCCGGAAAAGCTCGGCCGCGAGGCCAATCTTTTTGACACCAACCTCTCCTATCCCGCGATTTTCGCTGCGCTTGCCGATCACCAGAGCCTCGATTTTGCCGGCACCATCGAGTTCTTCCCCGAGGAGGGCAAATACCACATGGACGGCCACCGCAAGTGTGGCCGGATGATGCGCCCCGCCGAGACCCTCAGCCACGGCGGTCTCTGCCCGGTATGCGGCAAGCCGGCCACCCTCGGCGTCAGCTACCGCGTCCAGGAGCTCGCCGACCGCCCCGAGGGCTTCCATCCTCCAGGAGCCAGGCCGTTTCACAGTCTGATCCCGCTGCCGGAACTGCTCGGCGAGGTCCTGGATGCCGGTCCGGCGACCAAGAAAGTGCAGGGGCTTTATCACGCCCTCCTGCGCGATCTGGGTCCTGAACTCGCGATTCTTATGGAGGTTCCGCTCGCCGACCTCGAGCGCACCGCCGGCCTCATGGTGGCCGAGGCCGTTCGCCGCATGCGCAGCGGCGAGGTCGTCGCCCTGCCCGGATACGACGGCGAGTACGGACATATCGCCCTGTTCCATGCCGAAGAACGCGCGCACTGGCTGCGTCAGGCTGCCCTCTTTGCGCCGGTTGCTGCACCTCGCGCTGCGTCCGAAGCCGCACCCGCTGCACCACCCGCCCGCATCGCCGCAGCGCACCACGCCGCCGAACAATCCGGCGATCCCTGGGGCCTCAATTCCTCCCAGACCGAGGCGGTCACGCATCGCGGCACCCCGCTGATCATCCAGGCCGGCCCGGGCACCGGCAAGACCCGGACCCTGACCCGGCGCATCGCCCGCCTGCTCGAAGAGGACTTTGCCCGGCCCGAGGAGATCCTCGCCATCACCTTCACGCGCAAGGCAGCCCGAGAGATGCAGGTGCGCCTGGTGCAGATTCTCGGCACTGAAAAAGCCGCCCCCCTGCAGATCCAGACCTTCCACACCTTCGGCAAGAGCCTCCTCCAGAGGGCCGGCGCTTTCTTCGGCCGCGCCCCCGGTTTTCGGCTCATCGATACGGAAACCGACGGCGAATTCCGCCAGGCGGTTACTGAGCGCAGCGGCGAACGCCTCAGCGCCACCGCGCTGCAGCGGATCTCGGCCCTCAAGGGGCTGCTCTATACCCCGGAAACCCTGCCGCAGGAGATCGCCCGGAGCTTGCCCGCCAATTTCCCCGCTCTTTTCCGCACCTACGAAAGCCTGCTTGTAGAATGGAATGCCGTTGATTTTGACGACCTGATCGCCCTGCCGGTGCGCCTCCTACGTTTCGAGGCCGGGTTCCGGCGGCAGCTGCTCGGGTCCGTTCAGGTGATCGCCGTCGATGAATTCCAGGATATCAACACGGCACAGTACGAGCTCTTTCATCTCTTCGCTCTGCACGCCCGGGATGTCTGCGTCATCGGCGATCCGGACCAGTCCATCTACGGCTTCCGCGGTGCAAGCCCCGAGTTCTTCAGCCGGATGCAGAGCGATTTTCCCGCGGCGCGCCGCATCACCCTGCGCGAGAACTACCGCTCGGCGCCGGCCATCCTGGCCGCATCAACCGGAATGCTGCGACAGGGCAATCCACCCGCTCCCGGAGAGACCTTGATCCCACGCCTCGCATCGGATCTCAAGGTCCAGTTCCATGCTGCGGCATCCGACCGGACGGAGGCGCTCTTCGTCATCCAGCAGATCGAATCGCTGATGGGAGGCACGAGCCATTATGCTCTGGACCGCCGTGTTGGGTCGCCGGAGGCCGGGAGTACCTGCAGCTTCGGCGATTTCGCGATCCTGCTGCGCAGCCGGTTGCTTGCCGATCCTCTGGAGGAAGTCCTGGCTAAAAGCGGCCTGCCCTTCAAGCGCATCGCGGACCAGTATGAACAGGATCGTATGGATCTGACGCGCGGCGAGGAGGGACCGCCGGCGGATGAGATCGAGACCGCCACACCTCTAACCCTCGATCCGCGTGGCGACCGCATTCAGATCCTCACCCTGCATGCCGCAAAGGGTCTGGAGTTTCCTGTGGTCTTTATCATCGGCTGCGAGGAGAACCTGCTCCCCTTTGCCTTCGGCCGCACCGGCGATGTGGAGGAGGAACGCCGGCTTTTCTACGTCGGCATGACCAGGGCTCAAAACCGGCTTTATCTCTCACATGCGCGCACCCGCCTGCTGCGCGGCCAGCGCCATGCCCAGATTCCTTCGCGGTTTCTCCAGGACATCAACAAGCAGCTGTTGCAAAAGCACACGGTGCCGCGAGGATGGGCTGGCGCCAACCATCAAATGAATCTCTTTAAACAGGATCCTCTATGAAAAGCATCGATTTGCGCAGTGACACCGTCACCAAACCAACCCCGGAAATGCGCGCGGCCATCGCCGCAGCCGAAGTCGGCGATGACGTTTTTGGCGAAGATCCGACCGTCAACCGGCTGCAAGCTCGGGTCGCCGCCCTCTTCGGCAAGGAGGCGGCCCTTTACGTGAGCAGCGGCACCCAGAGCAACCAGCTGGCGATCAAGAGCCATACCGCGCCCGGCGACGAGATCTATTGCGAGGAGAACGCCCACATCTTCAATTATGAAGCCGGCGCCCCGGCCGCCCTGTCGGGTGTTCAGGTTCGGCCCCTTCCGGGTGTGCGCGGGGTGATCACCGCGGAACAGATCGCCGCCGCGTTGCGTCCTCCGGACCACCACAATCCGCAGTCCCGCCTGGTGATGCTCGAGAACACCCACAACCGCGCCGGCGGGGCGATCTTTCCCTTCGCGGAGATGGAAAAAATTTCCGCCCTGACACGCAAGAAGGGTCTGGCCCTCCATCTGGATGGCGCGCGCATCTGGAATGCCCATACAGCCACTGGCATCCCCTTGCTGGAGTACGGCCGCCTCTTCGATTCGATCTCGGTCTGTCTCTCCAAGGGACTTGGCGCGCCGGTCGGTTCGGTGCTGACCGGTACGGCCGATTTCATCGACCGTGCCCACCGCTTCCGTAAAATGTGGGGCGGCGGCATGCGCCAGGCCGGCCTGCTCGCCGCAGCCGGCCTCTACGCCCTCGACCACCATATCGACCGGCTGGCCATCGATCACCGCCATGCCCGTCAAATTGCTGAAACTTTCGTCAAATTTCCTCCCATCGAAGTGGATTTTGAAGCGACACAAACCAATATAGTCATCGTCGAGCTGAGAAAAACAGGATTAAATGCGCCTGATTTGGTTGTTAAACTGAAAGACAAGGGTGTTCTCTGCTTGGCCACCGCCCCCACTCGCATCCGGCTGGTCACGCACCTCGACGTCGATGACGCCGCGATCGCGGAGGCCTGCGAGCAAATAGAAAACGTCCTGCGCCAGGCATTGTAAGCAACACCATTAATTCACGCTCGTTTTCACCCCTTAACCAACCCTTTTCAAAAAGGCCCGTTTCCATCTATGCCAACGCAAGTGCAGCTCATGACCAAGAAGAAAAAGAAAAAACCTGCCGAGACCAGGACCAAGGAGTCGATTGAAAAGTATCTCGAGGAGATCGGCGGATTCTCACCGTTACCTCCAGAAGAAGAAATCGCTCTGGCCCGGCGTATTCGCAAAGGCGATGAAGAGGCTCTGGACAAGCTCGTCAAAGCCAATCTGCGCTTTGTCATCAGCGTCGCCAAGGAATACCAGGGTCAGGGATTGCCCCTTCAGGATCTGATCAGCGAGGGTAATCTCGGCCTCATCAAGGCTGCCCAGCGATTCGATGAAACCAGGGGCTTCAAGTTCATCTCCTACGCCGTCTGGTGGATTCGTCAATCCATCCTGCAGGCGCTGGCGGAACAATCCCGTGTGGTGCGCCTCCCCCTCAACCGTGTCGGGGCTATAAACAAGGTCGGCCGGGCGCTCGAAGCCCTAGAAAAAGAGTACGGCCGCGAACCCAGCATGGATGAAATCGCCACCCGCATGGACATGAGCTCCTTTGAAGTAGCGGATGTCCTTAAAACCTCCGCACGTCATCTCTCCCTCGACGAACCATTCAAGGAGGATGAAGGCAACAGTCTCCTCGATGTGCTCGAAAGCGATCGCTACGAGCCCCCCGACGGCACCCTGATGCGTTCCTCCCTGCGTGAAGAGATCGAGAAGGTCCTCTCCACCCTCAAACCGCGCGAAGCGGAAATAGTCAAACTCTATTTCGGGCTGGATGGCGACCGTCCTCTGACTCTCGAGGAGATCGGCGAATACTTCACCCTGACGCGCGAGCGCGTCCGGCAGATCAAGGAGAAAGCCCTGCGCCGTTTGCGCCACCGCTCCCGACTGGAGCCCCTGCGGAAATACCTCGGCTAAAACACAAAAGCCCTGTCATCAGACAGGGCTTTTTTTTGACCCTTCGGTCCTGCGAAGATCAAATCTTGCGGCTGCCCGGCTTGACAACGGGAATCCCCTGGGCGCATAGGGGGCAGGTCTCGGGCTGATGGGTGACCACCTCCATTTTGAGGGCTGCGAAAAAGGGCACATCGAACTGCACCCGACCGGCGCTGCGGTCGACGATAAAGGCCGCCCCAATCACCTGGGCGCCGGCTGACAGGGCCAAAGCGATCACCTCCTTGACCGATCCGCCGGTGGTCACCACATCCTCCACCGCCAGACATCGCTCCCCCGCCTTGATCTCAAACCCCCGGCGCAGGGTCATCATCCCCTCCTCGCGCTCGGCAAAGATCGCCCGGCACCCAAGCAGACGCGCCACCTCCTGGCCGACGACGATGCCGCCGATAGCCGGAGAGATCACAACCGTGATGCCATCCGTCCGGAACCGCTCTGCTATCAAACGGCAAAAGGTCTCGGCATGTTGCGGGTACTGCAGTACCTTGGCGCACTGGAAATAGTGGGGGCTATGCAAACCCGAGGTGAGGCGGAAGTGCCCTTCCAGCAGCGCGCCGCTCTCCTTAAAAATTGCCAATGCCTCGTCGTTGGTCATCCTCTCTCCCTTTCATGACATCAAATCACCGCGGACCGGATGGAACCACCGGCCTACCTTTTCACCAAATCGTACACCCGGACAAAATCGACGAGCCAGAAATCGGGCAGCGCGGTGGTGCTGCACGTCGAGGGCTCACAGCCGCTCTCCCGCCCGCTTGAGGTCATCCCGGGTCTCGCGGGCGACCCTGGCGGCAGCCTCCCGGAAATCCTCTCCAGTCGAGGCATAGAGGATCGCCCGGCTCGAGTTGTATAGGGCGCCCCGGCCCGCGCGGTCCGTGCCCAGGTGCACAGAGGCCTCAAGATCACCGCCCTGGGCGCCGATGCCCGGGACGAGAAAGGGCAGGTCGGGCACCAGGCGGCGGATCGATCCCAGCTGTTCCGGCTGGGTCGCACCGACCACCAGCCCGCAGTTGCCCAAGGTATTCCACTGCTGCACCTTCAGGGCGATGGTTTCATACAGCGGGCGGCCGCCGCAGTCGAGGTATTGGAAATCCCGCGAGCCGGGATTGGAGGTGAGGCAAAGAAAGAAGACGCCGCGCGATTCCTCCTCGAGAAAAGGCGCCACCGAATCGCCGCCCATCAGGGGATGGACCGTCACCGCGTCCGCCCCCAGCTGCTCGAAAACCGCGCGGGCGTACATTCTCGAGGTGTTACCGATATCGCCGCGTTTGGCATCCGCGATGCGGATGACCTCCGCCGGCAGATAGCGGAAGGTCGCTGCAAGCGCCCGCCAGCCCTCCAGTCCATGGGCTTCATAAAAGGCGGTATTGACCTTGTAGGCCGCTGCGTAGGGCGCTGTGGCGTCGATGATCGCCTTGTTGAAAGCAAAGAGCGGATCGGGCTCATGCCGCAAGGATTCCGGGAGCTTTTCCAGCACGCTATCCAGACCGACGCAAAGCAGGCTCTCCCTGGACCGGATGACCTGGTCGATACGTTCGGCGAACTGCATCGCCACTCCTTTCTATCCGTGGATCTTTTTATGCAAGAAGGCCGCCAGATCGGCGATCTTGAGGCGTTCCTGCTGCATGGTGTCGCGGTCGCGAACCGTGACCGTCTCATTCTGCAGGCTCTCCGTATCGACTGTCAGGCAGAAGGGGGTGCCGATCTCGTCCTGGCGGCGGTACCGGCGTCCGACGGCACCGCTTTCGTCGTAAAAAACCGCAAAGTAGGGCTGCAGCAACGCTTCGATCTCATGAGCCATTTCGGGCATACCGTCTTTCTTGACCAGCGGAAAGATGCCGGCCTTGACCGGAGCGATGGCCGGGTGGAAATGGAGAACCGTGCGGGTATCCTTCTCGAGTTCCTGCTCCTCGAAGGCGTCACTCAGAATGCACAGCATGGTGCGGTCGACGCCGGCCGAGGTTTCGATAATGTAGGGGATATAGCGCTCGCGGGTCACTTCGTCAAAATAGCTCAGATCGACGCCGGAGTACTCCTGGTGGCGCTTGAGATCAAAGTCGGTGCGGTTATGGATGCCCTCAAGCTCCTTCCAGCCAAAGGGAAACTCGTACTGGATGTCGAAAGCAGCAGCGGCATAATGGGCCAGCTCATCCGGACCGTGCTGATGGAAACGGATCTTGTCGGTTCGGATGCCCATGGCGGCGTAATAGTCCTTGCGGTCCTGTTTCCAGGTCTCGAACCACTCCATGTCCGTCCCGGGCTTGACAAAATATTGCATCTCCATCTGTTCAAACTCACGGGTGCGGAAGATGAAATTTTCCGTGGTGATTTCGTTGCGGAAGGCCTTGCCGATCTGACCAATGCCGAAGGGCACCTTGAGGCGGCTGGAGTCGAGGACATTCTGATAGTTGACATAGATGCCCTGGGCGGTCTCCGGGCGCAGATAGACCACACTGGCGCTCTCCTCGACCGGTCCCATGAAGGTTTTGAACATCAGATTGAACTGACGGATGTCGGTCAGCTGGCCGCCGCATTCCGGGCATTTCCCCGGTTCCGGGACCAGGTCGGCGCGGAAGCGGCGCTTGCAGACCTTGCAATCGACCATGGGGTCGGTGAAACCGGCCACATGGCCGGAGGCCTCCCATACCCTGGGGGCCATAAGGATGGCGGCATCCAAGCCGACCACATCGCGGCGGCGGCGCACCATCCAGTTCCACCAGAAATCCTTGATATTCCGTTTCAACTCGACCCCGAGAGGGCCGTAATCATAGCAGGCATTCAGGCCGCCATAGATCTCGCTCGACTGAAAGATGAAACCGCGACGGCGGCACAGGGAGATGATTTTATCCAGGGTATTGGGGATCGGGTTGGCCATACGTTTTTCCTTGTTCTTCCTCTTGGGTTTGCTGTAAATGGCTCTGTAATTGTTCCAGATAGGCGATACTGCGAAGCAACCGCAGCGGCTCTAGATGCCAGCGTAGATTGGCGAGCAGGAACTGATCCAGCTCGCGCCCGAGTTCAGGATCGCTGCGCAAGTTGATGCTTTGATCCAGGCGGGCGTGGCCGAGATAGTGGAGGGCCTGGAGCGCCCGCTTCGAGATCGGTTGTCCCTCGCCTGCCATGCCCTCGCAGGCGCTGCAACGGTAGCCGCCGCTGCTGTAATCAAAAAACTGCCGATCGCGCAGTTTTTCCTCGCGGCAGCCCAGGCAGAGGCGGTACTCCCCGCGGAAACCGGAGAGATCGAGATAGTGGAGCATGAAGGCGCGGACAATCTGACGCTGACCGTTCTCCGCCGTGTCCAGCAGCAGCAGGCTCTCCAGCAGGAGGCTGAAGAGGGCCGGATTGGCATGGCCCACCGCTTCGTTCCGCTCACAGATCTCGCAGGGGATCGACGCCAGGGCCATCCGGCCGAGCTCGCCATGGATCCGGGGGAAGGGATGGACCGCTTCCGCCTGACTAAGATAGTGCAGATCGCGGTTTTCATAATGATAGAATACCATCTGAATATGGGTCAGCGGCTCGAGCACACCGCTGTACCGCGATTTCAGGCTGCGCGCCCCCTTGGCCATCACGCTTTGGCGGCCGTGGTGCAGGGTGTAGAGTGAGAGGATCTTGCTGGTCTCTCCCTGTTTGCGCGCGTGCAGCACAATCGCTTCGGTCTTGTTCAGAGGCATGAAGCTCTCCTCAAGGCGCGCCCGCCGGCGGAGCGGCAAGGGCGTTGGCCATGGCGATCCAGTCGCCCACCTCCAGCTCTTCGGGGCGGCGCGTAAGATCGAAAAGGGCCAGCCTTTCGAGATCGAATCTGTCGCGCAGGGATTTGCGCAGCATTTTACGGCGCTGGCCGAAAGCCGTCCGCACCAGGCGGCGGAAAAGGGCTTCGTCGTTCAGTCCCCGCGTATGACGATCGGTGAAGCGCCAGCGCACCAGGGCGGAATCGATCTTGGGGCGCGGTTTGAAGACAGTCCGCGGCACCTGCAGGAGAATCTCCGCATCAGCGAAGGTGCGGCTGAAGACCGAGAGAATGCCATAATCGGGATCGCCGACCCTGGCGACGATGCGTTCGGCCACTTCGCGCTGCATCAACAGCGCCATATCGATGAGGTTGCGGCGGTGGTCAAAAAAGTGAAAAATAATCTGCGAGGTGATATAGTACGGAATGTTGCCCACCACGCGCAGGGGACGCTCTTCGGCAAGCGCCATCGGCGTCATCTTGAGGATGTCCCCCTCCACCAGCCGGAAATTGGCGGCGCTGAAAAATTTCACCCGCAGCATCGCTGCCAGCTGGCGGTCGATTTCGACCGCCAGTAGCTGCCCCACGCGCGGCTGCAGCAACTCCGTGAGCAGGCCGGTACCCGGTCCGATTTCCAGCACCGTATCCCCAGGCCCGAGCGCCAGCGCGTCGGCGATATTGCGCAGGACGTTGCCATCGACCAGAAAATTCTGACCGAGACTCTTTTTCGGCCGGATAGGATAGCTCATGCCGCTCTCAGGGTTGGATGTCACCAGCGCCCTTAAAATAGGGGAATTTGAGCAAAAAAACCACTCTTTTTCTACAGCGGTTGAACGGGGCAGCTCGGAACCTCGGAAGGTCTGCGGCACCCTTCCAGCGGAGTGGCGATTTTGTCCCTTGATTTTCTCTTGCAGGATAGGGAAATTGAAGTATGCGGATTCCGGTTGGACATCTTTTTCTGGCCATGGTTGCACCCGCCTGGTTGCTGGCGCAATCGGTGGTCATCAACGAAATCGCCTGGATGGGGACCCAGGCCAGTGCCAGTGATGAGTGGATCGAACTCTACAATCCCACCCAAACCGCAATCGACCTCCAGGGGTGGCACCTGACCGCGGCCGACGGTACCCCGTCGATCCCGCTCACCGGCATCATCCCGCCTGGCGGCTTTTATGTACTGGAGCGGACCGACGACCAGACCATCAGCGACCGGCCCGCCGATCAACTTTTCACCGGTGACCTCAAGAACAGCGGCGAATGGCTGATCCTGAGCAACGTCGATGCACTGCTGATCGATCAAGTGCGCTGCGATTCGAGCGGCTGGTTTGCCGGCAGCAACAGTCCCAAAACCAGCATGGAGAAAAAACATCCCGGGCTTGACGGCAGGCTCCCCTCCAGCTGGGCCGCCAACGACACCCTGACGCGCAACGGCATCGATGCCAAGGGGATGCCCATCAACGGCACACCGGGTGCTGCCAACAGCGTCTTCGATCAGACGCTGCCGGTCGAGATCGGCCGGGAATACGCCCCCACCGGTGCGGCAGTGGTGCCCGCCACGCTGGCCGCCTGGCCCAATCCCTTTATTCCCGATACCATCTTCGAATGGCAAACGCCGGAACCGGCCATCCTCGAAATCCTGGACCTGCGCGGCCGCGTCGTGCGCTCCTGGGCCACGCCGAGCGGCCGTCAGCGCCTGCAATGGGATGGACGCGACCGGAATGGAGAACCACTGGCCTCCGGCATCTACTTCGGCCGGCTCCGCCGCGGCGGCACCCTCTCCCCTGCCCTCCGCCTCGTCCGCCTCCGCTGAAAGGCCATCCCGGCGGTCACTAAAATGGCATTGCTTTTTTCCGGCTAAAGCGATAGATTAAGGATAGAATTGCGGGGAAAATCGTTTAAACCATGCAGAGGCGTCGATGAAACAGAGCGCAATTATCATCTTTCTTGTCTTGCTTCTCACTTCAGCCGGGAGCCACGCCATGTCTAAAAGTGATACTCTGGCGACGGCAAAGGGCCCCGTCGTCCTCTCCTTCATCGGTCACGGCAGCCTGATGATCCAGTTCGGCCCGCTGGTGACGTACATCGATCCGGTCTCGGAATTTGGCGACTACAGCAGCCTGCCCAAGGCGGACCTGATCCTGGTCACCCATGCCCATTACGACCATCTCGATCCCAAAGCGATCCGCCAGATCTCCCAGCCCGCGACGCAGATCATCGCCGCGCCGGTTTGCCGCGAAAAGGCCCCCACTGCGACCTTTTTGCGCAATGGCGAGAAAATCCCCGTCGGTGATCTCGAGATCGAGGCGGTGCCGGCGTATAATATTCTCCACAAGCGTCCGGACCAGCAGCCCTTCCATCCCAAGGGCGAGGGCAATGGCTACATCCTCCGCTTCGGCGGCAAAAGCATCTACATCGCCGGCGACACGGAGAATACTCCGGAAATGAAGGGACTCAAGAGCATCGATGTCGCCTTCCTGCCGATGAACCTGCCCTACACGATGACGCCGGAAATGGTGGCGGATGCGGCTAGGGCCTTCCAACCGCACATCCTCTATCCCTACCATTACGGGGATACCGACACCCGAAAGCTGACCGATTTGCTGCGGGGGGAAAAGATCGAGGTGCGGATCCACGAACTGCACTGATCTCACCGCTGGAGAAAGGAATGGGCTCCATTGAGCCCATTCCCGATACCCTTGCAACGGATGTTCCGTCCTGCGGAGCTTTTGCCTTCCCGGTTCAATAGACGCTGGCCGCTGCAAAACCCACTTTGCTGATGCCGTATTTAATCCGCATGTAACCCGCCTCCCCCCAGCCGGTGCTCCAGCTGTTGCGCAGGATCCATGCCCCCTGCGCGTCATCCCACCCCACCAGCAGGATCGCATGGTTGACATTTTTATCGGGCGAACAGCTAAGGAATCCTCCTTTGGCCTCCTCTTTGTCGAAGACCCCGCCGGTGTAGGCTTGAAAATAAGAACCGACATAGACTGCAGCGGCTACCGGACCGATCTGATAGATCGCCTGCTTGATCTTTTGTGTATCCGCGACCTGGTTTTCGCCATCGACATAGGCCCAGCCGCTGGCTTGGTAGGCGTAGGTCAGGCCGGCGGGGCAGGGGATATCCGAGGCGACGTAGGGAAATTGCGATTCCAGAACGGCCCCGGGATTGATCAGCAAATCAAAAGCCCACCAGCCGCCGCCGCATCCATAGCTCCACGGATTGCAGGAAACCAGTTGCTGCTCCGAGAGATCGGTGTTCACGCCGTTTTTCGCGAGAAGAAAGCACTCGAAGGCGCCAATGGTTCCGAAGGCCCAGCAGCTGCCGCAGTTCCCCTGGTCGCGGATCGCCGTCACGCCGCTGTGATCCCGCCAATCCCACTGGGCCGGAAGGGAGACCGATGCCTTCAGTTTGGCCGTGGCCAGCTTGGCCAGATTCTTGGCCCGGGCCGTCTGCCACCAATCCTGTGGCGGCTTGGTGCCGCACAACTGCGCGATGGTGCGGGTCATCGCGGCATTGTAGCCGACGCGGAACGAGAGCTTCTGTTTGCCGATCTCCTCCCGCATCCTCTGCAGCTGCAGGCGTACAGCCGGCAGCGCCTGGCTCTCATCCAGCCCCTGCGCCCAAACTCCGGCGTACAGAATGAGCAGCGCAAAGCAACACAGCCAGAGACTTCTCCTCATAGCCACCTCCCTTAGTGCAGTTCAAATGCTGCTTTTCCCAGGAAAAGTTAGTTACTGACGACCAGGGTGACGGAAAAGATTTTGGCGGGTTCTGCGTCCCGTTCCCATGCCCGCCGGTATTCCATGATCAGGGGTGCTTGACCGATGGCCATCGCCTGGAAATGAAAGAGTTGTTTACCCGGTGCACCAAGACGCTTCGGGTCGTTCGGAATGAACTCCTCCCGCAGCAGCTTGATATGGGGATTATCCCCCTTGCTCAACTGCCAGGAGAAGCCCGTCGTCGGATTGCTCTCAAGCGCGACGACAAATTCCTGATGTACCTGACAGGGGATGAGTTTGCCCTGATCTTCACGGGTGAGCAGGTTCGCTGGTGGATTCTGGGAGCAGGTCAGCAGGAGCATGCCGATGCAAAGCAAGGTCTCGATGGGAATCATCGCTACCCTCCCTTGTCGATAACTACAGAGGGCGGAGTCGCCCTTCAAGAGAGTGTATCATTATTTTGGATGAAATGCAAGTGAAAAACCATCTTTTCACTGCCCTTGCTGAAAAAGCGTGATTCAGATCAAGGGTTGCATTTTACTTTCGCGGATGGTACATTATCGACAAATCTTTCCTCCCCACTGATTGAAATGAAAGGCCGCCATGAACCGACACGCCCGGATCATCGCCATGCTGCTGTTGCTGGCGGCAGCGTTCCCTGCCGCGCAAGGCCAGATCAACACGGAACGCTTCCGCCGTGCCACACAGAAGAAAGGATTCGAGGGCAACCTCGACCTCGATCTCACCCTCATGACCGGAAATACCGATTTCCGTCTGATCGGACTCAACAGCCGTCTCAACTTCAACTGGACCACAGCCTATACCTTTCTGGTCCTCAACGGCGGGATCGGCTGGAGCAGCGGCGATCGTTTCATGGACCAGAACACCGCCCACTTACGCCATGTTTTCCTGCTGAGCAGCCGACTGCAAAATGAATGGTTTGTCCAGTTCGACAGCAACCGCAAACGCCACCTGAGCGGCCGCGAACTCGCCGGGGCAGGTCTTCGGCTCAAAATGCTCACGTCGCAGCTGGCTAAATTGCGCCTCGGCGCCGCCTGGATGTACGAACGGGAGCATTACGACCTGGCGGCCGGCAACCATCATCCACGCGTACAGAAAACCCACCGCCTCAGCACCTATGCCACCTGGGAACTCGGGCGCGAGGGCGGTCTCTCCCTGCTGAGCGTGACCTACTTTCAGCCCGCCTTAAATGGTTGGCGTGACAACCGGATCCTCTCTGAAAATGCCCTGGCGATGGATCTCACCACCTTTCTCGCACTCAAACTCGGCTTCACCCTCCGTCGTGACAGCCGCCCGCCCGACGGGGTGAAGAAGCTGGACACGATAACCAAAACCACCCTTTCGGTCCGATTTTAGCCCCAAAAAAAAGCGCCAGGTGGCGCGGGCGCTTATCTCAGAATCGAGCCTGGGCGGCTCAGCGTTTTACATAGGAACCGGTTCGCAAGGTGATACCGGAGAAACTGCTCTCGGACGCCAGCGGCTCGACGATGGTATTGGCGGCAATCCGGATGCCGGCCGGGATGTCCGCCCGCTTGCCGACGACCGTCAGACCGCTGTAGAGGTGTTCGGGATATTTTTCATTGGGCTCGTCGGCTTCCACGCCCCCGGCGACAACGCCTTCACCGAAACGGGCATGTTTGTCGGCGATCACCCGGAAAAGCCGGGCATTGGCGCTCACCAACGCGTCCTGCATGATCACCGAATCGATCACCTCCGCGCCCTTTTCGATGCGGACGCCGGGAGAAAGGATGCTATTCTGCACGAATCCTTCAATCCGGCAGCCCGCCGAGACCAGCGAATTGATCACCCGCGCCTCGCTGCCGATATGCACCGGCGGCCGGTCGCCCTTGAGCCCCTCCTCGTCGAAATTGGTACGAACCCCCCACTCCTGTAGCCGCAGGCCCGATTCCGGCAGCAGGATATCCATGCTCGCCTGCCAATAGGCCTTGATCGTCCCGACATCCGCCCAGTAGCCTTCGAAGGGATAGGCATAGACATTTTTGGTCTTGATCGCATCGCGGATGATATTTTTGCCGAAATCATGGCCGCTGCGCTTCGCCAGCGCATCCTCGAGATATTCCACATCGAAGACATAGACGCCCATCGAAGCGAGGTTGCTCTTGGCCTTTTCCGGCTTTTCCTCCCATTCGATGATGCGCTGTTCCTTGTTGGTGATGCCGATACCGAAATGCCGCGTCTCCTCCCAGGGCACGCGCATCATGGCGATGGTGATATGGGCCTTTTTCTCCTTGTGAAAGGCCACCATAGGGGCATAATTCATGCGATAGATATGATCTCCGGATAGAACCAGGAGGCGCTCTGCCTGATAGCGGTGCACGAACTGCATATTCTGGGCGACGGCATCCGCCGTGCCCCTGTACCAGTCATAATCGTCGATGCCGGTGGAGGGGGGCAGCACCTTGGCGCTGCGACTGCGGCCGATCAGATCCCACGATTCGCCCGAGCCAATGTGGCCCATGAGGGAGTAGGGCCGGTACTGCGTGAGAATGCCGATCTGCTGAATGCCGGAATACATGGCATTGCTGAGCGTGAAATCGATGAGCCGATAACAACCGCCAAAGGGGACGGCCGGCTTGGCGCGCATCCAGCCCAGGATGTTGAGGCGGCTGCCCATGCCGCCGGCGAGCAGTAACGCGACGGTATTTCTCATTTGATGGTCCTTCCATTGGCAATATTCAGGCTCGAGAAATCGGCTTCCTTCTTGTTGGGATAGAGGATGCAGTTCCTTCCGACGCGCATGCCGCTGGGGAGGCTGGTATTGCGCCCGATGAGGGTAATGCCCGAATTGAGCAGATTGGGATATTCGGTATTGGCTCCGCTCTCTTCGCCATCGCCGATCACCGCGTTAGGGCCGATTGTCACCTCGACGTCGGTGATCACGCGGCTCAGCTGGGCCCCCTGCTCGACGAGGGTGTCGAACATCAGAATCGAGTTTTCGACCGATGCCCCGGCCTTGACCCGCACGCCGGGGAAGAGGATGGAATTGTAGACCTTCCCCTGGATCTCGCAGCCGTGATGGAGCAGAGTCTTGCTGCACTCGGCGCCGGCGCCGATCAACGCCGGCGCGCGGTCGCGGATCCGCTCGTTGTCCAGGTTGGTGCGCACCGGCCATTCATCCAGACGTAGCGCCGGCGAATCGGAGAGCAGGTCCATACTGGCGGCATAGTATTCATCGATGGTGCGCGTATACCCCCAGGCTCCATGGAATTTGTAGCCGAAAACCTTCTTCTTGCCGATCAGCACCGGCAGAATATCGCGGCCGAAATGCTCGGTCGCCGGCGGTTGCATCATCTCATCGAGGATATACCGCAGGGTGTCGCGGTTGAAAAGGTAGATCGTCATCGAGGCCCAGGATGAGATCGATTCGGTGGGCTTTTCCACATAGCGGGAGAGCCGCCCGCCTTCGGGATCGTCGCCGTCGATGACCCCCTGCCCAAAGCGTTCCATGCCGCCGGCCGGCGCCTCGACAAAAGCGCAGGTGAGATCGGCCTCCATACGCTCATGAAAGGCGATCATCTCCTGATAATCCATCCGATAGATATGATCGCCCGAGAGCACCAGGACGTAATCCGGATTATGACGGGCGATGAATTCGCGATTCTGGTAAACCGCATCGGCCGTCCCTTTGTACCAATCCGAACTCTGCGTCCCCTTCATCGGCGGCAGCATGGTGATGCCGCGCTGGCTGCCGATCATGTCCCAGCCCGCGCCCGATCCAATATGGTTGATGAGGGAGTCCGAACGATATTGCGAGAGGATCCCGATGCGCTCGATGCCCGAATGCAGCAGATTGCTGAGAGGAAAATCGATGACCCGGAAGAGGCCGCCAAAGGGCAAAGCCGATTTGGGACGGAACAACGTCAGCACGGAGAGTTCGTCGACCCGGCCGCCGGCCAGGATCAAAGCGAGGGTCTTTTTCATGGGTTTTCACCGGTTAGGGTTCAGCCAGAAAACGGGGGTTTTCGTCTGCTTCCCGGCTACGCCAGCCGACGTCGCCTGGGCTAAAATATCAAGTTTTTCCATGCAACGCAACAGCTTTTTACAGCGACTCCTGCCCCAGTTTTCTCGACCATCCCCTTTTCAGCGATAATCGCCGCTGATCTGGAATGCCGCCCAGAAGGCCGGGTAGGGATTGATCTCCTCGGCGACGACCCTTTGCGCCTTGCGCAGCGCCTCGGGACGCGAGTCGCCCTCGGCCAGATAGCGGAAAAAGCGTTTGACCAGCACCGCCGCCGCAAGGTCGTCCACCTTCCAGAGCGTGGAAAGCTGGGAGACCGCCCCCGCATAGGTAAAGCTGCGCGCCAGACCGATCACTTCATCGCCGCTGCGCAGCGCCCCGATTCCGGTCTCACAGGCGCTCATCGCCACCAGATAGGCCTCCATCTTGAGCGCAAAGATCTCATGCGCCTCCAGACGCCCATCGTTCTGGCCATCCGGCGCCAGCAGCAGGGCCGAGAGCAGGGGATTGGCCTCGTCATAGACGCCGTGGCAGCTGAAAAGCACCAGGGGCGGCGAGGGCAACGAAGCCCGCAGCCGGGTCTCGCTGGCCTCCTGGCCGATGAAGAGCGTGACCTGGGGATAATAGCGCTTCAGGCTGGCCGCCTCACGTCCCGCAAAGGGGAGATCGTACTGCCGGTCGCCGAGGTCGGGATCTCCGAAAGCGAGGACCGGCATCAGCCGTTTCTCCTGCCCGGCAAAGGCCTCCCCTTTGGCCAGACAGCTGGCGAGCACCGAGGCGCTGGCGGCGAAGGAGAGGGTGTGTTCGACCCCAAGGCGGCGTTTCCCTTCATCCTCAAGTACCGCAAAGGGCAGATAATGTAGGACGCCGTACGGCAGGATAACCAGATGGGCGCAGCGTGCAATCTCGGCGTCGAAGGGTTTAATCAGCTCATCATAAAGGGTCCGCGCCGATTCGCTGATCGTGAGCTGCCGCCCCAGGGTCCGGCGCAGCGTCGAGACCTGCGCCGCGAGCGCCGCCTCCCCGATTTCCACCCGCTGCAGCTGGATGGTATTGGGCGTGACCAGCCAGATAAAAAGGCGGGCGCGCAAAAGATGGTAGACCAGCATGGCTCCCTTTTCCGGGACGAGCTTTTGGATCTCCTCCTTGCCCAGGGGCTGGATCTCCATCAGGGTGGAAAGCTCGGGGTTCGCGGCGCGTACATGGGTGAGATGTTCTGAATAGCTGCGGCGCAGCGTCACAATCCGCTCCTGTAGCTGGCGCAGACGCTGCATTTGCAGGGGATCGTTTTGCGCCTGAAGATAGAGGAGTTCACTTTGTGCCCGCGCCAATTCGGTTTGCAGGCTGTCCCCGGCCGCAGCCAGACGGGCATCGGCCGGGTTGGCAAAGGGAATCTGCTTCTGTCCGAGCAGGTCGAGGAATCCCCGCCCCCGTCCGCGTTCGGCCACTTCGAGCGCCTCGCCGGCCCGGTTCTCCGCTGCCAACGCTTCGATCAGGGCGCCGTAGACTTCCAGTTTGTCATCGATGAACCCTGCAGCGTAATCCTCCACCTGGATGCGGGCGCGCATACCTTCGATGATTTCGAGGCTGGCGTAGAGCGCGGCGATCTGGGCGTTGCGATTTTTTTCCGCCTCGTAGAGGTCAGCCAGCTGCCGCTGTGCCCGCCATCCGATGTCCGGCATGAAAAAGGAATCAGCCATGGCCGCCGCCATCTCGAGATGGCGGCGGGCAGAATCGGGCGTACCGAAACGCCGCTGCAGGGTTCCCAGAACGAGCAGGCTCTGCGCTTCATTGCGACGATCCTGAATCTCGCGGCTCAGACTCAGACCGCGGCGTGCCAACACCACACCCTCCGGGCCGCGACCGATGAGGCCATAGATGGCGCCGAGATTGCGGTAATCGTAGGCCAGACCGCGCCGAGAGACCAGAAGGGAATCCTGGAGCCGCGCCTGCTCAAAGCTGGCACGAGCCAGCTCGAAACGGCCATCGGCGCGGTAGATCATGCCGAGGTTTTTCTGAATGGTCGCCTGATTGAGGCGATCGTCGAGCCGGGTGGCGATCTCAAGCGCCTTCTGTTCGAACTCGAGGGCCTGCTGCGGCTGGCCCAGGCTCAGGGCGAGCAAGCCACGCGTCGCATAGGCTGTCTGGAGCAGCGGCTCGTCCCGCAGCCCGGCAAAGGCCTCGAGGGCGGCGTTCTGGTTCGCCAAGGCCGTCTGGTACTCCCCCATTTTCCATTGTACATTGGCGAGATTTTGCTGCGAAAGTGCGATCTCTCTTTCGCTGCCGCTTTTGCGGGCGATCGCCAGGGCTTCCGTCTGAATCCGCAGGGCGGCCGGATATTCTCCCATCTTTTCATGGGTAATACCCAGGTTGTGCAGGGCATCGATCAGGTCGCTACCAGCAGCCTCGGGACGCAAGAACTCCAACGCACGTTCCTGCAACGCCAGCGCTGCCGCGTAATGATCACGATAAAGGAATTCGATGCGGCCCTTGTCCCGCAGACACTGGCCCATTCCAAGGCGTTTGCCGATGCGCTCGTACAACGCAAAAGCCTGATCGAAGAGCACCATGGCCTGGTCGTATTGTCCGCCGCGCTCGTAGATCAGGCCGGTTTCACGCAGCGATTGCGCCTCTTGTTCCTGCAGGCCGTATTTCTGCGCCAGTTCGGCGTACTCCTTTTTAGCAGCAATGCCCTCGGCATACTGACCGTTCCGCGTATAGAAATAGGCAAGGTTGTTCAGGCTGCTGGCAAGGGCATCGACGTTGCCGGCGGCTTCTGCCACCAGTAAAGCGCGTTGCTGGATCTCGATCGCCTTGCTCCACAGACCGCCGTTTACAGCCGCTTCGAGGATGCGCTCCTCCAGTCGGGTTTTGCTCTCTGTATCGCCCTGGCGTTCGGCCATCTGCAGCGCCTCTTCATAGGAAACGATGGCTTCGCGCCATTCGCCCAGTTGGAAGGCGCTGTGGCCCCGGCGCACAGTCCCCGCAAAGCCCTCCACGGCGAATTGCCGTTCTTCCACCTCGGTCATGCCCCCGAATCCATAGAGCTGAAAGCGTCCCCATTCTGCAAAGGGGACGCCGCGGTCCGCCAGATCCCGCTGCACCTGCGCCAGGGCGGCCGCTGGCGGCATCTCTTTCAGGTCGGTATAAAAGAGACCCAAAAACTCGAGTTCGTTCGTCGGGTCTCCCGGCCACAACGTAGTGAGAAATCCGGGGATTCCCGCGTAGACGAGTCCCCGTTCCCAGGCAACAAAGGGCTCGCTGCTGGAGAGCCCGGTGAGCGCTTGGCTGCCCGTCAGGGAGAGGAGGGCAGCCGATAGTCCGGTTCCATAGATCTGTTTGACGCTGAGGACGGCCGGCGCAGCGCCGGAGACCCGGAAGCCGATACGGGATTCGAGGGGATCGATGCTGTTCCACGCGGTTTCGGCATGAAGATGAATCAGTTCCGCGAGCCCGAGCAGACTGACCTGGGCCGGATAGCTGTTCTCGCGCTCGCCCGGCACCGGCAAGCTGATCTGATATTGCTGTTTGTCCAGCGCTGCAGCGAGGGCTGGATCATCCGCGATATAGATCTTGCTGCCCTGCAACTTGCGCTTCTGCGCGGCATAGAAGTAGCTGGTCAGGCTGGAACTGACGGTGACGGCCAGCTCGCGACCCCGCGCGGCTTGCACAGAAGCGCTCCAGGGCAGGCAGAGCAGCGTGCCGTCCGGGACGACCACCAGGCGCTGCACCTCCGCGGGAAGCCGCAGGAGGGGGCCGGTCATCGCTCGCCAGAGTGTATCCTGCAAGATGGCGGCAGCCTGCCCGGCATCACTCCAGCGGCGCAGCGCTGCACCCAGCTCCGCTCCCGACAGGGGGATCTCCTCCATCGCGATCACCTGCGGCCGAATGGTCCAGACCAGCATCGCAGCCGGCAGCAACTGATTGACGACCACCGCCTCCTTGTTTTGCAGCGACCTTTGTAGTTGCAGCAGTTCGACCGACTGAACGCGCACCATGCCCTCGAGCTCTGGGACCTCCCTGCGGACCTGCTGCAGGATCTCTTCGTACTCCTTCTGGAAGGCATCCCGTTCCTGCCGCCAAGCCCTGACCTGTTTGGCTGAAACGTCGCCTTGGCTGCGCGCACGCAGCAGCTCGCTATTCAGGGCATCGATCTTGTTTTGCACAAAACGGGCATTGCCCAGAAAGATCTTGTGCCGCTCCTTACGCAGTTCGATCTCCTCCTGGCGGCTCAGATCCAGGAAGACCTTGGCGCGCTGGCGTTCGGCGAAGACCAGGGCGCCTTTCTGGTCGCCCATCCTGGCCAGGGCGGCGATCACCCGGTTGTAGGGCTGCAGCCGCACCCGGCGCGAATCGACCGCCATCGCCCCGACTGCAGCGGTGGGATACGCCTCGAGAAGGTCGACCGCCTCCAGATAGAATTCCAGGGGTGTCTTCTGGATGGCGTACTTGAACTTGCTCTCGCGGCTCATCCGTTCGAGGAGATCACCCAGAGCCAGATCGATCCGCCAAGCAAGCTCAAACTCCCCCTGGCGCAGGGCCAGGCGGCGGCAGCGGTTGAGCTGCTCCCAGGCCCTTTCGACGTCGCCCGAGCTACGGTAAACCTCGGCGATGGCATAGGAAGCAGCCAGCTCGTTACGTTCAAGTCCATACCGCTGACTCAGTTCAAGCGCCTCGTCCAGATAGAGCTTGGCCTGACCCAGCTGATCCAGACGCGTCAGCGCGCCGCGCAATCCGCCTGCCCCGCTCCCCCCATCAGCCGGCGGCGATTCGATGAGCAGGACCTCGGCCAGCTGCAGCAGCAACAGTGAACGATCTCTTCCATAGAACAGCTGGGTTTGCTCGAGAAAACGCAGGGCCCCCTTGATAACCACCGCCGCCGAGTCGGCATACGCCCGCCGCGCAACCAGGCGGCCGCTCGCCCGCAGCCCCAGCTGCTGCTGCAGATTCATACCGCTGGCGAGCCGTCCGAGATTGATGCTGTTCTGGATCACGCCATCGGCTATCTTGTATTCCTGGCACAGCTGCAGCGAACGGCCATAGTGATGCCAGGCCTCGGCATAGTCGCCCTTGAGATAGAAAATATAGGCCAGATTATTCTCGAAAGTCGCCTCAGCACGATAATTCTTGCGCTTGTGAAAGATAGCGCTCTTCTTGCGGACAAAATCGATAGCGGTATCATACTCGCGGCTTTGCTGGTAGCTGTCGGCAAAGATGGAGAACAGCAGGGCGCGCTCGTCCTCGGTGGTGAAACTTTTCAGCGAATTCACCCCCATCGTGCTAAAATCAATGAAGGGTACAGGAAAATACCATCCGAGGAATCCGATCTCCATCCGGCTGCTCTCGCCCTTGATCTTTTTGATCTTACCGCTATCCAGCAGTTCCAGAGCGCGGCGGGCATAAAGGATAGCTTCTTGCGGCTCATTGAGGCGGAGATAGTTGAAGGCTATGCTGCGATAGCTGCGCATCAGATCGACGAGATTGTTCTCTTTCTTTTCGATCTCGGCGGCGGCCTGATAATGGTCGATCGCGGTCTGATATTGCTCCCCGATCTCATAGAGGAGAGCGAGACGTTTGGTATTGAGGAGAACCTTCGCTTCCTTGTCCATGGCGGCATAGAGTGCGATCGCATGTTTGAGAAAGCGCGGACCTTTATCCAGATCCTCGGTCACCAGTGCACAATGGCCCATGCGCTCGTAGATCAGGGCTTCGCGTTGCTTGTCGATGAAGGTGGAATCATAAAGGAGTTTGATCTGGTAATAGGCGTAGGCCTTATCGAAACCGAATTCACCCAGGCTGTAATAGTTGTTGGCTAGATTGAGGGCGAGATTGGCTTCGAGGAGCGGATCTTTGGATTCATCGTT
This sequence comes from bacterium, assembly GCA_035419245.1. Lineage (NCBI taxonomy): Bacteria > bacterium. The sequence goes on along the minus strand of DAOLSP010000001.1, from coordinate 791,388 downwards.
GAGGACGATCGCCTTGTTGAGCTCATGAATGGCCCGCTCGTAATAGCGGGCCGGTTTGCGCTCTTCATAAAAGGTGAGGCGATGATAGATATCCACGATAGGCGCCGTGAGGGCCTTCCAGGCCCGCCGCAGGGGATGGATTTGCTTGGCACGCTGCTGCGCCTCATAGTTTTCCATCATTTCGAAATTGAAGGCGATGGTCAGGTAGCCCGGTACCATGGTATAGTCGTAGGAGAGGGCGCGGGCGATGACCGCGCTCGACCGGTTGACCAGGAAAGTCGGATCAAGACCGCCCGGATCGTTGTAGAGCTCCGCCTTTTCGGTCCCTTTGTAGCTGTAGGCCAGGCCCAGGGCATAGGTGAGGATATTGTCCTTGGGATGAAGGATATTAAGCTGGCGGTACTCCTCGATCGCCTGATCGATCTTTTTCTGGTAATAGAGGCACTCCAGATAGCCGCGGTGGGCGTTCAGATTGCGCAGGTCCCGTTCCCAGGCATTGCGGTACCGCAGCGCCGCCAGCTGCAGGTCGCCGCTGGCGCGCAGATGGTCGGCCGATGAGAGCAAGGCCGCGACCAGGCGGTCGGAGGCCAATTCGGCCAGGTCTGGCCGCTTTATCTGCACTTCTTTGCCCAGCTGGTCGAGCAGGGTAAGGGCGGTGGCGCTGTCGCCGAGCCGGAGATACGCCTCGGCCCGGCTCATGCGCGCCGCAAAGACCTCATCCACCAGGTCGGGGAAGAGGGTTTCGACCGCCTCGAACTCACGGATGGCGGCGCGGTACTCCTTGCCGGTAAGCAGGAGGTTGCCTATGCGAAATTGCGCTTCGGCGGCGAGTACCGGATAACGGCGATACTGCCCGGCGATCTCGCGGTAACGGGCCGTATAGGCAGCGGTGCCGCGGCGGCCGGCGATGAGCAAATCGAGGATGCGGTCCCGCGCCGGGAGCATCCACTGACGCTGGTCGGGATAGTCATCGATGACGCGGAGGTAGGCCTGAACCACCTCCTCCTGGCTGGCGAAGCGCCGGAACAGGTCGCCGATCTTCAGCTGGCTGGCAGCGCACGCATCGCGTTCTCCGGGGTACTCCTTGCGCACCCGGGTATATTCCTGGAAGGCGCGCGTGTTGTCGCCCGCAGCAAAGTAGAGATCGCCGACGGCCAGCCGCCCCGCGGCGGCGGGGGCGCTCTGGTCAGCATACCGCTTCAGAATATCGTCCACACCGCGTTTCAGCCGGGCGATGCTGCGCTCATCCCCGCTTTTCCCTCCCTCCTGCATCCCCAGCAGGGCGAGTTCGGCCCATGCAGCGGTTTGACGCTCCGCTCCATACCGGCTTAGAACCAGATTCAGGCAAGTACGAGCCAGAGCTTCGTCGCCCTGCAGCAGGGCGACGATCCCCATTCCATACAGGGCCTCAGCTGTATAGTAACTGCTGTCCGGAAAGAATTCCGGAAGACGGCGCAGGGCGAGGAACCGTTCGTTGAGCAGCCGCGTTTCCTCGACATCGGGTATGACAGCCTGGTAGCCGGTCAACAGCGGGCCAAGATACCAGCGCGAGGCGCGTTCGGGCAGGGGAAAGGTGGTCTCTGCCCAGCGGTATTGCTCAACAGCAGTCGCAGCGCGCGGCACCGGCCCCTCGAGCGGGACCGACCAGATATCGAGGTTGCCGCCGCGATCCGATGAGAAATAGACGCGGTTGTCACCGCCGCACCAGGGCTGCATGATGGTGTCACTATCACTGGTCAGCGGCATCGCGCTATGCACCAGCGCCGGGTTGAAGGAGGGCAAGATCAGCGCGGCGAGCGGTACGGTGGAGAGGGCGGGCGGCTCCGGCTCCCTGGTCGGCGTCATGCTCCAGAGGGCCCCGCGGTCGGCCGGCGTCAGCAGGGAGTCGCCGTTGGTGTCCCGGCTGAAACGCAGGAAGAAAATGCGGCTGGCGTCGGGCGACCAGGTCGGAAAACCATCCGCTGCACCACCGCGGGTGAGGCGGTAGACGGGATTCTCCCGGGGATCCCACCAGGAAGAATCCGCCTCCTCGCGCGGCCGGGGGCCGTGCAAGTTCATCAACCAGATATCGCCAGCGCAGGCCGGTCCGGCGCGAAAGGAAGTAAACGCGAGGAGGTCCTGACTGGAGCTCCAGGCAGGATGGGTGCCACCGAGAAAGGTCAGCTGACTGGTTTTGCCGGTATTGTCATTATGAAACCAGATTTCGTCACGGCCCGTCGCATCAGAAACCCAGGCGATCTTTTTGCCATCGGGCGAGACTGTCGGATAGCCATCGAAACCTTGATACCGGCTGATCTTCTCAGGCTCACCCTTGGGGATGAGATCACCCTTGACCTCGCGGAAACGGATGCGCCAGATGTCACCGGCAGCGTCTTCTTTCTGGGAGACAAAGACCAGCGAGCGGCTGTCGGGATACCAGACCGGATAAAAATCATCCGCCTTGTTAAAGGTGACTTGGCGCGAGCGCGTGCTGGTGGTGCTCTTGATCCAGATATCAAAATTATAGGTTTGCCGCGAGACATACGCCAGGTATTTGCCGTCCGGCGAGAGGCGCGGCGAAAGATCTATATCGGGATGGGTGGTCACCTGACGCAAATCCAGCTGCTGCGCCTGCAGCGGATCAGGGAAAACCAGCAGCACCAGCAGGAATAATGCAGTGAGCATGAGAGGCCGGCGTTCCATGCGGACTATTTTCCTTTTTCCACCCAACTCCCATCCGGATTCTGGATCATGGTTCCGGCAGGTGAGTTATCGAAATTGAGTTTGGCAAATATTTCGTTGGCTTGAGTGTTCTCCGCGGTGTTCTGGTTGACGCTCAGGACCCGTTCATAAATGACCAGGCGGTCGTTGTTCTCCTCACTGACGATCTGATCTACATAGAATCGGTACTCCGGATCACCATCGTAGCGGGTATTGGGGAGCGTTTGCAGCAGGCCGCGATTGTTCTCGCCGACGACCTTACCGGCCTTGAGCTCATCCACCTCATCCTTGTTGAATTTGCGGTTCTGCACCGCCTCCATCACCTCTTTTTTGTTGCCGGAGAGGAGCCTCGCTGAAGGCGTGCCGACCGCCCGGGCCGAGGCGATCAGCCAGGAATCGTTCTCGATCTGCTGGTAGGAACCCAGCACCTGATTCTCCAGCGCGGTCTTTTCGCCGGTCACATTGAGTTCCGGCGCTTTGACGCTGCACTGCAAAAAAGCCAGCGCAAGCAAGGTGCCTATTCGGTGGATTGTTCTGTGCATAAAACCTCCCAACCTTCGGGCCCTGCAGCGCCATCAGCGCACCGCAGAACCCGTAGCGGATGCTCGCAGGAAAAAGTCCAGTGGTATGCGCGCCAGTTCGACCTTGCCACCGCTGAGACGCATCGGGAAATACCAGGGCTGGTAGAAGATGATCTCGGGATAGAGATAGCCATGACGCAGCACAAAGGTCATCAGTTTGGGTTTGAAGCCCTGATTGATCAGCAGCCGCGTGGTGCGGATGCTCGAATCCTTGCCTTGCGGATCGAGGGAACGGAGCAGATTGTCGGCCACCCTGGGACCGATTTGGGTGATATAGGCCTGTCCCTCCAGCCGGATGCCGGCGGTCAGGTCAAGGCCAGTTCCATGAAGATCGAGGTTGCCATTGATGTTGCCTTGCCTGGAGTGGCGCTGCATCTTGGGTAGGAGCAGGTCCGAATTGATGTTGGCGAAATGGGCATTGATGTCGAAACTAGCTTTACGCAGATCCCCTTCTGCTAGATCCACCTCCGCCCGACCACCCATATTGCCTCCGTAGATCCTGGCCGTCACCTCCGGGATTTCCAGCCGCCCTTGTCTTGCATTGAGCTCGAGATCGATATCATCCACCGCATATCCGCCGAATTCCACCCGGTTGATGTGCACGTGCGAGAGCCCCGGCAAACGCCCTTGGTAATAGCCCCGGTAGACCAAATAATCCATCAGGGCCGTGCTCGGTGTGGCGATCTGGTACTGTGGCATGCCGATCAGGCGCTTGTGGAGCAAATCCACCTCCTGGTCCAGATGGATATCAGCGGCCATATCGCGAACGAGCAGGTTGCCCGGCATGAACAGGGAGAGGGCTGTGGTCGCCAGTTGTGCGGTGATATGCGCCCTCGCGGTGTCCGCCTCAAGCTGGATCGATAACCGGCTGTCACCGCGCAGCTTGATCCCCTGGGGCAGTCGCAGCGTATCGGCGATGCTCTGATTCAGCATGAACTTCGCCTTGACGCGCAGGGCTTTTTTCATATCGGTGATCCGGCTCTGGAAGGCGGCGCTGGTGAAGAGGTCCGGGAGTTCGAGGCGGCCATCGGCCTCGATCAGCGCAGCCGGATCCTTGCTGCTCAGGTTGAGGACAAGGCGGTTGTGATGGAACGCAACGCTTTTGGTCCGGCCGGTACGCAGACTATCCAGGCCCGCCGTCAGGGCCGCGCGGAAGCCCTCGCGGCTGCCGGCATTCACCCGGGCTTCGATCCCGAGGCCGTGAACCATGGTGAACTGCGTCGAGGCGATGAAGGAGGTGTTAAGCGTGGCCAGCTGCGCCGCGAGGGTGTATTGCATCGCCCCGCTTGTCATTGCGACATGGCCGCGGCCGCTGAGGGTAGTCGAACCGGTCAGCTCCGCTTCGCCAAAAGCCTCGCGCAGCGCCTCGGGGATATAGTTCCAAATCAAATCATGGCGGACGACGATCCGCCGCATATCCAGATCAGCCGAAAGCGCCGGCTTCAACTGGATCTCTGCCGCGGCGGCGCCCTCGACCATGCGGTTCAGCGAGAATCGCAGGGAATCCACGTGAAGCATACTGAAAGTGGCATCGGTCTCGGCTCGCGCGGCGAGAGTAAAGTTCAGCTCGCTGAGGAGCAAAGGTTCTTCATCGATACGCAGAGTCAGCGGCGAGGTGATGACCCGGAGTTGCGGCTGGATATCCGCCAGCGAATGAATCTGACAAGTCAGCACCGCCTCGCTCTCCCCGGCCACCTGCAGGGCGGGAAAGCGGGCGAGATCGATCCCCGTTAGTCGGAGCTCGCCGCTGCCGCGCAGGTCATTTAACGAAGCGCCACCGCGCAGGTCGCATCCTCCTAGCAGTTTCATTCCAACCAGGTTGTTGATCTGGAGCGTGGTGTGAAGCCTTTCCGGCAGCATTTGCGGATTGAGGAGAGCGTCGACTGCCAGGCTGCCGGAACCGGAGGTCAAAACCTCTCCTGCCGCCTGGAGAAGGTTCAGGCTGTCGCAAACGATGCTCCCCTTTAGGGCAGCGCTCTGCAGCCCCGCGGGGACCAGCACGCCGTGCAGGGAGATCTCCGCCGCCAGCCCAAAGACACGCAGGGAATCCCGGTTCATCCGCAGGCCGGCTTGTGTCAGCTGCAGCGGGACCTCGAAGTTCCATCCTCTGGCCGGGGAACCCGTAATCCGGGTGCCGCTGAAGCGGAGCGCCACTTGGTCATCGATCCAATAGAAATCGGACAGGGCTCCGGCGGGAAGCAGCTGCCGCGCCAGATCGAGGGCATAGGCGAGAGGAATCATGCCGTACGGCATCCGTAGGGCGAGGCGGGCCTGGCTGTATAGGCTGTCGGCCTCCGCCTCAGCGTGCAGCCATTTTTTGCCGTTGAGGGCAAACACCAAGGAATCGAGACGCGCAGCCCCGGCCAAACCATCCCCATGAGCTGCAAGGGTGAGCCCCAGCGCGGGCGGAAAGCGGGTGGCCTTGACGTGTACCCCGTCGCTCTCCTCCAGAACCAGATCCTGCAATCCCAGCCCCAAAGCGAGGGCGATGTCGCGGTAGCTGTGCACGGCCAGTCTGGCCTCAAGATCCATGTAGCCCTGCAGACGCGCGGAGGAACCAGTGTGCAGATCGCTCTGGCCGATTCTCAAGGGGCTGTTCACACTGCGGAGCTGCAGCTGCACCTGCAAGGCGCTGTCATGCGCCAGGAATCCTCCCGAGGGCAGCCGGACCTCTTCCAGCGTGCCACCGAGATCGCCGATATAGATCTCCTGCCGGGTCAGCGTGTCAGCCAGAATGACCTTGATCCTGCAATCCCGCATGCGAAAGGATTTGAGATCGATGGCCAGGGGCAGATCGGTACGCACCAGTGCCGCCAGATCGACGGCCGTCGTATCCAGCATGTCGACAAAGATCTCCATCTCAGGCTCGATGATCTCGACCGCGGTCAAATGGAACTTGCGGTCCAGGATATCGGCCAGTGAGTATTGGAGGGCCAATTTCTTGATGCGAAGCTGGCGGAAGACGAAGAGATCGTATCCCGCCGTGGAATCGGGGTAGGGCAGGAGTTGAACATCCTCGAGGATCAGACCGCGCAGGGGATGGATCCAGACCTCCCCCACCCTGAGCTGGCGGTTGAGATGCTGGATGGCGGCAGCGTTGGCCATGGCGCGGAGACGGTCCGGAGGATAGAGCAGCCGTAGGACCACAGCGACGGTCAGCAGCAGGAAGAAAAGCAGCAGGAGGGAGAAGAGAAGAACCCGAAGCGACCGGCGCCAGAGCGGACGATTTTTGCGCTGCACTTTGGGCTCGGTTCCGGTATGATCGTCAGGTATTTTGTTCACCACATCGGTTCTCTCACATAACCGGGTTCCTTGCAGGGCCGGGATGGCCGGTCCGGCAGAGCTCGTCCATCAGGAATGATCCTCGAGCAACAGGTCGGCATCCACATTCAGGTGGGCCGGTAAACGCGACTTCAGCTCCTCGGCCGAGAGGGCGACCAGGGGGCTGATTTCCAGTCGGACAGCTAGGGAGCCATCGGCATGGCGTTTGGGCGGGCGCCCGCAGGCTTCGAGCCATCCAGCGTAAAGTTCGCTGAGATCGCGGCGGGCGGTCTCCGGCGAATCGTCGCCTTCACGATTCTTGATCGGGCTAAATTCCAGACGCCGGTCGCTCTCCAGCACCATGACCCGGCTGGCATAACGGAAGGCATCGAAAATGAATTGCTCAAATTTGACAGCATTCAGGCCGTCGGACGTCCGTTCCGGTGCTTGATCAGGAACGCTGGCCATCTTTTTAAAGGCGATATGGTAAGGCAGTTCGATCCGCTGCCGCAGCAGGCGATCGAGAAAATCGACCGAGAAGAGATGGATGGCGATGCTCCCCTGACCGAAGAGCAGCCTGCCGTCACGGTTCCGGGCGGTCTTGAGCGCCTCCGGCAGTTCAGTGTATTCAATGACCCTGAATTGGCCGCCAAGGAGCCCGATATTGCCCAGCTTTTCCCAAGGATCGCGTTTGTAGACCGTTCTGGCGGACATTTCAGCGGCCTTCTCATGATGAAAGCCCAGATAAACAGGATCCGCGATGCGGGCGAGAACATTGTCCACCTGGAAATAATAGAGGTGGCGGATGCCGCGCTGCTGCATATCCTCGAGGAGATGGTGCTGTTTGAGCGCGTGGAGCACGCCGCCGTGACCATCGGGCGAGAGGCTCAGCTTGCCCTTGTCTTCCAGCAGCAACCGTCCCTGGGGATCAAAAACCGGCAGCATGCGCTGCGGGAAAAAGTGCACACTCTCCGAATCCTTGCCGAAAAAGCCCTCTCGAATGAAAAAGTCACGCGTCGCCTGGTGGTTAGCCGGGCTGGTCATGATATAAAAAGGCACGATGCAGCCGAATCGCCGTTCCAGGGCGAGTATTTTTTCCGTATGGTACTGAAAGAGCGAGCGCCTGCTCACCGGACCGATGGGATACAAGCCCTTCGGTCCGGGGAATCCCAGCCGGGTGCCTTGCCCTCCGGCAACGACCAGGGCAGCCACAGCCCCTTCGGCCAGGAGCGCCTCACCGCACTGCCGCGCCCGCTGCCAGGTCGGCTCTTCATCGGGCTTGGCGGGCAGAGGGATGTGGTCCAGGGGCGTAAAGGCATCGAGCGGTCCGCTCTGGAACTCAGACGGCGGCCAGGCCCGGCCGTTCAGGGAGGCGATGAAAGCCTCATCCAGTTGGTCGAGCTGATCAAGGAACTGCTCCTGCGCTGCCGGATCGAGGTCATCCCAGAAGCGCAGCACACTTTCCTGCCCCCAGCCGGCGGTTTTCTGCCGCATCCGGCGATAGCGGTTGCTCAGCGATTCCATGCGCTATCTCTTGGGGCCGCGGTTCCGCTTCGCGGCTTTTCTACCACGCCGCAGCGCCAGATCGAGCACCTCGTCGAGGGTCTCGACGAAATAAAAGGTCATCTCTTTTTTGGCATGATCGGGAATCTCTTCCAGGTCATCCCTGTTCTTGGCCGGCAGCATGACCTTGCGGATGCCCGCCCGTCGCGCCGCTAGGACCTTCTCCTTGATGCCGCCGACGGGGAGGACCTTGCCGCGCAGGGTGACCTCGCCGGTCATGGCCATATCGCTGCGGACCGGCCGCTTCTGGATGAGCGAGACCAAGGCGGTGGCAAGGGTCACGCCAGCGGAGGGGCCGTCTTTGGGGATAGCGCCCGCCGGGATATGGATATGGAGATCGTTCTTCTCGAAAAAATCCTTCTTGATGCCCAGCTCCTGGGCATGGGCGCGAATCCAGGAGAGCCCGGCTTGCGCCGACTCCTTCATGACATCACCGAGCTGGCCGGTGAGCATCAGCCCCTTGGTGCCGCTCATCTGGGTCGCCTCGATGAAGAGGACATCGCCGCCGGTGGGGGTCCAGGCGAGCCCGACCGCCACGCCCGGCTCACTGGTGCGTTCGGCCACCTCTGAATAGAAGCGCGGCGGCCCGAGCACCTCAACCACCTTTTCGGGAGTGATGGTGAAGGGACCGCTCTCTCCGGCGGCGACCTTTTTGGCCATCTTGCGGCAGACCGTCGCAATCTCGCGTTCAAGATTGCGCACCCCCGCCTCGCGGGTATAGTCGCGGATGATCCGGGTGAGGGCGGCTTTGGAGAATTTGATGTCCTTCTTGCGCAGGCCGTTCTCCTCGATCTGGCGCGGCACCAGGTAGGTGACGGCGATCTGCAGCTTTTCCTCCTCAATATAGCCGGGCAGTTCGAGCACCTCGAGGCGGTCACGCAGGGCCGAGGGGATGGTATCCAGCACATTGGCCGTGGTGATAAACATCACCCGGGAGAGATCAAAGGGCACATCCAGGTAATGGTCGGTGAAGGAAAAATTCTGTTCCGGATCGAGCACCTCGAGCAGTGCCGAGGAGGGGTCGCCGCGGAAATCCTGGCCGATCTTGTCGACCTCGTCGAGCATGAAGATCGGATTGTTGCTGCCGGCATTTTTGATGCCCTGGATGATACGGCCGGGCAGGGCGCCGATATAGGTGCGGCGATGGCCGCGGATTTCCGCCTCGTCATGGACGCCTCCAAGAGAGATGCGGATGAAATTTCGTCCCATTGCCCGTGCAATCGAGCGGCCCAGGGATGTTTTGCCCACGCCGGGAGGGCCGACGAAGCAGAGGATCGGGCCCTTGGTATTCGCCTTGAGTTTGCGCACGGCCAGATATTCGAGGATGCGCTCCTTCACCTTGATCAGATCATAATGATCCTCATCGAGCACCTCGCCCGCCTCGTTGACGTCGAGATTGTCCTCGGTTGCCTTGGCCCAGGGCAGCGCTACCATCCAGTCCAGATAGGTTCGCGCTACGGTATACTCGGCGGCCCCCGGCTGCATCTTGCTCAGCCGTTCAAGCTCGCGCAGTGCCTCCTTTTTCGCCTCCTCGGGCAGTTGCGCCTCCTCGATCTTTTTCTGCAGCTCCTCCATCTCCGCGGAGCGCTCGTCACCGACGCCGAGTTCCTTCTGGATAGCGCGCAGCTGTTCGCGGAGAAAGTACTCGCGCTGATTCTTGCCCAGCTCGGTCTGCACTTTGTCCTGGATCCGGGAACCCATCTCCAGCACCTCGAGCTCGCGGTTCACGTAGACCGTGAGCCGCTTGAGCCGCTTCTTCACATCCACTGTTTCAAGGATCTCCTGCTTTTCGGAGAGCGTGAGGTTCAGATTCGAGGCGACCAAATCGGCGAGCTTGTCCGGATTGTTGGTGTTGACCACCACCACCTGGAGCTCATCGGGCAGCTGCGGCACCAGACTGACTACTTTCTGAAACTGGATAGCGACGTTGCGTTTCAGCGCCTCCAGCTCGGTCGTCGGCACAAACTTTTCCTCAAGGACCTCCACCTCGCCGATCATGTAGGGCGATTCCTGCACCAGTCCCTTGAGCCGGATGCGGGAGAGCCCCTGGACGAGGATGCGCAGGGAGCCATCGGGAAACTTAATCATTCGCAAAATCACCGCGGCGGTGCCGTATTCGAAGACATCTGCAAACCCGGGATCCTCAACTTCGGCTTCGCGCTGGGCGACCAATCCAAGAATACGCGAACCGGCGATGACGTCGTTGATCAATTGAACCGATTTGTCGCGCGCCACCACCAGGGGGGTGACGATATGCGGGTAAACCACGGTATCCCGCAACGGCAATATCGGCAGCTGCTCGGGAATTCTGGCCACCATGATCTCTTCAGCGGATACCGCTGCAGGGGAGTCCATCAAATCATTCATATCTGCTCCAATCTCCAACACACTCCCGCGGGGTGCGAGCCGGGTGGCTTAGGCCTTCTCATCAAACCCGGTAATCGGGATCTCAACCGACCGCTCATCCTTTGAAATGACTACCTCAAGCACCCCGTCTTCGAGGGTTGCCGTGATCTCGTTATGCTCAACCGTCTCCGGCAAAGCGATGATGCGCATGAAATGGCCATATTGCTGCTCGAGCTGATGGTAGCAGATCCGCTCTTCCGGACGCCGCTCCAGGCGGATTCCGCTGACGATCAGTCTGCCATTTTTGAGCTCGATACTGATGTTCTCCCGGCTGACGCCGGCGAGTTCAATCCGTATCCGCACTTGCCCTTCGCTTTCCAGGATATCGGTGTTCGGCTTCCACCAGGAAACCATCGGCGCATCGATATCCGGACAGGAGTAGGGGCATCTCCGCTGTACGGCGCCGCCGCGATCGCTTACATCGCGAACGATATGCAATACATGTAGGGGCATTTCGACCAATCTCCCTCAATCACTCAGAGGATCCTGGATCGGATTCCAGGCGGGTTGTGATGCAAAACAGATAATTCATTACAGCGCGTAAATATTCCCCCTTTGGCGCGATCTACTCCAGTTCTTTCATTTTTTCGAGATCCTCATCCCGGCCGAGCAGGACCAGGGTATCGCTATCCTTGATCACCCGGTCGGCGGTCGGTATCAACACAACCTTCTCCGGAACCCACTCTTTGATCAGCAGTACCGAAACCCCGTAGCGGTTGCGCAGATCCAGTTCACCGAGGGTTTTGGCGACAAAGGGTTTGGGCGGAGCAATTTCGATGATGCTGATCCCCTCATACAGGGTGATCGCATGCAGGAAATAATCGCTCTCAAGGGTATGAGCCAGACGCATCGCTTCGTCGCGCTCGGGAAAGACCACCTGGGTGGCGCCGATGATCTCCAGTATGCGGCCGTGGTCGTTGGTGATCGCCTTGGCGATGATCTTTTTAACCTTGAGCTCCCGCAAATAGAGGGTGACCAGGATGCTGGCATCGATCTTTTCCCCCATGCTCACTACCACGCCATCGAGCTCGGCCAGTCCCAATCCCTCCAGCGTCTCCTTGTCGCCGGCGTCGGCGATGATCGCGCGTTCTACAAAGCCGCGCACCTTTTCAATTTTATCTTCATCAATATCGATGGCGAGGATATGGTGGCCGCGGTGGCTTAGTTCCTTGGCCAGATAATGGCCAAAACTACTCAGACCGATGATAGCAAAAGAGCGCATGATATCATTCCTTGAACCGGGTTAACCGACAATGACGTTTTCTTCCACATAGCGAATGGGCAGCGACCGGTGTGCCGCAATAGAAAGGGCCAGGGTCACCGGGCCGATCCGGCCGATGTACATCAACAACACACAGATGATTTTACCGGCGGCACTCAGGCGGGGGGTAATCCCCATACTCAACCCGACCGTGCCCAGGGCAGAAAACGCCTCAAAGACGATTTCAACCAGAGTGCGGAGGGCGAGCGGATCGGAAGCAGGCCGCGCTTCGGTGACGCTCATCAGCAATGTCGCTACCGCGATGGTCATGAACCAGAAAAAGCTGATGCCGATGGCCTTGGTCACAATCGATTCAGGGATACCGCGGTTGAAGATCCGGACCTGTTCCTGAGAACGCAGCCGGGTGAAAAAGGAGACCAGGATGATGGCAAAGGTCGTCGTTTTGATTCCACCACCGGTGGACCCGGGTGAAGCGCCGATCGCCATGAAAAGGGTCAGCACCACCAGGGCCCCGTTGGTCAAGTCGCCGATCGGCAGGGT
>DAOLSP010000001.1:0-179015 GCA_035419245.1 bacterium | reverse complement strand
CCCAGATCTAAACTCACTCTATCACTTCTTTGTTATAGATTGTCACTCCTGTGTTAGCATTTTCAGAATGCGTTGCTTATCTTGATAGAGATACGAGGGGGCGTCTTGTCGTTCTGCAGGTTGGGATGCGAGAGGGGGGCATCCCAACAGCCTTCCATTCAACGCATTTCACGTAAAAGACGAGAGGGGGAGCCATGAAGATTTTGCATTGTCTGCTCGGATGCTGCGTTATCCTAATGCTGGCTTTGGCTTGTGAGAAGGATTCGACGGGCCCGGAAAGCGGCACCACCGTTGTGACGGGAGAAAGTGAGGCGGTTGCCCTGGATCTGATGAAGGCATCAGCCTGGGAAGCGGATGCTTCCGCAACCGCGAAAAAATATACACCCAAGGCTTTGCCTTTTTTCAAGCGCGAGGTATTAACCGGGGACATCGTCCACTACTCCTTTCAGGTCAAGGTGGGTGTCGGGACTTACGATGTAATTGGCATTCACCGCGTAGTCAAGGAAACGAAGACCGGCCAACCGATTAAAACCAAGAAAAACCTCTTCCTGCAGCACGGCGATTCCAAGGATTTCACCGGCATGTTCCTCAACGGGGTGCGCACTCCGAATGTGGCGGACGATTTTGGCATCGCCATTTTTCTTGCCCGCAATGATATCGATGTTTGGGGCATCGACCAGAACTGGACTCTGGTGCCCGCAAGTGTCACCGATTTTACCTTCATGAAGGATTGGGGCATCGATAACCAGGTCTCCAATCTGCGCTTCGCCATGGAGATTGCCCGTTTTGCCCGCACCTTTTCGGGCTGCGGCAATAATGCACTTAATTTATCGGGGTACAGCAGCGGTGTGCTGACTGGATACGCCTTGCTCAATGAGGAGGCCAAGCTGGCCAAGAACAAGCGGGTCGTCGCAGGCTGGATCCCGGTCGATTGTCCGTATAAATGCAACGATCCCAAGGGTGTCGAAGCATTGGCCACAGCCTATCAATCTTACAAGGCAAAGGTTGATGCAGGTGACTATGTCGAGGTTCAGCTTTTCCCTCTGGCTGGACAAGCAGCGCGCGATAACCCTGATGGCGCCTCGGCTTTGATCGAGGGATTCACCAATCTTCAGGTGGCCATGTACTTCTGTGCGGCTCCAGTTCTCCCGCCAATCATTTTTCATTACTTCGCCGGAATCATGGAAAGCGAGTTTCCAGTTGATTTGCAGTACCTGACCAAGGCTGAAGCTATTGATTTTCTCATCGATTCGGTGCCTTACGAGGCCGACCATTTCGAGCTGGATTACTGTGCCATCATCAGCGATGCCGTGCCGGTGCCCTGGGACGATAATCTTGGTTCGATCACGGTGCCTGTTTTTAATGTCGCTGCCGCCGGCGGAATGGGCGACCTCACACCCTACACCACCACCCTTCTCGGCAGCACGGACGTGCAGAACTTGATTGTCCGTCTCCATCCGGCCGGTGAAGAGGCGATTGATTTTGGCCACATCGATCTGTTCATGGCACACAACGCCGAAGCCCTGGTCTGGACGCCAATCCTCAACTGGGTGAAAGCGCACTGACAGAAACGGTTGATCGCGGAGTCCGCCCGGCGGCTGCATAGCGGCCGACCGGCGGTATCGTGGTAGAAGCTTGAATCGGCGTTGTATTCTGCAATACCCCATCTCTTCCGGAGACGGGGCATTTTATTTACTAGGGGAGACTGGGAAAACGGTCTCCGTTACTGGAAGATATTGCTTGAATCTGACCGGGAAAATGGCTAATAATAGCTGTCAATCAGAATTCAGCCATTCATCTTCCAGGACAGAGCAACAGAATGAATAAGGCACTTTTCCCGATTCTCCTTTTTGCCTCCCTCGCCCGCGCCGCCCTCTATGTCTCCACCAGCGGCAGCGACCTCAATCCGGGCACGTTCGCCCAGCCCCTCAGGACCATCCCCAAGGCAGTCATCAAGGCCGCCGGGGGCGACACCATCTTCATCCGCGGCGGCACCCACGAGCTGACCGCCAACATCACCATCGGCGCCGACAAGAGCGGCACGGAAAGCCGCCCCTCCTGCCTCATGGGCTACCCGGGCGAACGCCCCCTCCTCGATTTCTCAAAGGAGGCCCTGGGCAGCCGGGCCTTCACCCTCAAGGCGAGCTGGTGGCATGTCCGGGATTTCGACCTCAAGGGGGCCGGTGACAACGGCCTGCAGATCACCGGGACCACAGGCGCCTTCAATACCATCGAGAACTGCAGCTTTTTCGAATGCCGCGATTCCGGTGTCCAGCTCTCGGCCGGAGCTCACGATAACCGTTTCATCAACTGCGACTCATACCATAATGCCGATCCGCCGGACTATGGCGACGCTGACGGTTTCGCGCCTAAACTCGACGTCGGCAGCGGCAACGCGTTTTACGGCTGTCGCGCCTGGGGCAACTGCGATGACGGCTGGGACGGCTATATGCGCGGCGCCACCAACGTCACCACCACCCTCGAGAACTGCTGGACCTGGGGCAACGGCTGGCTTAAGGACGGCAGCGATCCCGGCTCCCAGGCCAACGGCAACGGCTTCAAGATGGGCGGGGGTGACAACAGCAACCGCGACATGCTCATGCATCATTTCGTCCTTACCAATTGCCTCGCCTTCAACTGCAAGGCCAAGGGCTTCGACCAGAACAATAACGTGGGCTCGATGACCCTCTACAACTGCACCGGCTACGGTAATGGCACCGCCAACTACCGCATCACCAAAACGCTGGCCGCCGGTCAACTCCTGACCGTGAAAAACTGCCTCTCTTTCAACGGCAGCGCGGAGCTGGGCGCATTCGCCCTCCAGTCGAACAACAGCTGGCTACCGCCTTTTACCGTTACCGCTGATGATTTCATCAGCATTGATCCTGCCCTAGCTGCGGCTCCGCGCAAGGCGGACGGCTCCCTGCCGGATCTCCCCTTCATGCACCTGGCGCTCGGCAGTGACCTGATCGACGGGGGCATCGACCTCGGTCTCCCCTTCCTTGGTGCAGCCCCAGATCTCGGAGCGTTCGAGTCCGATTTCCGGTTACAGATTGCCGAGCACGAAGCGGCTCCCGCAGGATTCCGGCTGGTGCAGAGCTATCCCAATCCCTTCAATCCGGAGACCACGATCTGCTATGCCCTGCTCAAGCCGGAGTATGTCAGCTTGCGCATCTACAATCTGCGCGGGCAGATGGTTGCGGATCTCGTCGAGGGCTGGCGCCCCGCGGGTGAACAGCGCGAGCGCTGGCGGCCGGAGAGTCTGGCTGCGGGCATCTACATGGCCCGGCTGCAGGCCGGTGACTTGAAAGCGACCGGGCGGCTGGTTCTGGCCAAATGAAACTCCGGGATTTCTCCTAGATACATGCTGCGGCCGGAGCCTATTCGAAAACAAGTCGTAGATTGAAGCGAAAGAAACACTTTAAGCGAGGAGTAAACCCCATGACCTTACTCTATTTGAACTCTGACCAGATGGGCAGCGGAGGCGACCCCGCATTGGGTAAAAAGCTGCTCAAACTCTTTCTGGAAAAGCTGGCCGCCTCCGATGTCCAGGTCGATCTGGTGGGATGTGTTAATTCGGGGGTCTATCTGACCTCTGAAGGCAGCGAGGTGCTGGAGAGTCTGAAAAAACTGGCGGAGAAAGGGGCGCGCATCGCCACCTGCGGCACCTGCCTGGATCATCTCCATCTTGCCGAAAAGCTACAGATCGGCGAGATCGGCAACATGGACATGACGATACAGGTCATGGCGGCCGCGGACAAGATCATCAGGCCGTGAAGCCGTTTTGTCCATACGGTATTAAATGAATAGCCCGGGAGGCTCATGGCCTTCCGGGCTATGGTCTTTGAGGGTGAAGTGCTTATTTCTTTTTCAGGATGGTGCTTAGCACCAGCTCCTTGGCCAGCTTCTTGGTGCAGAAGAACCAGTCGTAGCAGGTCATATCCTTTTTGTTTTCCATGCGCTCCTTAGCGACGCCGCAGGAACCGGCGGTTGGGACAATGACATCATCACCGGGGCGCCAGTCAGCCGGCAGGGCGACTGAGAAGGCATCTGCGGTCTGCAGGCCGATCAGGACGCGGTAGAGCTCGTCGAAATTGCGGCCGAGGCTGAGCGGATAGTAGATGATGGTGCGGATGACACCCTTGGGATCGATGAAGAAGACGGCGCGTACGGCCTTGGTGGTGGCTTCGCCCGGCTGGATCATGCCGTATTTCTTGGCCACTTCCATGGTGATATCCTCGATCAGGGGGAAGGTCACTTCAACGTTCTTCATGCCCTTGTACTCGATTTTTTCCTTGATCGTGCGCAGCCAGGCGATGTGGCTGTAAAGGCCGTCGACTGAGAGGCCGACCAGCTTGCAGTTGGCCTCGTTGAACTGCTTCTCCATGGTGGCAAAAGTCATGAATTCGGAGGTGCAGACCGGCGTGAAATCCGCCGGGTGGCTGAAGAGAATGACCCAGCTGCCGGCATACTGGTCGGGGAAATTGATTTCGCCCTGGGTGGTGACAGCCTTGAAGGCCGGGGCCTTGTCGCCGATACGGGGCAATGAGACGACTTCGTTTTCCATATGGTGCTCCTTTGTGAGTGGGTGAAGGTTCAGGCGGCCGGGGTCACCAGCCGCCCATGGATGACAGAAAATCCGGGCAATCGAACTAGATTCAGGCGAGGTCGAAGCGGTCCAGATTCATCACCTTGTTCCAGGCCGCGACGAAATCGCGCACGAACTTGTCCTTGCTGTCGGACTGGGCATAGACCTCGGCGATAGCGCGCAGCTGTGAGTTGGCTCCGAAGATCAGGTCCACCCGGGTGCCACTCCATTTGCGCTGGCCGCTCTTGCGGTCAAAGCCCTCATAAAGCTCTCCCGCTGCGGAAGCGGGTTTCCACTCCGTGCCCATGTCGAGCAGGTTGATGAAAAAGTCGTTGCTGAGCACACCAACGCGCGAGGTGAAGAGGCCATGTCTGGAGCCGTCCGCGTTGGCGCCCAGCACGCGCAGGCCGCCGATGAGGACAGTCATCTCCGGCGCACTGAGGGTCAGCAGTTGGGCCTTGTCAATGAGCAGATGCTCAGCGCAGTGCGCATAGGCCTGCGGATGGTAGTTGCGGAAACCGTCCACTTTGGGCTCGAGCACCGCGAAGGAGGCTACATCGGTCTGTTCCTGGGAGGCGTCCATGCGGCCGGGCGTAAAAGGCACCTCGATAGCGTGGCCCCCGGCTTTCGCTGCCGCTTCGATGGCCGCGCAGCCGCCCAGGACGATCAGGTCGGCGAGGGAGACCTTTTTGCCGTCCTTCTGCGCGCTGTTGAACTCTTTCTGAATGGTTTCAAGCGCGGAGAGCACCTTAGCCAGCTGCGCCGGCTGGTTAACCGCCCAATCCTTCTGCGGAGCTAGGCGGATACGAGCGCCATTGGCGCCGCCGCGCTTGTCGGAACCGCGGAAGGTGGAGGCCGAGGCCCAGGCGGTGAAGACCAGCTCTGAGACGCTGAGGCCTGCAGCGAGGATTTTCGCCTTGAGGCCGGCGATATCTTGGGCATCGATGAGAGGATGGTCGACGGCGGGGATTGGATCCTGCCAGATCATGTCCTCCTTCGGCACCTCGGGGCCGAGGTAGCGGGCCTTGGGTCCCATGTCACGGTGGGTCAGCTTGAACCAGGCGCGGGCAAAGGCGTCGGCGAAGGCCTGCGGATCCTTGTGGAAGTGGCGCGCGATCGGCTCATAGATCGGGTCGAAGCGCAGGGAAAGATCGGCGGTGGTCATCATCGGACGGTGCATTTTGCCAGGTTCGTGGGCATCTGGGATCATATGCTCCGGCTTGACATCCTTAGCCAGCCATTGCCAGGCACCGGCCGGGCTTTTGACCAGTTCCCATTCATAGCCGAAAAGCATGTCGAAGTAGCCGTTGTCCCATTGGGTCGGTTTGGGCTTCCAGGCGCCTTCGATGCCGCTGGTGGTGGTGTGCACGCCCTTGCCGGTGCCGAACTTGTTGATCCAGCCCAGGCCCTGGGTTTCCAGGGGGGCGGCTTCCGGTTCCGGCCCGACCAGTTTCGGATCGCCGGCGCCGTGGGCCTTGCCGAAGGTGTGGCCGCCGGCGACGAGAGCGACGGTCTCCTCATCATTCATGGCCATGCGCGCAAAGGTTTCACGAACATCCCGTCCCGAGGCGACGGGATCGGGATTGCCGTCCGGCCCCTCCGGGTTGACATAGATCAATCCCATCTGTACGGCCGCCAAAGGGTTTTCCAGTTCGCGATTGCCGCTGTAGCGGCTCCCGGGTTTGTCACTGGTGGCCAGCCATTCCCTTTCCGAACCCCAGTAGGTCTCTTCTTCAGGCTGCCAGATATCCTCGCGTCCGCCGCCAAAGCCGAAAGTCTTGAAGCCCATCGATTCCAGGGCGCAGTTTCCGGCCAGAATAAAGAGATCCGCCCAGGATATCCTGTTGCCGTATTTTTGCTTGATCGGCCAGAGCAGGCGCCGCGCCTTGTCGAGGTTGGCGTTATCGGGCCAGCTGTTGAGCGGAGCGAAGCGTTGGTTGCCGGTGCCACCACCGCCGCGGCCGTCCGAGATGCGGTAGGTGCCGGCGCTGTGCCAGGCCATGCGAATGAAGAGGCCACCGTAGTGGCCCCAGTCTGCCGGCCACCACTCCTGGGAGTCGGTCATCAGGGCGTAGAGGTCCTTCTTGAGCGCGGCCAGATCGAGTTTTTTGAACTCCTGGGCATAAAAAAAGTCCGAGCCGAGGGGATTGGCGGCCGGCGCACGCTGGTGGAGGATGCTCAGGTTGAGCTGATTGGGCCACCAGTCACGATTGGAGGTGCCTTTGCCGGCAGGGGGCATGGCCGAATGGCCCGTCACCGGGCACTTGGATTGTTCGCTCATTAGGGATCTCCTTATCGGTTTGGGTGCATACGAATGAATGATGCATCGATTTTATTTAGTAATAAGATCGATTATTATTATAAAAGGAAAAAATATATCAGCGCACGGGTTTCTGTCTCCGGCAGCTGCTGCAGAGGCCGTAGAAATCGATCTGGTGTTCCTGGATCTGAAAATTGGTTATCCGGCCGGCGCGCTCGTTGATCTCTTTGAGGATCGGCATCTCCAGATCCTGGATGGTGTCGCACCGCCTGCAGATGAGGTGGTAGTGCGGCATCACGCGCGCCTCAAAGCGGTCGAAGGTGCTGCCGGAGTGGATCTTTTTCACCAGCCCCTGTTCAGTGAGAATAGTCAGATTGCGGTAAACCGTCCCCAGGCTGAGGTGGGGGAATTCGGGCTTGAGCCGGGCGTAGAGCCAGTCGGCCGTGGGGTGGATCTCGGTTTCCTGCAGCAGGGCGAGCAGGCGTTCACGCTGCCGGCTGCTGCGGAGAGCAGGTTTCGGGTTGGTCTTCTTGTTCATATTCTCATTATAGTAATCGTTCCGAATATCAATTTAACAAAATCCCCGGCGATTGTCAAGTGAAAAGGCCAAAATAGTTGCGGCGGACCGAGGAATCCGGGTGGGAGCCAGATTCTTGGGGCGCCAAGCTCTGCGGCCGCGGACGACTCAGCGCAGAAGCAGCATGCGCCGCACCTGCCTGAAATCTCCGCTCTGCAAGCGGCAGAAATAGAGACCGCTCGCGGCCAATGAACCGGTGTCATCGCGGCCATCCCATACCAGTTGATGCCGCCCGACGTCAAATCGCCCGGTCGCCAGGTTACGAATGCAGCGCCCCTGGATCGAATAGATCTCCAGCCGGACCTCGGCGGGCGCAGGCAGGGTGAAGGCGATGGAAGTGCCGGCGTTGAAGGGATTCGGGTAGTTCTGCGCCAGCTCGATCTCCGTGGGCAGGGGGCCGTTGTGCGGCGTTTCGACTGCATTGTAGCCCGAGTTCTGCGCGCCGGGTGTGCCATGGCCGGTCGAGGCGACCCAGCTGGCAGCGAGGCTATTGTCCATGGCCGGACTGCGGAGTTCGAGAGTCGGCCCCTGTCCTGCGGGCGCCGCGGGCCAGGGGGCGGTGATACCGAAAGCCACCGAATCGACCAGAACGCCGTCGGCATCGAAAAGGCACACTTGGTCGCCGCCGCTGCTCAGGCCATAGGAGAGGTTGCCGAAAAGACGGATGGACGGCTGCGGATAAAAGCGGCGGAATTTGGTAGTGTCCCGACTGGCCACCAGGAAGCCGCCGCCCGGGATCCGGGTATCCGCTGGAAAGACGAAATCGTGATCGTCGGTATCGTCCTTGAGATGCCAGCCGCCGATCGCCGCTTCACGGAGTCCATAGTTGTAGAGTTCCACCCAGTCCTCGGTGTCGTAGGAGTCGGCCGACTTGAAGTTGATCTCGTTGATGACCACATGGGCGGTGCTGTCCTGGCGGGCGACGAAGCGGGCCTTCAGGGTCATCGATTGCGCCATGGCCACCTGAATCGTGGATTCGGCGGAGACCCTATCGCCCTCCCAGCCGGCGAAGCTGTAACCGAAACCCGGTCTGGCGGTCAGCTTGACCGGGATGCCGGAGAAATAGGTGCCGCTCCAGGGCGTGGCGCGAACCGGAAGGAACTCGTTGAGCACCACCTCGCCGACGCCGGCGGGCGCGCATTCGAGCTTCAAGGTGACGGTCTTCTGGATGCCGAACTTTTGCATGAGATGGGTGCGCATGTATCCCGGACGGTTGAGGGCGAAGCTGCGCAACACCCGGACATACTCGTGCCATTGATCGAAGGAATTCCACCACAGATAAGAGGAGATCCAGGGGACGGGCTGTCGCCACTTCTCGTAGTGGCGCTGCATGTCGGCAGCGAGCAGCTTTTCCAGGGAATCGATA
This sequence comes from bacterium, assembly GCA_035419245.1. NCBI lineage: Bacteria > bacterium. The sequence goes on along the minus strand of DAOLSP010000001.1, from coordinate 170,224 downwards.
TGGGCGGCGGTCGGGGCCTCGCGATAGGCGCCGTTCATAAGGTCGGCGAAGCGGTTGATGAAGGCGGCCTTGAAGTCTGGATTCAGTAAAAGCCGGCGCAGCAGCAGGGTCGACCAGGGGGGATTGCCGTGCAGGCCGGGCGTCTGGGTCGGGCTGGTGGCGAAGGCGAGGGTGTTGTAGGCATAGGCATTGCCGGAAGCATAGGCATTGATGCCGAAGCCCCACTCGGTATCGTAAAGGATCCAGCGCCAGCGTCCCTCGTCCGTCTGGGGCCGCCAGTACTTGATGTTGTTGCCGGGCCAGTCGCGGTTGTCGACATAGATTTGCACCGCCTCGTAGGTAATGAAATTGTCGACCTCCATCTGGCTTTGCACCCAGGCGTAATTCTGGGGGTTGGCGAGATCCTTGCTGGCGATGAAATCTCGCAGAACGATATAATGGTCGTTGGTTCCCTCGATGACCGAACCATCCATTTCCAGTTCATCGATCTTTTCTGGATCGACGTTGTGATGTTGGGCCAGGTAGTCCTCATTGATTTTTTCGCGCATGTTGAGAATGCCCCAATAGTCGCCGTTGAGGTAGACGGTGCAGGGGCGGTAGGCCTGGCGCTCGAGGTCGATCCCCTTTAGCCGGGAATGAATGAGCGCGTCGGCGAAGAAGGTGCGGTCCCAGTCGTTGCCGGCATTGCGCAGGATGAAGGAGTGATAGTTCTCGAAGGGCAGATCAGGGAAGAGGCGGTAGTGGAATTCTTTATTGCCATAGCTCTGCCGGGCGAAAAGGGCCAGGGATTTTTGCGGCCGGGCGCGGCTCCAGGCGCCGAAAATTTTAACCCCGGCGTCCTGGCTGAAGCCGAGAGCGCCGCCCGGTTCGAAAAATTCGATATGGACCGGCCGTTCCCAATCCTCCCAGAAATTAGCGCCGAAATAGGGATCTTCGTTGGTATAGCTGGTGCCGAGGACGTAGATGCCATACTCCTGGTCCCAGAGATTATAAGGGTCGGTGGTGAGCGAGATCACCGGCAGCGGCGCCGGCGGCTGGCCGAGGATGTAAGTCGCCGTCGTGATCGGGCTGGGGTCAAGGCCGGGAGCGAAGGCGCGCGCCCGGATGACCGTGGTGCGGCCGATCCCGAGGCTGCCGCTGCAGATCAGTGATAGAGAATCGGGCTCGGAGCCGTCCCGTGAATAGCGGATCGTCGCACCCGGGGTGGCGCATGTCAGGGTTATCGTGAAGGGCTGCGGGTAAAAACCGGCCGGCTTGGAGAACATGACGGCGGCGGCTTTCTCGGCCACCACCGCAGCAGAATTTTGCCCCTCCGGCGTGGGCTGGCTGCAAAAGATCCAGCGTGCGCCGCCGTCGGGAATCCGGGCCCAGGAAATGTCCGGCGCCAGCGAGGGGATGGTAATGCTGTCGACCACGGCGCCGCTGGGATCGCTGAGCAGTACACTCTCACCCGAGGCGGAGATCGCGAAATTGGAGTGGAGGTGCGTCGGCGTCAGGACCAGCCTTGGATCGCTGCCGACGCTGCCGGCCGGCGCGGTAGCGTATCCCAGGGACAAAAAAGGGATCATCGAGAGATCGGTGGAGGAAGTTGATGAATTGTGCACCTCCACGGCCAGGATGTTACGGCCGGAGCGGAGCAGGCGGCTGAAGTTGGCGATCGGGAACCGCTCTGGCGGGAGATTACGATACATCCCTGCCTCATGGTCGGCGGCGACGAGATTCCAGGCGGGCTGGGTTCCGGCCGGGCCAAGGCCGGCGCGGGCGATCTCCACCCCATTGAGCCAGGCGACAAAACCGTCATCATAATCCATGTCGAGCACCATGGCGAGGACAGCCGCCGAGTCGGCGATCGAAAAGGCGATGCGCCCATACACCGAGTAGGCGCTGGCAGTGAGGGTCGTGGCGTCGTCGCCATCGCCAAAGCCGATGCCGCTGGCGCCCTGCGGCCAGCCGCTGTCGTCAAATCCCGGCTGAATCCAGGCGGCCGGCACGGAAGCAGCGCCGAGGTGGTAGCGCCAGATCTGCCCCTTGCGGACAACGGTTTCCCAATGCGGAACCGCCGCCTTGCGGTCCTTGCTGTCGGCGAAAATCAGCATCCAGCTTTTAGGTTGGATGGCGAGATCGGGAAAGCGCCATTTGCCGGGATTGCTGACCTTGTCGCTCAGGCCCCAATCGGCCAGCCGGACAGCGGTTTCGCCGGGGTTGTATAGTTCCAGCCAGTCCGAGAACTCGCCATCCTCGTCAGCGAGGAAGGCGCTGTTGGAGGACATGACCTCGTTGATGCGCAGAGATTGGGGAAGGGCGGCGCCGGAAAGCGATACCAGCAGCACGAGAAGGAAGCGCCGGGCGGCGGCGCAGCGACAATAATCGGGATTCATGAGAGAGATATCCTTTTAAATATCCGACCTTACAATATATGCTTTTCTTTTTTCGATTACTATAGTAATTTAGCGGGGAAGAAGGGGATGGAAGGCTCACTTGTGGAGAATACAGCCATGCGAAAGATTGTGATGATCGGGATGCTTTTTCTGCTCGCCTCCTTCGGCACTCTGCGCGCGCAAGAGGCTGTGGTGGCAGGCGCCCAAACGGAGGAAGTAACACAATCGCTGCGCGCTCTGGAGAAATCCTTTTCTGGGCGTTTCGGCTTTATGGCGAAGAACCTGCGCACCGGCGAGGTGATCGCCTGGAAGGCAGAGGACAAGTTTCCCACCGCCAGCGTGATCAAGCTGCCGGTAATGGTGGAGTATTTTTATCAGGTTGCGGCCGGACGCATCGACCCCCTGCAAAAGGTCATGCTGGCTCCGGAGGAGCGCCGGGGGGGATCGGGGTTGCTGCAATTTTTCGCCCCGGGCGCGGAGGTGCGCCTCTGCGATGCCATGCTGCTGATGATCGTAGTCTCGGACAACAGCGCCACCAATCTGGTGATCGATGCCCTGGGCCGGTCGCATGCGGAAAAACTGGCGACGGTCAACGACCGCATGGCCGCGCTTGGCCTCAAAAACACCCGCCTGATGAACCGGCTGATGGCTTATGCGACCAAGACCGACTCCTCCGAATCGATCCGTTACGGCGTCGGAGTCTCAACGCCGGCCGACATGGTACTCCTGCTGGAGAAACTCTACCATGGAGAGCTAGCCGATTCCCTCTCGAGCCGGCAGATGATCGGGATCCTGCAGGAGCAGTTCTACGATTCCGCCATCCCGCGCTTACTGCCCTTCGAAACAGCGCACAACCTGGTAGTGGCGCACAAGACCGGCGGGGTCACCGGCGTCTCCAATGATGTCGGCCTGGTGCTCTCGGACGAGGCCGATTTCGCTATCGCCGCCTTCACCGAACAGGCGCTCGACCGCCGCGACAGCGCCGACAACCAGGCTAACCTGGCCGTCGCCCGGGCGGCGCGGCTGGCCTGGAACCACTTCACCGGCGATCAGGGGATGGAGCGCCCCTTTGCCACCAGCGTCGACTGGAACGCCTTTCCCGGAGGCGAGTGGGCGCGGGTTTTTCTGCGCAACGCGCCCTATCCCCATCCCTCGCGCCAGGAAGGCTGGCATTACCAGGAGAACTTTTTCCCGCGCGATCCCCATTACGTCGACAGCAGTGCGGTGATCGTCATCCCCGAAGGCTTTGAGCCGCACCAGGGAGCCGTGGATCTGATTGTCCATTTTCATGGCTGGAACAACGATGACCTCGGCGTGCTCGAACAGTTCCGCTTGCCGCAGCAGCTGGCCGCCTCGCACAAGAACGCCATCCTGGTGCTCGCGCAGGGACCGTGGCATGCGCAGGACTCCGGCGGCGGCAAGATGGAGGACGAAGGAGGATTCAAGCGGATGGTGGAGGAGATCCTCTCGGTATTGCGCGCCGAGAGACGCATTCCGGGAGAGGCGCGGTTGGGGAGGGTGATCGTCAGCGCACACAGCGGTGGCTACCGGCCGGCCATCTATGCCGTCAGCCGTGGCGGGCTGCAAAAGGAGATCAGCGAGGTCTATCTCTTCGATGCCTTTTATGCCCTGACCGAAGAGCTGATCCCCTGGCTCAAGGCGGATAAGCATCACCTTCTGCGCTCGGTCTATACCGATCATCTCGCCGGAGAGCATGCGGCCTTCAAGGCGCTGCTTAAAGAGAATCACCTCGCGTGGCAGGAAGCGCCTAACGGCAGCATACGAGCACAGCCGGCGAAGGGCAAGCGGGTGATCCTAGAACCAGCGACGGAGTGCCACAGTTGCGTCATTTTTCACCGCTTTCAGCGCTGGCTCGAGTCGAGTTCGCTCGCCTCGCATCCATGAGCCTTTAGCCGCGTTGCAGTGGCCACGGATGAGTCCTATTCCCGGTCATTGGTGTATTGGCTGATCAGGGTGTTGCGCAAGTTGATATACATCGCCGGGATCTGCTCCTGCAGATCAACGCAGTAACGCGTCAAAAACTCGGCCGCTTTTTTCGGGCTTTTAGCGTACAGCTGAATCGCAGCGGTCTCGATCGAATCCTGCCGTGCAAAGTTCGCTGCCTCCCAGGGATCCCGCACGGCGCGTACATCCTCAATGGCTCGCTGAAAACAGAGACCCGCGAGATTGTCGACCATATCGATGGTCCAACGCGCCGAGGCGTCGCTGTACTTCTGCGGATCGTAGAGCTGGTAGCAGCCGGCCGTGGCCGTGACTCCGGCATAGATCGGCACATAAGGGCTGAAGTAGGGGTTGTCGAGATAGACCCAGTAGAGTCCGCCGACCGGATCCGGAAGCCAGCTGCGCAGTTGCAGGACCATGCCATAATGGCCGCGGTGGCGGGCCACCGGACGGCGGTTGGTCAGCCGGAGAAGGGCGCGCAGCTCTCGGCCTGGGAAAGGCGTGGCCAGTGGGCTCTTGTTATAACCGCCCTTGCCGTCGGGCACCAGCCAGTTGGGATCGTTGGTCATGTCGTAGATGGTCCCCTCGAAGACCGAGCGCTGGAAGGCGATGACGTTGCGGACGGAGATCTTGTGCTCAGGCTTGGCGGAGAAGGGATAAATAGAGAGTGGTTCGACGTATTGCATGTAGGGATTGATGTTCTTGAAGGGATCGCTTCCCATGGAACGGTCCGGCCAGGGGTAAAGGTGGGGCATGAAGGTGCTGTAGAAGAGCCAGAAGCGGCCGGTGGCGTACTCCTGGGGCAGCGGGGCGTAGGCCTCCTGCCAGATGAAGGGTCGTCCGGCGGCGGGGTCGTACCAGCCATGCTCGATCGCGGCGCTCAAGTAATTGCTGGACATCATAAAGCGCTGCGGATCGTCCGGATCGATCTCCTTGATGATGCTCCAGTTAGGGACCATGGTGGCCTGGTCATCGCCGAGGCGCTCGGCCGCCCAGATGGCGCCGGGCTTGCCGCTTGCTTTGGTCCATGCCGGCCCGACGCCGAAGACTTCGAAAATCCAGACTTCAGCGGTGTCGCCGATGGCAAGGGTCTCGCTGCCGTCGCCTGAGGAGCAGAGAAAGCCCCAGGTCGTCATCAGGTCGCCGATGAGACGGACCGCCTCGCGGGCGCTGCGGCAGCGTTCGAGGGCGAAGATCTGCGCCATTTCGATGGTCATGATCTGTTCGCATTTGCCCTTTTCGTTGGCCAGCTCCGGCCGTTGGCTGGTCGTGCTTTCGGCGATGCCGACCTGATGCGTATTGATGTGCGAATAGGCGGAGCGTACGTAGCCGAAGGTCTGGCGGACCTGGGGGATGTAGCCGAGGATCTCGGCGGGATGATCCAGCGGCTGTGCGGGATCCTGGATACCCCAATAGACGGGGGCGAGAGCGCCGGCCGGGTAGCTCATCGTGGGAACGACGCGGATCCGCGAATCGGGGCCGGCATCGGTGTGGCTGAGAAGGACCGAGCCGTCCGCCGTGGCCTTTCTGCCAGCAGCGATGATGGTGCAGGGACGGGAGGGAAGTGCGGTGCCGAGGAGCAGGGCGGCACAAAGCAGCCATGGGCTGATTTTCATGCGGATCTCCTTGATTCGTTCATCACCGCCTGGAGCACCTTTTCCAGCTCCAGGGCCGCCTGGCGGCGGGAGAAGTTATGTTCGACGAAACTCCGGCCGGCTGCCCCCATCCTCCTGCCCAGGGCGGGATCGGCCTTGAGGGTCAGGATGGCCTGGCGCAATGCGGCGTCATTTTCCGGCTCGACATACAAGCCGGCGCCGATCTTCTCCACCAGCGCGCGCGCCTCGCCGTCGACGCTGAGGAGGAGAGGACGGCTGCAGGCCATGATGTCGAACATTTTGGAAGGGAGCGCTCCGAGAAAGGTCTCGCGCTTCTTGAGAGGCACCAGACAGCAATCGGCGGCCGAAAGCCAGGCGGCGATCTCCTCGCGCGGCACCTCGCCCAGCAAGATCAGGTTGGTCAAGCCGCGGCGCTCCTGCAGGTTGTGGAGCCGGTGCTTCAGAGGGCCTTCGCCGACAAAGACAAAGAGAAGCCCGGGATCCCCCTTGAAATCCTCGATCACCCGGCAGATCTCCTCCAGTCCCTGCGCGATGCCGAGAACCCCGGCATACATCACCACGAACTTGTCCTCCCATCCCCGTTCCCGGCGTTTACCGTCGCCGCAGTCGTAGAGCTGTTCGCAATTGGTGCCGTTATAGATCAGGTGCAGTTTGGCGGCAAGGCCCCGGGCGGCCAGGTCGTCATAGATACCGCGGGTGACGGCGATGATGCGCCGCGCTTTGCGGTAGTAGAGCTGGTCGAGCCAACCTGCCATTTTCAGCACGCGTGGGTTGCTGACCTCGCCGAGTTCGGCAGCGGACTTGACCCAGAGATCGCGCACCTCGAAGACGAAGCGTGCCCGCTTCACCAGGCTGAGCCACAGTCCAGTGACGCCTACGAAATAGGGGGGTGAGGTGGCATAGACCAGATCATAGGGTCCGCGCACCAGGGTGCCGACCAGAGCAGCATTCATCATGAAAGTCAGATAAAAAGCCATGCGGGTGAAGAAGGTCTTGACCGGCCGGGCAAAGACCCAGACGCGGATCACCCGGATGCCCTCGAGCTCGTCCTTGACATACCAGCGGCGATGGTACTCGGGCGGAATGATGCCGCGAGGGTGGTTGGGGAATTCGGTCAGGATAGTGACCTGGTGGCCGAGGCGGACCAGGTTGGTGGCCATTTCAAAGGCGCGGTTCTGGGTGGCGCCGACCTCGGGCGGAAAATACTGGGTGATATAGAGAATATTCATGCGATCAGGACGTGGACTCCGCGTGATTAGTTTAGACAAGTTAGCGAAGCGAGGCCAATTTTTCAACTGAATTCTCCTTGATTTTAAGCCTCTCAAGATGCTATATTGGTGAAACAAGCAGAAAGGTCCCATCATGCGTTACAGTCGATTTCAATTTACCCTGGTGATACTCCTGGCTTTTACTCTCACCTCGGCCTGCGGCAGCAAGAAATCCCCGGCCGGGCCGGAGGAGAAACCGGTTGTGAAAAATACGATCCTGGTGGACTCTATGGCCACTGCCGAGACCGTCGCCCTCTTCAAGAATCTCAAGACGCTGGCCCAGACTAACCTGCTCTTCGGCCACCAGGATGATCTCGCCTACGGCGTCGGCTGGTGGGCGGAGTACGGCCGCTCCGATGTCAAGGAGGTCTGCGGCGATTATCCTGCCGTGTATGGCTGGGATCTTGGCGATATCCAGAACGTGAAAAACCTCGACGGCGTCTATTTTGATGCCATGAAGATCTGGATCAAGCAGGTCTATGACCGCGGTGGTATCAATACCCTCAGCATGCACCTCGACAATCCGGTGAGCGGCGGCAATGCCTGGGACAATTCACCGGCCGTGAAATTTATTCTGCCGGGCCAGTCTCATCATGCGGCCTACCTGAAAACCCTCGACCAGATCGCCGCCTTTCTCGGAGACCTCAAGGGGTCGGATGGCGCCTCCATCCCTTTGATCCTGCGCCCCTATCACGAGCATAATCACTCCTGGCCCTGGTGGGGCTCCTCCGCCTGCACACCTGCCGAGTATGGCGCCTTGTGGAAAATGACGGTGCAATACCTGCGCGATAGCAAGGGGCTGCATAACCTGCTCTACTGTATTTCGCCGCAGGAGATCGGCAGCGAATCCGATTATCTGGCGCGCTACCCCGGCGATGACTGGGTCGATATCTTCGGCATGGACTATTATCTGCTGACCGACAAATCCCATGTCAGCCATCTCGGCAAAGCTTTGGCCACGGTCGCATCGCTGGCGGAGGCGCGCGGCAAGATCGCCGCCCTCACCGAGGTTGGCATCCAGAATGTTCCGATCAGCGACTGGTGGACCCAGTATCTTCTTGCGGCGGTCCAGTATAACGACCAGGCGAAAAAGACCGCATGGGCCCTGGTCTGGCGCAATGCCGGCACCTCACAATATTGGGCGCCCTACAAGGGACAGGTCAGCGCGGCGGATTTCGTCCTCTTTTATCAGAATCCCTTCACCCTTTTTGAAAAGGATTTGCCGGCGATGTATCGATAACCGGCCGGCCCGCAGCGAACCTGACATCCGGGGCATTTATGAACTTTCTCCAGACCTCCATTGGGCCCATCGACCGCATCGACCTGCTGACGGTGCGGCTGCCCTTCATCCAGCCCTTCGCCATCAGCTCGTACGCCTGGTCCTGCAAGGAGGCGCTGGTGCTCAAAGTGGAGGCCGGCGATTTCACCGGCTGGGGGGAATGCGTCGCCGATCCCGATCCCTTTTACGCCCCGGAGACCACCGCCTCCTGCCGCTACATCATCCAGACCTTTCTGCTGCCCCTGCTCGAGCCGGGCATGACCCTTGGCGATCTTAGCGTAAAGCTGCACAAGATTCGCGGTAACGAGATGGCCAAAGCCACCCTCGAAAACGCGGTGATCGACCTGCTCGCCAAGCAGCAGGGTCTGCCGCTGCGCGCCTTCCTCGGGTTGCCGGCGCAAAAAATTCACTCAGGCATCAGTCTCGGGCTGCAGGAGAGCCATGCGCAGCTGCTGCAGGCGGTTGAGGAGGCGGTGGCCAAAAACTATCACCGCATCAAAATGAAAATACAAAAGGGCCAGGATATCGAATGGGTCGCGGCCGTGCGCAAGCGCTTTCCAGAGATCCAACTCATGGCCGACGCCAACGGGGATTACACCCTGGCGGACGCGGCGCGGCTGCGCGAGCTCGATGCCTTCGGACTGATGATGATCGAGCAGCCCCTCTCCTATTCGGATATCTATCAGCACGCCCTGCTGCAGCGGCAGCTCGAGACTCCCCTCTGCCTCGATGAATCGATCCACAGTGTCGCGGATGCGGAAACCGCCATCGAGCTCGGGGCCTGCCGGATCATCAATATCAAACAGGGGCGGGTTGGCGGCTTGATCGAGTCGTTGCGCATGGCGGAGCTGGCTGCCAGTCGCTCTATTCCGGTCTGGTCGGGGGGTATGGACGAGACCGGCATCGGCCGCGCGGTCAATATCCACCTCCAGACCGCCCCGGGTTTCGTCCTGCCGGGCGACACCTCGGAGACCAGCCGCTATTTTCATGAGGACATCGCCGATCCACCGGTGGTGCTCGACGCCGAGGGCTATATCGCGATTCCCCCAGGCGCCGGCATCGGTGTGGAGATCCCGGCCGGGCGACTCGCCCGTTATACCATCCATCAGGAAAGGCTTTACGAACGCAAGGGATGACGCCATGATGAAACGGATTTTACTCACCGCCGCCCTGCTCATCTCGACTGCAGCGGGATTTTCGCAGAAATTGCTCACTCCGGGGGAGGCGAACGGCTACTCCCGTTACTCCCAGCATGGTGACATCCTGGAATTTCTCAGCACCTTGACCGCCCGGACCAGGATGGTGCAGGTGCAGGAGATCGGCAAGACCCGGCCGGCGGAATCGTATCCGGCGCAAAGCCTGCTGCTGTGTGTCGTCACCGCCACGGGGGTCAGCCGGCCGGAGCAGCTCGACCGCTCCCGGATCACGATTCTGATCACCGCCTCGCAGCATGGCAGCGAGCAGTCGGGCAAGGAGGCGGTGCTGGCGCTTCTCCGCGATCTGACGCTGGGCAGCCTGCAGCCGCTGCTGCAAAAGGCCAACGTGCTCATCGTGCCGCAGGCCAATCCCTGGGGCAACCACCAGGACCGCCGCGTCAATGAGCTCGGCCTGGATCTGAACCGTGACCATATCAAGATGGAGAGCGAGAGCGTTCAGGCGATTCACCGCGTCTTCCGCGCCTGGATGCCCGAGGTGACCCTCGATGTGCACGAGCGCGGCGACGATTACTACCAGGTCACCATGGGCTGCGTCTCCAATGTCAACATCGATCCCGCCATCGAGTCCTATTCGCGCCAGGTCATCCTCGCGGGTGTAGAGGAGGCGCTGGTTCGTGAGAAAATTCCTTTCCATGAGTATCTGGTCACTTCGGAGAACATGCCGAGCGACGCCTCCGGGGCTGATTTCACCCGGGAGGAGCTGGCGCGCTGGCCGCAGATCACACGCCGCAGCACCTCGGATCTCAACGACGGCCGCAACAGCCTGGGGATCTATCAGACTTTCTCATTCATTCAGGAGGGGGCTTCGCGGCATGATCTAGCCACCCTAGCCGCACGCACCCGCTACCAGGGCCGCGCCATCGAGGCCTTCATCAAAACGATCGCGGACCATGGGCCTGAGATGGCTGCCAAGGTACGCACCCTGCGCCAGCAGCTGCTGGCGGGGGATGGCACCTTCGGCAAGGTTCATTTAAAGATGGCGTACCAGCGCGATCCGGCCCAGCCCGAGCTGCGGTTGCTCGAGTATCGCGAGGCGAAACGGAACGAGCGGGTGCTCAAGGTGGACAAAAAGGCAGGGGAGAGGGTGTCGGAGAGCGATTTGGAATCCGGGGAGAACACCGGCGTACAGCCGGTGGGGGAACGGGTCGAGAAGGAGTGGTATCCCCTGGTGGTGCCGACGCTGAGCGTCGCCGCGCCGCTCGGCTATGTGGTCCCGGCTGAATGCGAAGAGGTGATCGCCACGCTGTGCCTGCATGACATCGCGATACAAATTTTCACACACGACGCCGAGATGAATGTCGAAGCCTATCGGGTGCTCGAGGTGACCCCCTCCCGGTTTGATTATGTCGCGCCGGAAAGCCTCGAGGTGGAGGCTCGTTCCTTGCCGATTCTCTGCAAAAAAGGGGATTTTTACATCTCCTGCCGCCAGCCCGCGGCGCAGCTGCTGCCCTGTCTGCTCGAGCCGCAGTCGGATTACGGCCTGATCCGCTACTGGAAGTATCACCTGACCCCGGAAGCCGGCAGTTTTTACGCGATCTATCGCGTAGTCACCGGACAGGAGCTGCCGCTGGTGCCCTGGTGCAGCTGGCCGCGCTAGCATTCGGGCGGATGTTGGAAAGAAAAAGGGTGGGCTGAAGAGCCCACCCTTTTTTTATGGTTAAAAGGAGAGTCCGAATGAGAAGCGATGGACGTCGGGGAGGAGATCATAGGCGGAGTAGCTGTAGTCGAGGCTCAGCGGGATGCCGAGGGAGAAAGCGTTCACACCGAAACCGACGTTCCAGAGTTCCTCATTCATGTTGATCTTGTAGCCGCCGCGCAGGGCGAGGCGGTCAAAGAAGGTGATTTCGGCGCCGAGGTGGATGCGTTCCTTGTTGTCGTTGGGGTGGACGGCATCCAGGGCGACGATGCCCCTGGTGTAGCGGCTGTGGAAAAGGTCCATACTGATGCCGAAGGCGAAGTTGAGGGGCAGGGCGAAGGTTTCGGTCTCGAGTTGGGTGGGCACCAGCCGGTTGGGAAGATGATCATCCCCGTCCCATTTGACACCGAGGTCGGCCCCGCTGTACTTCATATCTCCGCCGAAATTGCTCATACACATGGCGAGGGTGAGGTTGCGGAAGGGCAGCTGGTACTGAGTGCCGACATCGAAGGCCAGTCCTTTTGCGCTTTCGTTCCAGATGCGCTGCTGAATGAACCGTCCGGTCAGGCCGATGCGGAAACGGTCGGTCAGCTCGCGGCCATAGCTCAAGGCCACGGCGACATCTTGGGCATCGAAGAATTCGCCTGTACCGTTGGGTTCGGCCTCATTGGTGATCTCCATCTGGTCGACGCCGAGCATGGTGACGCTGGCGGCCAGGGATCCGAAGGCGCCGCCGTGATATACATACGATGCAGCGTTGAAATCGAAGGTATCGAGCCAGCGGGTATGAGAAAAATGGGCGGCATGGGTTTTCACGCGGGTGATGCCCGCCGGATTCCAGAAAGTCGAGGTGGCGTCGTTGCAGATGGCAACGTAGGCGCTGCCCATCGCCGCAGCGCGGGCGCTAACTGGAATCTTGAGGAACTGCGCCCCGCTGGTGCCAAGGTTGGGATTCTGCCCCCAAGCCGACGTTTGCACCGCCAGGAGGGCCACCGGGATCCATCGTTTGATCGTCTTCATTCTGCCCTCCCTACTTGATCACGGCAAAGGTGTTCTTGTATTGCGCCCCGGCAGTCTTGACGATATAGAGATAGATACCGGGAGCGATTTCGCGTCCGCCCTCCGCGCGCAAATCCCAGACCTCGGTGCCATTCGGCGCCTGGTGCTCGATGGTCTTGACGCGGTCGCCCGCCACGCTGTAAATATAGATGCTGCACTGCCCGGGCAGGTTGATGAACTGGATCTGGCGCAGCGGCTCCTTGCGCAGCTCGCCGTATTCGGGTTCGTAAAGCGAAGCCACGAGATAGGGATTGGGCACGACGCGGATCCGCTCGAGATCGCTGCGGACCGGTGCGGTAGTGAGGCTCGCCCCCTTGATTCGGAAGGCATAGTTGTCCTTGAGTGAGGGCAGAAGGGGGACGACCGTTTCGAGGGCGAAGAGGTTGCCCGGGCCGGGAGGGTTCTTCGCTGGGAAAGAGACTTTGCCGGTGAGGCCGTCAAAATCGAAGGTATCACCATTCTGCAAAGAGTCCACGGTGACCTCTTTGCCGCTCCGGGTGATCAGCAGGGAGATGAATCCCGTTCCATCGGGATTCATACCCTTGACAGTGGTGGCAATCTGATAGCTTGCCGTCACTACGGCGGCGGCGTCATTCACTGAGAAGGTGATATCGAGCGGATCGGTGCCGCCGATTCGGGAGACGCTCTGGATATGCTCAGGGGGAGCGAGGCTGAAGATGACTCCATCCCTGGTGGCGTAAGCCTTTGCGTAGTAGAGCGGCTGCGGTGGGGTGACCACCTTGCCGTCGTTGCGAATGGCTTGAACGCAGAAGAAGAGGGAGAGATAATCACCCGCCTTGGGGAGATACTGGGCCGCTGCGGCCGGATCGGGATCCTCGATCTTGAGCTTCAAACCCTTGTTGATCGAATAGGTAATACCGGAGCGGTAACTGCGCGGATCAGAACCGATATAATCTCCGGTCGCGAGATCGATCAGATGCAGCGAATTGGGCGCGGCGAACTCGACACCGATGTGGGTTCCGCTGGCGTAGTTGGAGTCGCTGATGATCGGGGTGATTTTGGTCTTGAGGGTTCCGAAGGTGGTCTGCTGCTGGTAACTGAACTTGAGCTTGTAGGAGCGTTCTCCGAGCGAATCCGCATCCACCGGCATGACGTTGAGCCGATAGTTGGATTTGCCGCCGCTATGTTCGACGGGGTAGGCGGAGACCGGGGTGCGGTTCGAGGCCGCGGAGACGGGCGTGACCTCCACCGTATTGAGCGCATCCGGTGAATTTCCCTTGGGACTTTCCAGGCTCTCCACGGAGGCATCGCCGCGATCATAGGCGGTGATGGTATACCAGTAGGTGTAGCCGTTGGTCACCGTGGTGTCGGTAAAACTGTGCTGCAGCCCGAGATCCAGGCCGATGTTGTTGATCCGGTCATAGCTGGCGATGGGCACCGGATTGACGCCAACGCTGGGATCGACGTTGCGATTCAGTTGATCCCAATGGAGGCCCTTGTCGACGCTGCGGTAGATGCGATAGCCTTCAAAGTCGTATTCGCCGGAGTAATTATCGAGGGAGTGCTCGGCGGCGTCATCCCAATAGAGGGTCACATAGCCGTCGCCGGCGTGGGCGTTCAGGGTCGGCGTCGCCGGCGGTTTGGCAATATCGAAATTATAGGCAAGGATCTTTTGGGCCGACTTGAGGTAGGAGTAGAGCTCCTCCTTGTTGTTGCCTGCGATGATGGCCGTATAGAAGGTGAGGGTATCGCCGCGGCCGAGATGATAGGGACCGGAGGCCATATTACTGGTCAGATCGAGCCCTGAGGCCGGAATAGTGGCTGGATCGTCAAAATGCCGGGTCGGGTTGTTGCCTTGATGGAAATAGAAGGGCACGAGGGATTGGGGCCGGATGAGGCCAGGATTGCTCGAAAAGATGGCATACTGCAGGCTGTCGTCGTCGCGGTCATCGTTGTAGAGATTGTAATGCATGTCGGTGACACCCAACTCAACCCCGTTGACCTTCGGGGTGCGCAGGAAGGCCACCCCGAAATAGCCGGTGATGCCGCCGGGCCACTCGCCCGAAAAACCATCGTCGTAGAAGTAGATGAAATTGTTGGCCTTGTCGAAATCGAGTTTGTCGTCTTCATACTCCGGCAAGCCGCCGCTGACGTCGCCGATATCGATGTCGCAGTACATGTCGAAAAAGAGACTGTCGAGGTCCCGGGGTCCCTTGTTGAGTACTTCGAATTTGAAAAAAATCAGGTTCTGGGCGAACTTGACGCCGAAGGTGTAGCCGGTCTGGTGAACCTCGAGTCCCAGGGGGGCGACCGTGTTGTTCTTGTCATCATAGACGCAATAGCTGTCCTGGTCCGATTTGATAACAGGATTGCCGGCGGAGTCTTTAACCGGCCAGCCGAGAACCGGATTCCAGGAGAGCGGGTTGTCGCTGAAGGCGATCCTGGTGAATGCGGGGTTGTGGTAGCCGCCGACCGCCTCCCACTCCTCGTCGGTCGTATAGCGCCCCTGGACGATATTTCCGGGGATGCCGATCATCGGATTGATACGGTAGATATAGTTCTTTCCCGAGCCGATGGGAAACTCGCCCGAGGGGCCCTGAGTGAGGCGCCGGGGATAGAGCTTGCCGCGGTTTTCGAAGAAAAGGCCGATGTTGCTGGCGTTATGGGTGCCTCCCGCGCGGTCCACGACGCCCGCGGGTTTCTCCAGGCGGGTCTGTTCTTCCCGTTCTCTATCTTTGCCGGTATGCTGGCCCAGCGCCAGGCTGGAGAGGAATCCCAGCGCCAGGGCAAGGTAAACGATTCGTTTCATCATACTCCATCCGTTTTTGCCAGGCTGGTTCAACAGCCGTTCTTGTTAGCGCTTCAGGCCCAATCCCAGACGGATGCTTCGCGGCGGGCCATAATTGGAGGGATCGCGCATATACTCGGTCGAATGGCCGCCCACCAGGGTGAAATCGGGGCTGCCGGTATCGCCATAGACATAGAGGATGTTGCGATGGTTGGTGAGGTTCAGGCATTCAACGAACGCCCTCAGACCGAACCCGCGGCCGACCGTAAACTCCTTGCCCACCTCCAGATCGATGGTATAGGTGCCGGGCCGTCGCAGCGAATTCTTGTCGACAAAGCCGATATCACGGCCGCTCGGGGTGTAGGGAAATCCGGAGGCCGCGCGCAGGATCAGGCTGTAATCGGTCCTGGCGAACAAATGGCGGCTAAAAAATACCGGCCCCTCCTCGTTGGGAATCCGGAAATAGGCCTGCATGCTGAGATTATGTCGCTGATCCCAATCCAGATAATAGAGCTTGGTGCTTTCTTCGGTGCCGGGGTATTGCTCAGCCTCGGAGGAGGCACTGCCTTTGGCAATCGAATAGGTATAGCTCAGGCCGCCGCCAAAATATCGACCCTGGCGCATCTCGACATTGATCTCAAAGCCCTTGTCGTTGGCATAATCCTCGTTGACATAGACCGTGTAGCCGACAAAACGGCCGGTATTGCCGGCATAGGCCTCGTAGTACTTGGTGCCGATGTAATCGGTGATGTCCTTGTAATGGGCGGTGAGATGGGCCGCCAGGCGATCGGAAAACTGGTGCGAGATGCCGACCTCGTAGGCGACGGTCTTTTGGGCATCGAGGTTGGCCTGTCCGAAAAGGGGTTCGCGCACGTTCAAGTCATACTGGCGGTTCTCGAAGAGATACTGGTACTCCGGATTCTGGAAAAAGTGACCGTAGGCGAAATGGATCTTGGTGCGGTCGGAGACTGGATGGGCGATGCCAAGGCGGGGACTGATCTGGGTGCGCGCCTTGACCGTCACCAGCTTGTCCTGCGAGAGCGGGTTCTCCCGGAATGTGGCATTGGCGTTGAAGTAATCGTAGCGCAGCCCCAGGTTGATGATCAGGTAAGGAAATTCGATCTTGTCCTGGATATAGCCAGCCGCTTCGAAGGGCTTTATATTATAATCGTTGAGGTAAGGAAAATTGCGTTTGGGATCGTAGACGTAGAAGAGCTTGAGCCAGTGCTTGCGGTATTGTACCCCGAATTTGACCTCATTGATCTTGTTGGCCTGCCAGACCATATCGGTCTTGAAATCGGCCGTTTTGTTGTGGTTGTCGAACATTTCAGGATAATCAGACTTGGCGTAAAACTCGTAGCCATCTCCCGCCCAGGGAAGGTATTCGGCTTCGGTGGCGCTGAGATAGTTGGAGGTATCTTTATCGATGCCTGAATAATATTTTTCATTGAGGAAGGAGAGGCGCATGTCATAGAAGAGATTGGCCTTAAGGCTATGATTGACCATCAGCAGGGTCTGGTTGGTGCGGGTGCGGTAACGCAGATACTGCTCCGGGATATATTTATAGGAATGGCTGTAGCGCTGGTAACGCGAGCTGGTTGCGCGGTTGCTCAGAGTGAATTTCATTTTCGGCATCAGCTGGTAGGAGAGCTTGCCGAAAAGGGTTTTATCGAGATTGTACCCGAAGGGAAGGTAGCTGCCCTTGTGGCTCTGTTCGCCGGTAATAAAGTATTTGATTTTTTTGGAAAAAAGGGGGCCGCCGAGGCTGCCGTTAAAGCGGTTTTCCTCCAGTGCGTTGTAGCGGCCGATCCCGAACTGGCTGGAGCGGTATTCGAGGTTGCCCGAATAGTTATCCCCGCCGTCGCGGGTGACGATATTGACAATGCCGCTGAGGGCGTTGCCATATTCGGCGTTATAGGTGCCGCTGAGCAGGTTCAATTCCTGGATGGCGTCGTTGTTGATTTGGGTGATCATGCGGCCGAGCAGGGGGTCCTGCACATACATACCGTCGATCATAAAGCCCACCTCGTTGGAGCGGCCGCCGCGCAAGTGCAGCGAACCATCCAGGGAGGTGACGCCGGCCTGCAGGGAGAGGACGTCGGAGAACTGGTTGACCGGCAGGCTTTCGATCTCCTCGCGGCGCATCGTCGCTCCGGAGCTGGTGAGATCTTTCTGGATCATCGGTTTGTCGGCGACGATGACCACCTCCCTCATCTGCACGGCCGAGGGTTTCAGCTTGACGGAGAGGGCAGTGGTCAGATCAATCATAATGCGCACATTGGTGACGAGCTGGCTCTCATAACCGACATAACTGATCTTGACCGAGGCCACACCGGGGGGAACATTGAGGATGATGTATCGGCCCTGCATGTCCGAGACCGCGCCCAAGCTGGTGCCGGCGACCTGAATGTTGGCCCCGGGGAGGGGGTCACCGGTTTGCGCATCGGTGATAATCCCGGCCACCTTGCCGGTGACGCCGGCATAGAGCAGGGCGGGGACGAGCAGGAGAAGAGAGATCCAAATTTTGTTCATTGGGACAACCTCATCGGTTCGACTGAAGAAAAGGTTGCCGGGACTTCGCGATAGCCAAGTCCCGGTCTTTTCTGTGATTCTGTCCCCTGCCGAAGGTTACCGTACCAGGGTCATCTTTTTGGTCCAGGTCTGCTGGCCTGCTGTCAGCCGATAGAGATAGACGCCGGCCGCTGCGTTCGCTCCGGTGGCATCCCGTCCATCCCAGATCACCTGATGCGGACCGGCGGGATAGATCCCGGCGGCAACCGTGCGGACCACCTGGCCTTTGAGGTTATAGATCGCCAGGCGGACTTCGGCGCGCTCCAGCAGCTCGAAGCGG
This sequence comes from bacterium, assembly GCA_035419245.1. NCBI lineage: Bacteria > bacterium. The sequence goes on along the minus strand of DAOLSP010000001.1, from coordinate 152,209 downwards.
ATCGCGGTGGCGGGATTGAATGGATTGGGCCAGTTCTGGCTCAGGGCGTAGCGCTCGGGGCGCTGTTCGCCGGGCTTGAGCTCTACTGCGGTGGTGAAAACGGCTTGATACTTGGCCTGCATCGCGTTGGACGCTGCTACCATATCCGCGAAAGAATTGCCATACACCACACCGTAGACGACCTTGACCGAGCCATGTGCGGGTATCGTAAAGGCACCGGCATTAAGACTGTAGATGGAGCCGTCGCCGCCGGCGAGAAGATCGGCGTCGAAACCGGGATCAGCGGTCTGATGGTAGCGGATCGAATCGGTGGAGGCGTCGGCATTGGGATCCTCCGGTGAGTAGACGCCCCAGTCCAGGGTCTTGTAGGAATAAGGGGTATGCGAGAGCAGACGGATGCCAGCGTATCCGGCTTCACCCTCACGATAACAATAGGCGGTCTGGCTGGCTGCGTCGTATTTGGTGCTCTCTCCGCCATAGTTGCCGTTGATACGCGGCACCACCACAGCACCGAGGTAGAAGGTTCCGGCCTCCGAGGAATCATTGGTAACCGTATACTCGACGATCATCCAGGGCTGGTCCATCCAGACATAGGAGTGGGCATCAAAGGACATGTTCGGCGGTAGCGGTTTGGCGACCGGATCGGATTCGTCGATATACCGGCTGTCAAAATGGACAAAGCCCTCCAGGTCCGATTTGGTAGGAACGGTCAAATGGACGGTGCCCGCGAGTGGATTGTGGTTTTCGTTATAATCGCACACCGCTTTTTCGTTGAGCGCGGCGATGATGTTGACCCGCTCTATCTGGCGCGTACCGGACATGTTTGGGACGATAAGCCGAATACTGCCGGCGTTGCTCAACCGGAAGCCGATTTTGCCCGTTTCAAAATTGGTTGTGGCCGTATTCGCGGCCAGTTTGATCGAATACTGGGCTTGCGCGGCATCGGCGGCTGCCAGCATCTCGCCATAGCTGGCACCGTAGAAAATGCCGTAATAGACCGTTACCGAATCGTGGGGTGCGAGGATGACCGGGCCGGCATTGAGGCTGAAGATCGAGCCATCCGCTCCAGCGGTTACATCGGGGCCAAAGCCGGGATCGGCGGTCTGATGGTAGCGGGTGGAATCAGTGGCGGCGTCGCTGTTGGGATCGGCTGGCGAGTAGACGTTCCAATCCAGGGCCTTGTACGAATAGGGCGTCTGGGAGAGCAGACGGAGGCCGGCGTAACCTGCTTCGGCGCCGCGAAAGCAGTAGGCGATATGATGATCGGCATCCCATTTGTCGGTCTCGCCGCCGTAGCTGCCATTGATGCGCGGCACCCCGACCACGCCCAGATAGAGCGAGGCCATCTCCGAGGAGTCATTGATCACGGTGTAGCGGGCGATCGCGTAGGGCTGATCTTTCCAGACATAGACATGCAGCCGAAAGTTGACGTTGGGCGGCAGATTGCTGGCGACATTGCCGTAAAAGGCGCCGCCCTCGAAATCCGCAATGGTGGCGGGGGAGACGGTATAGGCGGCGATCAGCTTGTCCTGATCCTCGTTGTAATCGCAGACCGCTTTTTCATTGAGAGCGGCGATGATGTTGATGCGATCGATCTGACGTGTGCCGGCAGTGCTCGGGACGACAAAACGGATGCTGCCGGCATCACTGATGCGGACGCCGACCTTGCCGCTTTCGAGATTGACCACGGCGTGGCTCGCTGCAGCAAAGCCCAGGAGCAGCACCGCGCACAGCAGGATTCGTAGCGAAGGGGATGACATGGCGACCTCCAATGTTGGATGAGTGAAAAGCGCGAATCCGTCGTCCAAATAGGCGGCGGAGAACGGGATCAGCCCGAGGCCGGGCTTACTGAAAATGTAAAAGGACGGGCGGTATCAGCAGCAGCAGCGCCAGAATGAAGAAGAAAATCTGGATAGGCAGCAGCCACCGGGCCCATTTTTCCCAGGGGATGCCAGCCAGCCCGAGCACGCCCATGGTCACCCCGGAGGTGGGCAGGATCGGATTGATCCAGCCCTCGCCGAAGACAAAGGCGAGCACCGAGGTCTGACGGGTGATGCCGATGACGTCCGCCAGGGGGGACATGATCGGCATCGTCAGGGCGGCTTGTCCCGAGCCGCTGTGAACGAAAAAGTTGATAAGGCCCTGGGTGACGAACATCATCTGGGCCGCCACCACGCGCGGCAGATGCGAGATAAGGCCGCCCAGCGCATAGAGCATGACATCGAGGATCTTGCCATCGTTGGCGACCACCAGGATAGCACGGGCGCAGGCGATGATCAGGGCGACGCCCATCATATCCCTGGCACCGGCCTTGAACCCCTCAGTAATCCCGCCGATGGAGAGCCGGCCGAGCACGCCGGCGACCAGGCCTAGACCGAAAAAGAGCCCGCTCATCTCGACGATGCCCCAACCGAAGCGGATCACCCCGAATACCAGCATCGCCAGCGCCAGGGCGAAGGCCAGCAGGACTAGGGTATGCCGGCGCTCCATCCGGATGTGCTGCGGTGCCGTCTCCGGGTGCAGCCCGCGCTGACGGTCGATCTCATATACCGGACTGATGGCGGGATCGGCCTTGACCTTCCGGGCATAGCGCATGACAAAGGCGATCATGAAGAAGGTGCTTAGGAACCAGATGAAGAGGCGGTATTCCCAACCGGAAAGGGGCGACAATTGCGCGATCTCCTGGGCGATGCCGAGGGTGAAGGGATTGATGACCGCCCCGGCGAATCCGGCCGCGGCGCCGAGAAAGGGAATCGCCGTCCCCACCAGGGAGTCATAGCCCAGCGAGATCGCCAGCATCATGAAGAGCGGAACAAAGAGCATCGTCTCCTCGCACATCCCGAAGGTGGTGCCCGCCACTGAAAAGAGGGTCATGGTGGCGGGGATAAAGAATTTCTGCATATGCGGCTTGTGGCTGAAATACCAGGCCATCCAGTTGACGCCGGCGGTGATCGCCCCGGTATTCTGGATGATGGTGAAGATGCCGCCGATGATGAAGCAAAAGCCGATGATCTTGGCGGCCTCGATGAAGCCCTTGAGCGGCGCGGTGAGCAGCGCCATCAGCCCTTGCGGGTGGCTCTCGACCCGGGTGAAGGTGTTGGCAATGACCAGGGTCTTGCCGCCCACCTCGTGGCGCTGGTACTCCCCGCCCGGGACGATCCAGGTCAGGGCTGCTACCGCCACAACCATGGCGAAAATCAGAAAGAGGGTATTGAAGGTGTATTTTGGTTGCGTTGCCATGGGCTCATCCTACCGGATCCGGTACACATCGCCCGGCAGGAGCAGGTCGACCTTGATATTCCGGCCCCCGAGCAAACCCTGGTCGCTGACCCGGATGTTTTTGGCCTTGCGGGCATCATAGACGATCACGGCATCCAGGCCGAAGACGCGGAAACGGCCATCGGGGTAAACCAGGATGGCACCCTCCTCATCGATACCGATCCCGGGCAGCTCGGGATGCTCGAGCACCACGCCGATGAGGCGGTTGTGACGTTTGCGCATCATAAAGTGCTGGTCGATGATCGCATTCTTAACAAAGCCGAAGCCGCGCTTGGTCTCGACATTTTTGGCTTGGATCGAGTGAAAGATGTTGGTCGAATCCTTGTTGACCAGCTCGTTGCCGGTGATCATCACCTCGCTCATTGCCGCCGCACCGGCGCTGGTGCCGCCGATGACCCCGCCGCGTTCGTAGTAGAGCCGGTCGAGGGCCTCCTCCGTGCGTGTATGACCGATGCGGTTCATCAGCCGGTCCTGGTCCCCGCCGGTGAAAAAGACCCCGCCGGCGGCACCGATGAGGGCGACGATCGAGTCCGAATTGGCGACCTCCGGCGCGACGATATGGCGGAGATCGACCCTCACCGCACCGCATTCCTTGAGCTGGCCGGCGGTGAACTGGCCATACTCGAGATCGCTGCTGGCCGAGGTGATGATCAGGATCGGCTTGCCATGACTGAGGTTGACGAATTCCTGCATGGCATCCATCGGTTTGTCACCCCCGCCAATGATCATCAAATACCCCTTGTGCTGCTTTTCTCCGCCAGGGGCTGTGCCGGCGAGCAGGACCAGGGCCAGCAGGGCTACGTGTCGTTTCATTGCGGTTTTACTCCGTTTCGATCAGGTGCATCAGGATTTCAAAGCCGGTCATCAGGTCCGCTAGACGGATATGCTCATCCCTGGAGTGGGGATTCTGGGCACCGATGCCGGCATTGATGATCTGGATTCCGTGCTGGTTGAAGACGTTGGCATCGCTGCCGCCGTAATAGATCATGGGCTCAGGGGCCACTCCGGCCTGACGGTAGGCGCGGTGAAGGCGCTGTACGAGCGGCATGCCGGTGCTGAACTGAAAGCCCTGGAAGCTGAAGAGAAATGAAGGTTCGCAGCGGCCGCCCCAGCGGATTTCGGCCTCCCGGCACAGGGCGGTCAGCCGCTCGCGCAAGGCGATGATTTCCTCATTGCGAAAGGAACGGAACTCACCGGTCAGTGCCACCTGGTCGGGCACGACGTTGTCCGCTGTGCCGCCATGAATGGTGCCAAAGTTAGCCACGGAGTGTTCATTCACCCGGCCCACCGGAAATCCGCTCATGATATGGGTCGCCATGGAAAGGGCGTTGATGCCAGTCTCCGGCGCGACGGCTGAATGGGCAGGTTTGCCGGTGATGGCAATTTTAAAATCATAGGCGGTGGGGGTGGAGGCGACATATCCCCCGGGCCGGGCGGTGCAGTCGAAGACAAAACCCTCGCGCGCCCTGAGCCGGGAAAAATCGAGGGCCATCGCCCCGAGCATTCCCAACTCCTCGGCAACCGTGAAAACGATCTCCAGACTGCGGTGGCGCGGCTTGTGCTCGAGTAGCTCCTCGATGAGGGCCAGGAGCAAGGTTAACCCGGCGCGGTTATCCACCCCGAGAATGGTCGTGCCATCCGACCAGAGGACCTCCTCTTTCAGGACCGGTTGGACCCCGGCGGTGGAATGGACCGTGTCCATATGGGCGAGCAGGAGCAAAGGCTCCGTGGCGGAGGGGGAGCCGGGCAGATGGATGATGAGGTTGCCGCAGGTGCCGTTGAGTTTTTGCGCCGCGTCATCCTCGAGCACCTCGACGCCCCGGGCGGCAAGCCGTTTCCGGAGGAATTCAGCGACCGGGCGCTCCTGGAGGGAGACGGCGTCGATCCGGACCAGTTCCAGAAAAAGATCCAGCAGATTTTGTTGGTTCATGGGCATCAGATTCCATGCAAAGGATTGAACCCGCACCGGGCCAATCGTCAGGGGTTTGTAACAAAGTAGCGATCGTCGCGGATGCTCTCCTCGATGATCCCGAGTGCCGTCAAGGTGCGCTCCTTGTCCCTGAAATTGAGTTCGGTGATGATGGCATTGATGACCGTCACCACCGCTCCCAGGGAATTGCTGAAGGTGATGTTGTCGGTCTGGATGGGGAGACAGTGGGTGGCCCAGCTCCGGGCGGGGGCGCTCTTTTTATCGGTGAAGAGGATGCTGGGAATCGCCCGCTGCCGGGCCTGGGCCAGCGCTTCAACCGTCTCCCGTGAATAGGGTGAGAAACTGAAGGCGATCAGCAGGTCGCCCGGGTCCATAAAGGCGACCTGTTCGATATAGCGAAAATAATCCAGAGAGAGGTGCTGGGCGTCGTAGCTGTACTGGCGCAGCAAATAGGTCATGAGCTGGGCCAGGTGGGCGGAGAGTTCGAGGCCGATGCAATAGATCCGCCGCGCGGCAATGATACGGTCGACGGTGCCTGCGAACGCCTGGGGATCGATCGACTTGATTGTCTCCTGGATGTTGGAGATCACATTTTGTGAGGCCAGTTTGAGCACATCCGGCGAGTCCCCCTTTTCGGCGATAGCCAGGCGATAGCGCGCGGTGGGGGAGAGGCGCTCTTTGAGATAGGCGGAGAGGGTTTCCTTGAGCTCCTTGTAGCCACGATAGCCGAGCAGCTGGGCGAAGCGGACGATGGTGGCCTCACTGACACCGGCGCGGCGGGCGACCTCCTGGATGGGAAGGAGGGCGACCAGATCCATGTGCTCGAGAAAGAAATCGGCCACTCTTTTCTGATGGGGCGCGAGATCGGGCAGGCTTTTACAGATCCGGTCTTCAATGTTTTTCATGTCCGGGGCTCTTGCTGTAAATTTTATTTCACAACAATGCGGCATGAAACTAAATTTTCATTTGAAGATAGGAGAATGCAGCTAAAAAGTCAAGAAGATTCTCGACTTTTTTGCAGGCCGGTACACCGGTACCTTCGCGGGCCGCGCTTATTTGATCAGGGCCAGGCGCTGGGTATGGTTTTGTCCTTGCGCCATCAGGCTGCAAAAAAAGATGCCCGATGGCAAGGCTCGGCCCGATTCGTCGGTGCCATCCCAGTGCAGTTGATGCCGGCCAGCGGAAAACTCGCCATAGCAAAGTACGCGCACCAGACGGCCCTGAATGTCCCAAATTCGTACGGTGAGCCGGCAGGAGCGCGGCAGTTCGAAGAGGATCCGGGTCTGCCCGTTAAAGGGGTTGGGATAAGCCGGTTGGAGGACGAAACGAGCGGGTGCGGCGAGATCCTTTGCTGAAGCGATTCCGGTCATCACACCATGCGGTCCGGCCCCCGCAGGCAGAACGCCATGGCAGACGCGGCAGTCGCGCAACACGCCCGGGTAACCCTGAAGGGCGGTGTTCTGCACGTTGTCATTGGGCTCAATGGTGGGGACGATGGCGTGCGGCGAACCGTGACAGGTTGAGCAGTACAGACCGCCGTGCCCGCGCGACTGGCGGAAAAGCTTGCCTCTTTCTTCAGCATGCTGGGCGCCGTGGCAGCTGGATGCCCCGCATTTCGGTTCGTCCAGCCAGGGCCGGCGGCCGGTTTTGATCGTGGAAGCGACGTTGCTGAGAGATCCGTGGCAACTCTGGCAGGTCATCCCCTTGCTGTACATGACATCGCGCAGACACCGCGTGGTCGCGCCGGGGTGGCATTTGTAGCAGTCATTGGTCAGATCTTTATGTTTGTCATGCAGGGCGAGGGAAAGGGAGGGCAGTCCGCTCCGGCCGGGCAGTCCCAGGGCATTCGAGGCGTGGCATTTGGCGCAGAGGATCGGCCGGGCGTTCGCGTCGTAGCCCCCCTCATTTTCATGCCTGCTGAGCAGGGCGGATTCAGTGGTGTGACAGCCGCGGCTGACACAGCCGATTTCGTTGCTGACCGGTATGACGCATTGTGTGGTAGCGATCAGGGTGTTGGCGGCGTCATACGCCTTGAGCAAGGCCAGTTGGTAGGGGGACTCGTTTTCGAGGTCGGCATCGGTATAGGGCGTGATCGGGATTCCGCTTGCTTCGTAATGGTCCCCCGTCACCGCCATACTCCCGGCGAGTCCATTGCCCGTCAGCCCGATGTTGTCCGCAAGAGAAATGCCGAAGAGTTTATCCTCGTAGCTCCAAAAGTTGGTCTTGCCCACCGAGTAGCTGTTGCCGGGGATGGCATAGGTCACGGTGAAGCCGGAGGTGACCAGTTGTGGCGCGTGGCTGGCATCGCCCTTGCGGATCAACGCGGCGGTGAGGTTGTTGTAGGGAGGCAGAATGGCAAAATTGGCAAAGTTAGTATTGGCGCAGTGCATGCCCAGGTCATTCCAGCCGATGAGAATGTGCTCCTGGCTGAGGAGCGAACCTGCCAGTCCACCTAGCAGGATAAAAACGGTGTTCATCTTCATGACATCCTCCACAGCATTCGTAAGGGAGCTTGATTACTGTAAAAACAGACGCTGCAATCTACATCTGTTTGCAGAGGAATTCAAGGTGAAAGCGGGGAGAAACCCGGAGCTGCCGTATTTTTTAACCGTCACCGGATATCTCAGAGCACCATCCGGATGGCGCTGCGTGCTTGTTCCGGCAGTGTGAATTTCCGGTTGGCGAGAAAGCGGTTGAGAGCGCTTTCGAGCCAGGGTCTGCTGCAGATGAATTTGGGGATGGTGATCGAATCCTGACCGAGGAGGTAGCCATGGGCTTCAATCCGGACCGGCTGGGACTCCCCAGTCAGGGTGATCAGGGCGAGGATCGATCGGGTCTCTTTGTTGAACTCGAGTTCCTCGATAACACCGATGCCCTCGAGGTAGGGATTGATGAATTTTTTAGCGGCCGCGGCTTTGAGCGATTGGAACATCCTCAGCTCCTCCCGTTAACGGTTGCGTTCCAGCAAGGCGCATGCGAACCAGAGTACCGGCGCCTGGCCGTGGAGATCTCCGGTGACCCGCGGCCGGGTGAGGTAGTGATTGATGTCGGCGCTCTTGCCGGTGCCGATACAGACCTCGGCGACCCGGCCGTCCACACCGATATAGGTGAGGAGCGCTTCCCAGGCTTTCTGGTAGACCGGCGTGTAAAGGGAACGGTCGAGAAGCCCTTTGTTGACCCCGACGGTGATGGCGTAGCCGAACATGGCCGTAGCGGAGCTCTCCTTCCAGGCAGCGGGATTATCGATCAGCTGCCGCCACATCCCGTCTTCAGCCTGGTAACGGCGCAGGGCTTCCATCATCCGGCGATACCCCGCGAGGATGGCTTGGTAATGTGGGTTATCCGACGGCAGCTCGGAAAGCAGCTCGGCCATCCCCGCGGCGGTCCAACCGTTGCCCCGGCCCCAGAAAAAGGGAGCGCCTTCGCCGTGATAAAACAGGCCATTGGGCTGCTGCAGTTTCTGCAGGTAGGCATCGATTTCAAGGGCGGCCCGTTCAAGATAGACCGGCTTGCCGGTGGTGCGCCAGGCCTGTACCTGCAGGGCGCCGATCATCCAAACATCGTCGATCCAGAAGCGGGTCTGATGGGTCAGGCCGTCGGGCTGGGGATCGGCCCATTGGGCATCCGCCAGCGCGATCCCCTGCTGGAAAAAACGCTCATCCCTGGTGAATCGATACACTTCGAGCGGTAGGATGCCGTAGACGTTGGCATCGACATGATCGGCCAGGTCGGTCAGGCTGTCCGTCTTCGCCCGGGCGTAGCGGCTGGCCAGGCGAGAGAGCAACTCCTGGTCATGCAGCAAACCGGCCAGATGTACGGCGCCGAAACCGGCGCAGGCCTCCGCGTAGTGTATCCCGGTCCAAAACGAGGCCTGATAGATCATGAATTCTGGCCGTGCCAGAAGATCTTCGGCAACCAGACGGCCGATCTTTTCCTGGCTTGACTCGCTGTGGCTCAAGCGATCTTGGAAGAGGGTGGTGAATATGGCACAGCCGGCGAGGCCGCTGCAAAGTAGAATAATAATCCCAATTCTAAAACAGGAGCATCTTGTCTTCATGGCGATCGCCCTCTGGATGGTCTTGATTTGCATGAATTTCGCGAATATTATCTTGTCAGTCAAGCCCTCTTTTCCATTTTGCCGCTTGACATCGTTCCCGGTTTCCGTTATATTGAGATAGGACCGAAATCTAGAGCATCCATCACCCTCTCTCCACCTCGGCCGAACTCCCCATCGATCCGGCATTCCTGACGCCATCCACGACCAGAAGCGCCTGCTTAATCTGCACCCGAGTGTTTGATCTATTATCCGGGAGGCTATCATGAAACTTGCGAGCCTGCTCTTCATTTCTATGGGACTGGCGGCTGGGGCCCTGGCACAGCCGGTTCTCGACCAGGTCATCCCGATCACCACCGCCTCCGAGGAGGCACGAACCCTCTTCCTGCAGGGACGCGACCAGCTGGAGAACATCGATTACGCCGCTGCGGCCAGGCACTTCGACCGCGCCATAGAGAAAGATCCGGGATTCGCCCTCGCTTTTCTCTACCGCAGCCTTGCAGGCGGCAGCGCCCAGACTGCGGAGGAAAATATGGAAAAGGCCCAGGCTCTGTCGGCCAATGCCTCCGAAGGAGAACGGCTGCTGGTCGCTTTCTACAAGGCGAGCAATGAGGCCAGAGGAGCGGCTGCCCTTCAGAGTATGGACAAGCTCCTGGCCCTATACCCGGATGACAAGCGGCTGAAAACCTACGCCGGCTTTTATTTCCAGACCCACTCCGATAATGCCAAAGCCATAGAACTCTATCAGCAGGCCCTGCAAATCGACAAGGAGTACGCTCCTGCCTATAATTACCTGGGATACGCCAATATGGCCGTCGGGGATTACCCCGCCGCTGAAAAAGCCTTCCTGGAGTACATCCGCCTCATGCCCCACCTGCCTAACCCCTACGATTCGTATGCCGAGTTTTTACTCAAGCGGGGCCGCTACGACGAATCGATCGTGCAATATCAAAAGGCCTATGATACCGACAACCAGTTCACCGGCAGTCTCTCCGGCATCGGCAATAATTATCTCTTCATGGGGGAGTATGACAAGGCCCGTAACTATTACGAACGCTACTTCAGTGAAAGCCCGCGGATCAGCGACAAACTGATCGCACTGCGGCTGCAGGCGCGATCGTATCTCTATCAGGACAAGGTGGATGAGGCGATGGCCGCCTATGCCCGGCATCAGGCCTTCGCCGAAAAGGAAAAAGAGTCCGCGATCCTGATCACGACCGCTTTCAACGAAGGATTTGTCCTCAGCGAGATGGGCCGGCCGGTGGAGGGACTCCGCCAGTGCACCGAGGCCGCTGCGATGATCGACCGGTCCGAACTCGCCATTCATGCCCGGGAAAACCTGCAGATCAACGGCACGTACTGGCTTACCCTCGTCAACGCGGCCAATCGTCTCTTCGACAAGGCGCAAGTGAGCCTTGCAGACTATGTCGCCGCAATCCGGCTGCGCAACAATCCGGATGAGTCCATATCGCTGCATGCCCTGCTGGGATACCTCGCCTTTCAGGACAAACGGTGGGATGGCGCCATCGCCCAACTACAACGCCTGGAGAACGATCCGTGGGCCCTCTTTTACCGCGCTCGCTGCCTGCAAAAAAAGGGGGACCAGCAGGGGGCACGCCTTCTCTTCGACAGGGTGGTCCACTGGAATCAGGAGAGCCTTAACCTCGCCGTGGTCTGGAGCCGCGCCCGTAAAGCCCTGGGCAATTAGGAGGGGTGTTGGCATAAAAGGGCAGCGCGCGAGCGCTACGAATCGGTTTTGCACGGCGGCCAGCGTGCCAGTCTCTTCGAGGAGCGGCGCGGGATTCGGAATAGCCGTCCCTTCCCCTTCGGCATCCGTTCTTCGGTCAACTGCGCCTTTATCACCAGCCTGGCGCAGCTGGGCCGCGGCGCCAGCTATTTACTGCACCGCAGGTGGAACTTCGCGGCCCATCGCCGCGGCCTTGGCGCGGATCGCGGGAATGGCTTCTTCCATGAGATCGCGAACGTCCGCATAACGAAAGGTGCGCTGCTCGAACGAGCGGTTCTGCAGGGCCTGGAGGAAGCGGGATTCGAATTCGCGCAGGTTAAAGCCGTAAATGTGGTAGCTGTCGGCCTGGTGCACATAGCGTCCGAGAAGGATGGTGCGGCCGGACTGCGCGGCGATGCGCCGGGCGATCTCCGCCTGCAGCTGTACCAGGGCGAACATGTTCATGAAAGCGGCCTTATAGGCGTCGTTGGAGCGAAAACGCACATTGGTATTGAGACGCCAGCCCCCCGCCTCGTCCGGGAGCATGCGGCACCAAAGGCTCTGCAGGCAGGGCGGATCAGCGCAGTAATTGTCCTCCCACACCTTCCAGGTGACCGCTTGGCAGCGGCGCGACCAGGGGGTCCGGGCCAGTTTCTCCGCGATCAGCTCGATCTGGTCATAGATTCGGGCGGAAGCGGACTCTTGCCAGGCGAAGAGGCGCTGGTGGTAGGTGTACTCCCAGCGCGTGTCCGCCTCTCCGGCGGTGACGTCGCGGATACAGTGGTCCTTGATCCCCTCGAGCACCTCGAGGACATACTCCTGGAGATCTTCGAGTCCGCCGGGAAAATCGCGGTGGATCATCGGTTCGGCGAGAGGGTCGTGGACGACGATGGTCATCGAGCAGTCCTTGCTCGGCGGATCCTCGGGCTTGTCGTATTCGGTCTTGATCTCGCAGCCGTAGCGGTGCAGGCTGATCAGGGATTGTTCCCAGGCCTCGGCCAGGCTGTTCCCCTCGGTGAAAAGAACCGGAATATCTCCCGTCATGCACATCCTCCTTCTCGTGAACCTCACCATGGCATCCCGCCCAATATAAAAATCCTATTACCCCAAAGCAAGCATCTTTCTGCGGTCGCCGCCGGTTTTCTCTTGCAAAAGGGGCCGTGAATGGTTAATTTCCCGGCCAGGAGGTCTCATGCAGCTCGCCTACAGAAAACTCGGCAGCGGCCCGCCCCTGATCATTCTCCACGGGCTTTTCGGGATGTCGGACAACTGGCTGACGATCGCGCGGCGCATCGCCGCGAAGCACACGGTCTTTCTCCCCGATCAGCGCAACCACGGCGATTCGCCGCACAGCGACGCCTTCAGCTACGAACTCCTGGCGGAGGATCTGGAGGAGTTCATTGTGCAGCAGGGTTTGGGCGTGGTCAGCGTCATCGGCCACTCCATGGGCGGCAAGGCGGCCATGTGCCACGCCCTGCGCTATCCGCAGCGGGTCGCCAAGCTGGTGGTCGTCGATATCGCTCCCAAGGCCTATGATCATCCCTTTTTCCGGCGGGTGCTGGATTTCATGGTGGCGCTGGACCTCAGCCGCTTCGAGCGGCGCGCGGAGATCGACGCGGTCTTCGCCGAGGTCGTCCCCAAGCCGAGCGTGCGGCAATTCATCCTCAAGAACCTGCAGCGCACCGAATCTGGCTACCGCTGGCAGATCCATGTCAAGAGCCTGTCGGAAAACCTCGACCGGATCTTCGCGGCCGTCGGTGAGGGGGGGCGGAGCTGGGACAAACCAGCCCTTTTCGTGCGCGGCGGCCGCTCTGATTACGTCCTGGATGAGGACGAGGCCCTCATCAAGACCCTGTTTCCGCAGGCTCGCCTGGTGACCATCCCCGGGGCCTCGCACTGGCTGCATGTCGATGCGGAAGAGATCCTTTGCAGCCACCTCCGCGCCTATTTGGGCTGCTGAGGCCGGCGGCGCTACCCCTTGATGCGGCATGACCAACTGGAGAGAAGAACGATGAAGATGCGGAAAGGAATGGCCCTCATGGCCCTCGCAGTGTTGACGGCCTGCGCGAAACCCGCACCGCCGCCGGCGGAGTCATGGCCGGCGCTGATCGCGGCGGGCGAATTCACCCGGGCGGAACAGGAGATCAGGGCCCTGCTGGCCCGGCCCGAGATCACCACGGAAAAACGCAGGGAGCTGGAGTTCGAAATCGAGCGGATGCAGCGCATCCGCCGGGATTTTCCTAAATCCGAGGCGGAGGTGCTCGAATTCATCCGTACTGTCATTCCGGACGCGGACAGCCTGAAACTGGCGGCATGGGAACAGGAGCGCTCCCTGGAGATGCTGCGGATTGACGGCGAGAAGCGCTATTTCCGGTATGCCGCCCGCAACCTCTTCCGCATCAATGCGGCATGCCGCAAGATCTGGCAGGCGGCGCATCCCGACGAGGAGGCCCCGGCTGGCGGGCCGGGCAGCTGGACGCTCGACGATCACATCAAGCGCATCATCGCCGGGGCGACGCCGGCGCAGCCGTGGGCCGAGCCGGTGCGCCTGCATATCGACTATACCCTCACTGTCAATGCGGATGCGGTCCCCGCCGGCGAGACGCTGCGCTGCTGGCTCCCCTTCCCGCGCGAAATCCCCGGCCGCCAGACCGATATCCGCCTGATCAGTACCTGGCCGGAGAAACATGTTCTTGCCGATACCGCGCGGCTGCAGCGCACCCTTTATCTCGAGCAGACCGCGGTCGCCGCAACACCAGCGCGCTTCAACGTAGTGTATGAGTATACCAGCTTCGGAAGTTTTCACCGCATCGATGCGGAGAAGGTGACCCCGGCCGATCCGCAGGGCCCGCTGCAGCCCTGGCTGCAGGAGGAGCCGCCGCATATTGTCTTCACCCCCGAGCTGCGCGCCCTGGCGCAGCAGCTCACCGGCGGCGAGACCAATCCCTACCGCATCGCACAAAAGATTTACGCCTGGGTGGAGGAGAACGTGCCCTGGGCCTCGGCGCGGGAGTATTCCACCATTCCCAACATTCCGATGTACGCCTATGAGAACCATCATGGCGACTGCGGCATCCAGCATCTGACCTTTATCACCCTGTGCCGTCTTTGCGGTATCCCGGCGCGCTGGCAGTCCGGCTGGGAGTTCAAGCCCCCCACCGACAGCATGCATGATTGGGGGATGCTCTGGTTCGCGCCGTACGGCTGGGTGCCGGTGGATGTCACCTATGGCGAACGCGAGGCCGAGGATCCGGCGCACCGCTGGTTCTATATCGGCGGAATGGACAGCTACCGCCTGATCTTCAATGATGCCATCAGCCAGCCTTTCGATCCGCCCAAGCAGCATTTCCGTTCTGAAACGGTGGACTCGCAGCGCGGCGAGGTGGAGTGGCGCGGCGGCAATCTCTATTTCGACCAGTGGGATTGGGAGATGAAATGGCGGGTGGTGGAGCCGTGAGTGAGGCGCTCGGCGTCCCGATGCCGGGCGTTATACGTTTTCACCCTCCTCGAAAAAGGCGCCCTTCTCGGGGAAGCGCAGATGTTCCGGAGCGTTTTCGCGCTCGAAGGTGAAGTAGTGTGCCAGGCCGCGCGTGCAAAGGTCGCCGGCAGCGTTGATAAGCTCGCTTTCTACGACGACGACGCGGCGTTTCTGCTCGCGGATGCGGCAGCGGATGGTCAGCCGGCCCTCGGTTATGGAGACCGGCTTGAGGAATTTCATTTCCATCTGCACCGTCACACCTGCCTTTTCGCAGGCGATCAGGATGATCCAGCCGCCGATCTCATCGAGGAGGGTCGTCTGGATGCCGCCGTGGAGGATGTTACCCCAGCCCTGGTACTCGCCGCGCGGCTGCCAGAAAGCGACCAGGTCGTCACCATCCTGCCAGAACTCCAGCTGAAGGCCGATGGGGTTGGTCGGACAGCAGCCGAAGCAATGGTAACCGGCGGTTGCAGTGAAGGGATTACGGATCTTGAGCATGGAGCCTCCTGTTTTCATAAAGTAGCGAGTTTGCAGTTTCGAAACAATATTTTTTAACATGGAAAGGAGCGCCGATGGCCGAGTCCCTGGTTGCAAACCCCCTGCAGCGTGATCGCCTGATGTCGCTGGATTTCTTTCGCGGTCTGACGATGTTTTTCCTGATCGGCGAGTCCACCCGGCTCTACGAGATCCTGCGCGGCACGGCATTCGATGGCACGTTGCTCGGTTTCATCGGCTGGCAGTTGGAGCATCACGAATGGAACGGCCTCCATTTCTGGGACCTGGTCCAGCCTTTTTTCATGTTCATCGTCGGCGTGGCCATCCCCTTTTCCGTCGCCAAGCGCCGTGCTGCCGGTGCGGAGTGGCCGCAGTTGTACCGTCATGCCTTGCGGCGTTCCCTGCTGCTGCTGATACTCGGTGTCGGCCTGTACTGCATCAGCGCCGGCCGGCTGACCTTTGAGCTGTGGAATGTCCTGGCGCAGCTCTCCTTCACCTATCTGGTGGCCTTTTTGCTGATGCGCTATCCCGCCGCCGTGCAGGTCGGCATCAGCCTGGGGATGATCCTTTTGAGCGAAGTCCTCTATCGCCTCTGGGCGGTGCCGGGATTCAACCAGCCCTTCGTGCCGGACCATAATTTCGGCTCCTGGGTCGACCTGCTGCTGATGGGCAAGTTTTCGCACGGACACTGGGTGGCGTTCAATGCCGTGCCGACCTCGGCCCATACCATTTGGGGTGTGGTCGCCGGGCAATGGCTGGCGGGCAAAAGCACCTCCTCGCGCAAGATTATTTATCTTCTGGCCCTGGGAGTCCTCGGCGTCGCGGCAGGCATGGCTCTGGATCCGGTCACGCCCATCATCAAGCGCATCTGCACCAGTTCCTTCGTCATTGTCAGTGGCGGCTGGTGCCTGATCGCCCTTGGGCTCAGTTACTGGCTGGTTGACGTGCAGGGCTGGCGGCGCGTCCCGCGTTTCTTCACCTACGTCGGCATGAACTCTTTGTTCATCTATCTCTTCTGTCACACCGGCGCGGCTGACTGGATCACCGGAATCTTCAAGCCCTTCACGGATTTCCTCTTTGCCTGGAGCGGCCCCGAGGGCGCCGCCGCATTCACCGCCCTCTTCGTCTGGCTGGCCTTGTGGGGCATCTGTTACTGGCTCTATCGCAACCGGATTTTTATCAAGATCTGACCAATCCAAAAAGTGCTTGCCTCCCTTGCATCGACGGCTTATATTAAATGACAGGAAGGCAGACCGGAAATACTTTCCCGCATTCGGCTCATACTGACGCGCTGCCTTTTCTCCCAGGGGGAGACTGAGCATGACAAACAACACTAAACACAGGCGCTTCGCTTTTGCACAAGTAAGCGATTCTTCCTGTTGTGTGGCCGTTGCAGTATTATCGGCGCTGCTCATCTGCAGTGTATCCGCCTTTGCACAGGATCGCGCCTTCCGCTTCGAGAGTTTGACCACCGCGGACGGCCTCTCCAGCAACCACATCACCTGCATCTATCAGGATCACCTCGGCTATCTCTGGATTGGCACCGTCGACGGTCTCAACCGCTACGATGGCGAGGAGGTTCTGAACTGGTATCACCATCCTCTCGATTCTTCCTCGATCTACTGCAATTCCATTACCTGCATATTTGAAGACCGCGAGCACCGTTTCTGGGTCGCCACCCAGCATGCCGTTAACCTGATGGACCGGTCAACATCGCCTTTTTCATCCAGGCCCCTTCGCCGTCGGTGAATTTTTTAAATCCGGCGGGGGAGACCAGCACCAGCTTGTCGACGCGCTCCGGGCAGAGCAGCGCGGTGACCATGGCGATCTGTCCGCCCATAGAACGACCGACAAAGGTCGCCTTCACGATCTTCAAGGCATCCAGCATCTCGGTCAGGACCTGGGCGTAAAAGGGCAGGGTGTAGGGATAAAACCCCTTATTCGATTTGCCATATCCCGGCAGATCGACGGCGATGACGCGATAGTGTTTGGCGAGCTCCGGAATGGTACGGCCCCAGCCCTTACCATAGGAACCAAGGCTGTGGATCAGCAGCAGCACCTGGCATCATCGAGGGCTGGAATAACAAAATCAAAGTTGCGATGAAACGTACATGGAACTCTAAAGCATCCAGATATTTGACCACTATAATTAATCGGGTAGCGGCAAGTTTGCGTCACCCACACAACACTGACTAAAACCTCAAGTTTAAGGATTGTTTTGCGAAGGGGAGACATTCTCAGTACGCGGCGGCTCGGGTGGGTGCGAGAGTTCGCGTTAGGCGCTAGGTCTGTGCCGGCGCGGCCGGATGGGAACGAAAGTCCTGCCTAATGCGGCCGGTGGGCGCGAGAAGTAGCGGTAAGAGCGTGCTCTTCGCTGGCACGGAAAGCGCTTGTAAATCGCGCTCGGTTTGGCTATTTTTAGGCAGTGCCGCCTGGGCTGAAACAAAACGCCCGTGCTCGTGCGTAAAAGAGGTGTCTATTCAAACGAGAAAGCCATGCTACTGCCGGCCAAAAGGTTCCGATTCAGCCTCCGCTTGAAGATCATTCTGCTCTTCCTGCTGCTGGTGGTCGTGATGATGACCACCGTCGGCTATATCTATACCGTCCGGGACCTGAATTTGCGCCGGGACCAGATGGCGCTTCGGATCGGCCGCCTGGCCAACAATATCGCCGCCGTGCGCTCGGTCGAGACCGGAGACTGGGACGGCTATCAAACCTACCTCGACAATCAGATCATCGTCAACCCGGATATCGTCTATATTGCTATTTTCGATGACCAGGGCCGGTTGAAGGTCCATGCCCTCAACCGCGCGTGGCTCGAACTGGAGGCCAGCCGTCCGCTGACGCGCCTGGAACAGGGCAGCCTGGTGATGCGCCTCGACCAGCGCCAGATTGCGCCGGAGAGCCAGCGCGATTTCGCGCGCCAGTCGGTCCAGATCCTGGTTGGCAGCAAGAGCCTGGGCACGGTGAACATCGGCTTCTCGCTGGTGGAACTCAACGACGAAATGAAAGCCAACCTGGTCCGCAACCTGTTGCTCGATCTGCTCTTCCTCCTCCTCGCCGTGGGAGTGGCCTACTTTGTGGGTTCACGGATTGTCAATCCTCTGGGAAAACTGACCAGCGCGATGGAGAGGATCAGCCACGGCCAGCTCGATCAGCGACTCGAAATCAACTCGCAGGACGAAATCGGCGAAATGGCGGCGACCTTTAATTATATGGCCCGGGGCCTGCAGGAGAGGGAGATCATCGAGACCTTCAGCCGGCAGCTCGGATTCACCATCGAGCTGGAGAAAATCGCCAGGCTCATCACCCGGCAGGTCAGCGCCGCTATCAAGGCTGGACGCTGCCTTCTGCTGCTGCAGCGCGGCGCCTCCGGCCGTTTCGTTCTCCTCAACGCAGTGCCCGCGCCGGCCGCATCCGAGGGGACCGCAGTCGTGCTGGACGATCAGACGGTCAGCCGCCTGCTCGCTCGGCGCGATCCCGTGCTGCTCCATGCCTCCGAAGTTGCGACAACAAGCGGTGCTGCGCTCCGGGATGCGATGGGGGTCAGTACGGAGGCTCTGATCGCGCCACTGGTGATTAAAGAAGGACTCCGGGGTCTCTTTATCCTCGATCGCGCACCGGACCGGGAGCCCCCCTCCGAGGAAGAGCTCCGCCTTCTGACCACCATGCTGTCGCAAGGCGCCATTGCCATCGAAAATGCCCTCCTTTATGAGGAACTGACCGAACAGGAGCGGCTCAAGAAGGAGTTTGAGATCGCCCGCCGGGTGCAGCTGAGCCTGCTGCCGCAACGCACCCCGGAGATGACCGGCCTGGAGATCGCTGGAATCTGCCTCCCCGCCGAGGAGATCGGCGGCGATTATTACGACTATTTCGCGCTTGACGGGGAGACCCTCGGCATCGCCATCGCCGATGTAACCGGCAAGGGGAGTTCAGCGGCGTTTTATATGGCCGTCATCAAGGGGATCATGCTCTCCCTAACGCCCCGCCATCGATCGCCGCGAGAACTCCTGCGCGAATTGAACAGGCGCGTTCTCCAGACCATGGATCGACGGATCTTTGCGACCATGATCTATGCGACCCTGGATACCCGGCTCAAGGTATTGACCTTTGCCCGGGCGGGCCACAATGCCCTGATCCGGCGCAGAGCCAGGGATGGCGGGGTCGAATTTCTGACGCCCCGGGGCATCGGTCTAGGTCTGGCGCAAGACGGTCATTTTGAGCAGCATATCTCGGAGGTCCGGGTCCGGTATGACGTCGGGGACCTTTTTATTTTTTACACCGATGGCATCTCCGAGGCGATGAACCTGGAGCGGCAGGAATTTGGCGAGGACAAGCTGATGGCGTATGTCGCCTCGCTGGATGCGTGCACGGCCCGCGAGGTGAATGCGGGGATCATCGACCGGATTTTTGAGCACATGCGGCAGGGTGCGCCGCATGATGACATCACGCTGGTGACGGTGAAAGCCATGTGAAGGGCTGCCCGCCGTGACCTGCCATGAAAGGATGTGAACTTGGATAATCGAATGGTCGGCGTGAGCCGACGGCTGCTCCTGATTCTGCCGATCCTGATCCTGCCGCTCCTGGCATGCGACCGTTCGCCGGAGACCAGGCGCAAGATCCGGCTCGCGGATCCAGGGGCAACCAGCATGAAGGGGGAGCGGTTCACCTCAACCATCCATCTGGAACCGGGTGCGCGCCGGGCCATTGCCGTTCTCTTTTTTGAAAACCGCACCGGGGATCAGAGCTTTGAATGGCTGCAGCGGGGTCTGACCGAGATGCTGATCCGCTCCCTCTCCCAGTCCCCTTCCTTGGCGGTGCTCAGCGCCGAACGGGTTTTTGAAATCCTGCAGCAGGCCGGGCAAGCCGCGTCCAGCCAGCAGCTGGATATGAATATGGCCGCCCTTGTCGCCCGGGAGGCCAATGTCGAGGCGGTCCTGAGCGGCAGCATTTCCAGACACGGGGACTCGCTCCAGGTCCATGTGCAGGTGCATGAGCCCAGCCAGGGCAGGATCGTTCGGGAGGAGAGCGTTGAGGGCGAGAACCTGAATGCCCTCTTTTCCATGGTGGATCAACTCAGCCGCCAGGTCAAGGACGACCTCGACCTTTCCCGCGAGAAGAAGGAATTGGGGCGAGGTATCGCCGATCTCTCGACCAACTCGCTCGGGGCCTGGCGGGCCTACGCCGCCGGGCTCGAGTTCGAACAGAAGGCGATGATCCAGGAGGCTCTGGCGCAGTATGAAAAGGCCGTCGTGGCGGATCCCGCTTTCATTTCGGCCTATTACAAACTTGTGCTCTTTCTCTACAATCAGAGTGACCGGCAGCAAGGAGACCGCTATTTCGAAAAGTTGAAATCGCTGCGGTATAAGGCCACGCGCAAGGAGCAGTATCAGATCGATCGTCTCGAGGCCGGAGTCCAGGGCAATCTCCGCAAATTGATCGATATTTCGAAGGAGTGGGCGGAGCAGAACCCGGAGGATATCGACGCTAACTTTAATCTCGGAGACCTCTATTTCAGTCTGCAGCGGTACCCGGAGGCGCTTCGCTCCTACCAGGCAATCCTCAAGATTGATCCCCTGTATAAAATCGCCTACAACCAGATCGGCTATTGCTACGCGCGCATGGGTCATCTCGACAGTGCAGCCGCCATTATGAGGCAATACCAAGAACTGGCACCCACCGAGCCCAATCCCTTCGACAGCATGGGCGAGATCTATTACAACCAGGGCCAATACCGGCTGTCGGAGAAAAATCTCCGCCGTTCGCTGCACAATAATTCCACTTTTGCGGCTTCGCTGTTGACGCTAAGCCAGGTCTATCTCGATCAGGGGGCTTATGCGCGCGCGATGGAGGTCATCGACCAATATCTCGCCAGGGCCGGGGATCCGCGGTCTCAGGCCATAGGCTATTCCCAAAAGGGGCTGATCCTCTGGCGCATGCACCGGATGGAGGAGGCCATCGCCTGCATGCAAAAGCTCTCCCGGAGCCCCGACCTAGCCCTGCGCAGCGCCATGTGGGTGTACGAGCTTTTCCTCGAGAAGGGCGACACCCTCGGCGCAAGGAATTCGCTGATGAGCAACTATGCCTTTATCCGTGATACCTTGAGCGTCCGCGAGCCGAGATATGCCTTTTTTCTCGCCCAACTTGCCTTGTGGCAGGAGATCCATCCCGTCGAGACCATTACGCTCTTCAGGAAGCTGCTATCGCGGGATAGCAATCCGCAACTGCAGGCGCGCGGACGGTTCTATCTGGAGCTGCTCGAACGCATGTACGGCCAGCAGGGTGATGCTCGCCGCTATCGGCCTGATCCGGCAACCGGTTTCATCGCCCTGCTTCAGGATGTGCGCGAGCTGCCTTTGGTCCGTGAGAGCTGGAAGCACTTTCTGATTTTCAACCGGTTTGCCCGGCTTAAAGCCGGTGAGGGCGCCGCGATTTACGATCGGCTCATCCGCTTTTGCCAAGATCAGGAATGGACGGGTCCGGAGATGCTTTTTCACCTCTTTCTCGCGGATCTGCACGCTTGCGAGAAGGATACCAGCCAGGCGGCTACTGAACTGGCGATCGCCGGCGTCCCGGATGAAGGGCAATGGCTGGTGAATGCACCCTACGATAACACCAACGGCTTCGCGAAGGTTTTTCCGCCGGAGCGCCGCATCAATTTGAATCCAGCCAGCACCACCCAGGAGGACCAGCCGGCGTGGCAACATCCCCGGGACGGCTGTTGGGACGGTTACATCGATCTGAAAAAGATCTATACCAGATACAACTGGTCGGTGGGCTATGCCTTCATTATGGTGCAATCCCCTGACCGGCGACGGGTGCAGTTTCGCATCGGCACCAACGAGGCAGCGAAACTGTGGCTTAATGGCCGCGAGGTGTGGCGCATGAATTTGGGGCGGGATGCCATCTTTGATAACGATATCGTCGAGGTCGAACTGGAGCCCGGCAACAATCCGGTACTCCTCAAAATCTGCAATCGCATCAATGAATGGGGGTTCTATTTCAGGGTCACCGATGCCGAAGGACGGGGCCTCCCCGATCTCCGTTTTGTTGCTGCCGATCAGCGTTCCGCATAGGAATAAGCGCGCGCCGATCGTCGTTGTTGATACTGAACCCGGATGACCTGAGATCGTTGACCCGGCCCGGCCGTAACTTCGGGGCCGCAGCAATTTTTCCAACGAAAGGAGTGTTTCCATGAGCATCGCCAAAGTCACCGAAATCATTTCCGCCTCGCCAAAGAGCTTCGAGGATGCCATCGAGAAAGGCATTACGCGGGCCAACAAAACCCTGGAAAATGTCACGGGCGCCTGGATCAAGGATCAGAAGATCGATGTCGCGGAGGGAAAGATCGTTCAGTATCGCGTCACCATGCGCATCACCTTTGTGCTGAAGGACTAAGTTGCCGGATGGGCACCATAACCAGGTCGGGATGGACCGCATGAAAAGCTGGCTGCTTTTGGTAGTGGCGTGGGTTATCCCGCTGGCGGCGCAGGAGAGCCGGATTGAAATCCAGGTTGCCTTGGACAGTTCCGGAACTATCCTGGAGATCTCACCCGAGCTGCGTGACCGGGCAGGGCTTTTCCTGGAGGTCGAAAATTTCACGGCCGCACGGCTCTTCCGGAGGGAGGATTCTCTCTTTATCCTGGAGATCGCCTTTCGCCAAGGGGGTGCGCCGGCGCGGCAGCGAACCCTCATGGATGCCACCGCTTTGAAGGCCTTCCGGAGGGAGTTGAGTTCGCGCCTTGCGCAGGTGAGTCAGACTCCGGCATTGAACCAGGAGGGGCGGCCTGGCCTCATCGTCAAGCAGACCCTGATGGGTCTGGGCTTCTATGGCTGGTCGGTGCCGCGGATCCTGCAGATCGAGGGCGAGCGGGAGACGGTCGCCACCTATATGCTCGTCGGCTCCGCCGGCTTCGCCTTGCCCTACTATCTCACCCGAAACCGGCCCGTCACCAAAGCCCAGTCGATGTTAGCCTTCCATGGCGCCACCCGCGGCATTTTTTACGGCGCATTTCTCCATAACCTGCTTGCGCCCGATGCCGAATCGGATGAGAGCCGTTTATTCCTGCCACTGCTCGGAAGCATAGCCGGTTCGAGTCTGGGATTCGTGCTGGCCGGCAAGGGGATGGAGCTGGGCCGGGCGGAACTGCTGGGGGTGATGGGGGATTTCGGCGCGGGGCTGGGGCTGGCGAGCGCCCATATCGCCGGATTATGGGATGATGAGCGGCACAAACCGGCCGCCTCGGCCGTAACCCTGGGGATGAGCGGACTGGGCCTTGCCGCGGGCGCGTGGCTGTCGCAGCGCGAGCACTACACCCGCGGCGACGCCTATGTACTGAGGATGCAGGGGGTACTTGGTGCCCAGATCGGGATGACGGTCGCTGCCGCCCTCGCCGACAAAAAGGAAAAATCCTATTCCGCCGGGGCTATGACCGGCGGCGTGCTGGGGGCCGGAGTGGGCAACTGGCTGCTGCACTATCAGGATTTTGACGAGAATGCAGGCATTTTTATCAGTTGCGCCCAGATTGCCGGCGGGCTGCTGGCAGGGGGTATCACCTATCTGCTGGACAGCCAGGATCATTTCGATCCACTGGTGTACCATTCCACCATTGCACTGGGCAGCCTCGCCGGTCACACCCTGCTCTACCACACCTTCAAATTACGGAAATGAGATGAATAATTCAATCAAATGGCTGGGATGGGTCTCTGTTGTGCTGCTGACCGCCCTCCTGCTGCTGCAGGGCTGTGCCACCACCGGCGGTCCGGCTGCGCCGATCTCTGGGCGCATGCCCCGGGTCGCGCTCGTCCTCGGCGGCGGCGCTTCGCGCGGTTTCGCTCATGTCGGGGTGCTGCGGGTGTTCGAACAGGAAAAGATCCCGATCGACCTGATCGTCGGCACCTCGGTGGGCAGTCTGATCGGTGCGATCTACGCCGCCAACCCGAACAGCTTCGAGCTGGAGTGGCTGGCCTTCGAACTGGAGAAAGACGATATCTTTGACTTTTCCCTGTTCTCTTCCCGGACCGGCCCGGTCAAGGGCGACAAGCTGGCAAAATTCGTTGCCAGCCATGTCAAGGTCAAGACAATCGAGGAAATGCAAATCCCCTTTTATGCGGTGGCCTGCGATCTCAATACCGGTGAACCGGTGGTCTTCGAACGGGGTCCTGCGGAACTGGCGGTCCGCGCCTCCAGCTCGATACCCGGGATCTTTACGCCGTTGAGTTACAACAACCGCTTGCTGGTGGACGGCGGGGTGCTTGGAAGTATTGCGCCGGAGACCGCACGGGCCAAGGGCGCTGATCTCGTCATTGCCGTGAATATCGGCAAGGCGATCACCAACTATGACACCGGAAATGTTGTGTCGATCACGCTCCAGGCCATCGACATCATGGGCAACCGGATCGATCGCTACAAAAACAAGGAAGCCGACATTGTGATCGAGCCGGAGGTGGGCAATGTCGGCACCATGGACTTTTCGAAAAAAAAGGAACTGATGCTGGCCGGCATTGAGGCGGCGCAAAAGGCCGTTCCGGTGATCCGGCAAGCGATCGACAGCTTCCGCGCAACACACCCCCCCCGCTGAGGGTGTGCTCGAACTCCTCTGAAAATCCACCCGAGCCGCTACGAGCCAGGAACAATCTCAACCCACTCAGACGCGGGAATCCCCCGACTTGGATGAATTTTTACAAAGATTCCTTGACAGTTTTCTTGTTTTTGACTATACTTATCTAGACTTGTGTACGTACACAATTGCTTGAGCCTCGTGGTGCAGGATGGCCGTGGAATTCGAGGTTGGCTTAGCTTCTGTGCTGGTCCGCAAGAAAACCGAGCCTCGGTCGGAACGTGACGCATGGCTCCGCAAGGATGCAGTGCCCCAATCGCCTTGCACCGTTGTAGGATGACTCCATTCGAAAGCACGCCTGCATGGCTACCATAAGAGATATCGCCAAGTTGGCCAATGTTTCAATCGGCACGGTAGACCGGGTCCTCCACAAGCGCGGTTTTGTCTCCCCCGAGACTCAGCTTCGCATCGAGGCTGCGATTGATCAGCTTCATTATATCCCCAACATCTACGCCCGCCAGCTCAAATTATCCCGGCACTATCAATTTGGCATTCTAATGCCGGAGTTGCATCAGGACGCTGGTTACTGGGGACAGGCCGCCGCAGGCATGCAGCAGGCGGGTCAAGATCTGGCGGCTTATAAAATCCAACTTAAGTATTTCTTCTTCAGCCGGCTTTCCGAAGATTCGTTTCGCGACGCTTTTTCCCGGTTGCTCGATGATAATCTCGACGGTTTCATGATCGCTCCCGTCTGTCTGAAATACTGCGGTGAAATGATCGCGCACATCCCGCCGGCTATCCCCTATATTTTTTTCGATTCGGATCTCCCTGATACCCGCCGCTTGACCTTCATTGGCCAGGATCCCTTGAAAAGCGGCATTCTCGCCGGCCGGTTGATGAGGATGCTGATTGGCGATAAGGCTGAGATCGCCATCCTGCGCGTCCTGCCCGAGGATTATCACATTAATATGCGAACCGAAGGATTTTGCTGCTATTACACCGGAAACCGGTTCTCCAATCCCATTCACGTTTACGATTGGTACGAAACCGAGGAAGTGGATGAAAGCGCTGTGCTGGTCAACAGGATCCTGCGGGAGCATCCCGTCGAAGGCCTTTTCGTCACCAATGCGATGACCTATCTGCCGGCGCGGCACATCTGTGAGGCCGCAAGGGGCAAAAAGATCCATATCATCGGCTATGACTTGGTCGAGGCAAACCTGGCCGGCCTCAATGATTCGGTCATCGATTTCCTGATCGACCAGTCTCCCTTCCAACAAGGTTATCAGGGCATCCAGATTCTATATCGCAAGGTGGTCTTGAGCGCCGATGTCCATGATAGGATCATGGTTCCTATCAATATTGTGGTTAAGGAGAACGCTGAATATTTCTGGCATGCGCAGGGCAGCGCGTTCTAACTCCGTCTGGGAAAAGTTTGCACGATTACTAATTAATTCCTATATTTCCGTCAGTCGATTGACGGTGGTCGTGGGACGAGCTGAAAAAGAAGAACAGTAACAACACGGAGAGGAGTACATTATGTCCGTTTTACAAGGATTGGACTGGTTCATCATTTTCGCCTATTTTGCTCTGATTCTGGGCCTGGCATGGTGGGTGATGAAACGCCAGAAAAAAACCTCCGACAGCTATTTCCTCGCCGGGCGGTCGCTGGGGTGGTTCATTGTCGGCGCCTCGATTTTCGCCTCTAACATCGGCTCCGAACATCTAGTCGGCCTGGCCGGCTCCGGAGCGACCGACGGTGTGGCGATGGCGCATTACGAACTCCATGCCTGGTGCCTCTTGGTCCTAGGTTGGGTGATGGTGCCCTTTTACATGCGCTCCAAGGTTTACACCATGCCGGAATTTCTCGAGCGTCGGTTCTCGCCCTCGGCGCGGACGTTTCTCTCGGTCGTCTCGCTGGTGGCCTATGTTCTGACCAAAATCGCGGTCGGCATTTTCGCAGGCGGCGTGGTTTTCGGCGTCCTGCTTCCGGAAATGAATCTCTTCGGCCTGGACAGCTTCTGGATCGGCTCGATCCTGGTCGTATTGATCACCGGAATCTACACGGTTCTCGGCGGGATGATGGCAGTGGCCTATACCGAAGCCCTGCAGACGATTATCCTGATCGTCGGCTCGGCGCTCGTAACTGTTTTTGGCTTGCATGCCCTGGGCGGCTGGGAGCAGCTACGGGCGATCGTCGGCGGCGAAATGTTCAACCTCTGGAAGCCGCTGGTGCCGCACGGCATGCAGGGGACCTGGGCGCCGGTGATGGAGACAGGCCGGATGGCCTGGTACTTCAACAACAATTATCCCTGGATCGGCATGCTTTTCTGCGCGCCCATCGTCGGTCTGTGGTACTGGTGCACCGATCAATATATTGTCCAGCGCACCCTGAGCGCACCGAACGAAACCGAGGCGCGCCGTGGTTCGATAGCAGCCTCTTTTTTCAAACTCCTGCCGGTCTTCATTTTCATCATCCCCGGCATCATCGCCTTTGCCTTGGCCAAGAGCGGCATGAATGCCACCCTGCAGTCGGCCATGATGGATGCCAATGGCAACCTGATCCGCGATAACGCCCAGAGTGCCTTTCCTTTGCTGGTAGCGCATATCCTGCCGGTGGGTATCCGCGGAATCGTAGTGGCCGGCCTGCTGGCGGCGCTGATGAGCTCGCTGGCGGGCGCCTTCAACGCCTGCTCGACCCTTTTCACCATGGATTTCTATTCCCGGCTTCGCCCCAATGTCACCCAGGAACGGCTGGTCTGGATCGGTCGTGTAGCGACCGGTGTCATGGTGCTGATCGGTCTGCTCTGGATCCCGGTGATCCGCGGCGGCCGTGGCCTCTATGACTACCTGCAGGGCGTCCAGGGCTATCTGGCGCCGCCGATCTTTGTCGTCTTTTTCCTCGGCGTCTTCAACAAACGGATGAACGCCAAGGGCGCTATGGCGGCCCTGATCACCGGCTTTGCGCTCGGCATCATTCGCCTCGCCGTGGATACCCCGGCCAAACTGATGCACGGTTTTTCTTATGCCAAGGGTTCGTTCCTCTGGATCTTCAACAATATCTATTTTCAGTATTACAGCATCCTGATCGCGATCGTCTGTGCCATCGTGATGTTCAGCGTCAGTTATGCCACAAGCGAGCCTGATTATGCGCGAATCAGCGGCTTGACCTATGGGACGACGACCGTCGACCATCGCAAGGCCTCGCGTTCGAGCTGGGGATGGGGAGATGTGGCAGCCTCCGCCCTGGTGCTTTCCCTGATTCTCTGTGCCTATCTCTATTTCACCGGCTGATCCGGGAGGATACGCATGAATACGGCAAAGGACTGCGTCATCGGGCTGGATTACGGCACAGACTCGGTTCGGGCTCTGGTGGTCCGGGCTTCGGACGGCGCCGAAGTGGCGAGCGAAGTCTTTTATTACCCGCGCTGGAAAAAAGGGCTTTACTGCGATCCTGCGGCAAACCGCTTTCGCCAGCATCCTCTCGATTATATCGAAGGACTCGAAGCGACGGTACGCGGGGCGCTGGCCAAAGCTCCGGAGGGGACAGCGGCGCAAGTGAAGGGTATCTCCGTTGATACCACGGGATCCACGCCCTGCGCGGTTGATCGCCGGGGCGTACCTCTGGCGCTTGATCCGGGCTTTGCAGAAAATCCCAATGCCATGTTCATCCTCTGGAAGGACCACACCGGCATCCGTGAAGCCGAAGAGATCAACCGTCTCGCCAAAAGCTGGGGCGGCGTCGATTATACGCGGTTCGAGGGCGGAATCTATTCCTCGGAATGGTTCTGGTCCAAGATCCTGCATGTGCTGCGCGAAGATGCAGCTGTGCGGGAAGCCGCCTGGTCGTGGGTCGAACACTGTGACTGGATTCCGGCGCTGCTGACCGGGATGACCGATCCGCTGACCTGGAGACGCAGCCGCTGCGCCGCCGGACACAAAGCGATGTGGCATGAATCGTGGGGTGGCTTGCCTTCCGAGGACTTTTTAGTCCGTCTTGATCCCCTGCTCTCCGGCTTGCGCGATCGGCTTTATCGTGATACCTGGACCGGCGATCAGGCCGCGGGGACGCTGACGCCGGAATGGGCGCAACGCCTCGGCTTGCCCGTCGGGGTGACCGTCGGCATCGGGGCCTTTGATGCCCATTTTGGTGCCGTCGGCGCACAGATCGAGCCGCACATGCTGGTAAAGGTGATGGGCACTTCCACCTGTGATATGATCACCACGCCCGAAACTGCGGGTGAGGAACACCTCGTTGCCGGAATTTGCGGGCAGGTTGATGGTTCAATCCTGCCCGGGCAGCTGGGACTCGAAGCCGGTCAGTCCGCTTTTGGGGATATCTACGCCTGGTTCAAACAGGTGTTGATGTGGCCGCTGGAGAACCTCGGTGCGGCGTTTTTTCCCGGAGAGGTCGCAGTGCGCGACACCCTGATCGGCCAGGCGGCTGAGGCCCTGATTCCGGCTCTTTCGGATGCCGCGGCGGCGGTTCCCATCGAAGAATCGGGGGTCATCGCCGTGGACTGGATGAACGGGCGACGGACGCCGGATGCCAATCAGGCCCTCAAGGGGGCTATCGCCGGGCTCAACCTCGGCTCGGATGCACCGCGTATTTTCCGGGCGCTGGTTGAGGCGACCGCCTTCGGCGCCAAGGCCATCGTCGACCGTTTTGTCGAGGAGGGCGTCGCGATCCATGGCGTCATTGGCATCGGCGGCGTGGCCAAGAAATCGCCCTTTATCATGCAAGTCATGGCCGATGTGCTGGATATGCCGATCAAGGTTGCGGCGTCGGAGCAGGCCTGCGCCTTGGGCTCGGCGATGGCGGCGGCGGCCGCGGCTGGGCTCTATCCGGACCTGGAACGGGCGCAAAGGGCGATGGGAAGCGGTTTTGAGACCATCTACACCCCCAACCCTGAAAATGCCGTGAAATACCGGCGGATCTATCAGCGCTATCAAAAGATCTGCCGGTTTATTGAACACGATTTTACTGAATGATCCCTGCCAAGGCTCCCGACCCGGAGCCTTGGCAGAATGCACAATACGCCAGGCAAAAGGAGTACGATAGATGAGAAATGTCCCGAAAATAAAACTGGGTCTTGTTGCGGTGAGTCGTGATTGCTTTCCCATCGAACTCTCGCGTTTACGGCGCGCCAAATTGATCGAGGCTTGCACCGCGTTGAATCTGCCGGTGCTGGAGATACCGACGATCATCGAGAACGAAATCCATGCCCTCCAGGCTCTTGAGGAGCTGCGCAAGAGCGAATGCAACGCCCTGATGATCTACCTGGGCAACTTTGGCCCGGAGGGTCCAACCACCATCCTCGCCCAGCATTTTGACGGACCGGTGATGGTCGCCGCTGCGGCTGAAGAAACCGGCAAGGACCTGTTCGACGGCCGCGGCGATGCCTATTGCGGTATGCTCAACAACTCGTACAATATGGGGCTGCGCAAGCTCCGCCCCTATGTCCCCGAATATCCTGTAGGTACCCCAGATGAAGTGGCGGCAATGATCCAGGAGTTCCTGCCGGTCGCGCGGATTCTCGTCGGCCTGAAGCACCTCAAGATCTTCTCCTTTGGTCCGCGGCCACAGGATTTTCTCGCCTGCAACGCCCCGATCAAGCCGCTCTATGACATCGGCGTCGAGATTATGGAGAACAGTGAACTCGATCTCTATGACATCTGCCAGGCCGCCAAGGACGATCCGATGGTGCCGGAGATCAGCCGCGCCATGGCCGAGGAACTGGGCGAAGGCAATACCTACCCCGGCATGCTCAACAAACTGGCGCAGTACGAAGTGGCCATGCGCCGCTTCATGGACGCCAACCTGGGCGCCAGCCGCTACGGCATCTTTGCCAACAAGTGCTGGCCGGCCTTTGAGAAGTATTTCGGTCATGTGCCCTGCTACATCAATTCCCGCCTCGCCGCCGAGGGCGTGCCCATCGCTTGCGAGGTCGACATTTACGGAGCCCTGAGCGAGTACATCGCCGCCTGCGCGACGCTGCTGCCACCGGTCGTCCTCGACATCAACAACACCGTCCCGAAGGACATGTACGAGGCCCACCGGACCCTCATCGGTGACTATGCCCAGACCGACCTCTTTATGGGGTTCCACTGCGGCAACACCCCCTCCGCCTGTCT
Source organism: bacterium (assembly GCA_035419245.1). Taxonomy (NCBI): domain Bacteria; species bacterium. Next base: position 121,555 of record DAOLSP010000001.1, on the reverse strand, counting down.
GGTCAAGCCCAAGATGAAATATCAGCTCATCATGCACCGTCTCCAGGAACCCGGCAAGGAGCCCGACATCACCCGCGGCACGATCGAAGGCCAGATCATCCCGGGCCATGTCACCATTTTCCGGCTCCAGTCCACGGCCGATACCCAGCTGAAATCCTACATCGCCCAAGGCGAGGTGCTCAACATCGATCCGCAGTCCTTTGGCAGCATCGGTGTCTTTGCGATCCGCGAAATGGGGCGGTTCTATCGCCATGTTCTGATCGAAAAGCGCTATCCGCATCACACGGCGGTGGCGTTCGCCCATGTGGGCAAGGCACTCTTCGCCGCTATGCGCATGCTGGGCGTCGCGGACATCGGCTTTAATCAGCCCCGGGGCAATTATTATCCAACGGAAAATCCCTTTGCCTGAGATGGCGGGATAGTCAAGGAAGGAATCAAGATGAAAAACGCGTTGAAATTCATTATCGTGCTGGCAGCGGCCCTGTTCGTGCTGCTCCCGGCCACCGGCTGCAAAAAAAATACCGAGGTAAAGGAAATGGCGATATCATCGGCTCCCTTTGGCAAGACGACGACTGGCGAAACGGTCGAACTCTATACCCTGAAAAATGCGCAGGGCACCACTGTCAAGATAACCCCCTATGGCGGCATCATCACCTCGATCCTCGTGCCCGACCGCAACGGCAAGATGGGCGACGTGGTGCATGGCTTTGACACCCTGGCCGGCTATACCGACAAGGTGCCCTTCTTCGGCGCATTGATCGGCCGTTATGGCAACCGCATTGCCAAGGGCCGTTTCACCCTCGATGGCCAAACCTACACCCTGGCCTGCAATAACGGCGTCAACCATCTCCACGGCGGGATCAAGGGCTTCGACAAGGTGCTCTGGACTGCCGCTCCCATCAAACCGGGCGTGCCCAGCCTAACCTTGACCTATCTGAGCAAGGATGGTGAGGAAGGCTATCCTGGCAACCTCTCCGTGACGGTGACCTATACCCTGACCGACGACAATCAGCTGGTGATCGACTATCGGGCCAGCACCGATAAAAAGACCATCGTCAATCTCACCAACCACACCTATTTCAACCTCGCCGGCACGGGCACCATCCTCGATCACGAGGTCCGGATCGATGCCGACCTCTATACGCCGGTGGATGCCGGTCTGATTCCCACCGGGGAGCTGGCGCCTGTCGCCGGCACCCCTTTCGATTTCCGCACCCCCACGGCCATCGGCGCCCGCATTAACGCCGACAACGAGCAGCTCAAGCTGGGCGGCGGCTACGATCACAACTGGGTCCTCAACGGCGCCATGGGCACACTGCGCAAGGTGGCTGAGGTCTATGAACGTACCACGGGCCGGGTTCTCGAGGTCCTTACCGTTGAGCCGGGCATGCAATTTTACACCGGCAATTTTCTCGACGGCACCCTGACCGGCAAGGGCGGCCAGGTCTACGCCTATCGGAGTGGATTCTGTATGGAGACCCAGCATTATCCGGATTCGCCCAATCACCCGGACTTTCCGACTACGGTGCTGAATCCCGGCGAAACCTACCAGACGCAGACCATCTACAAGTTCTCAGTGCGTTGAGGAAGGCCTTTTCTCAGCAAACCAGGGATAGACGGCCGGCAGGACGATCAAGGTCAGTAGGGTCGAGGTGATCAACCCGCCTACGACCACGATGGCCAGAGGTTTCTGGATCTCACTGCCGGTCCCTGTTGCAAAAAGCATCGGAATCAGGCTGAAAATGGCGATGGAGGCGGTCATGAGCACCGGGCGCAGCCGGTCACGGGCGCCCTGCCGGATCGCCTCCGCCAGCGCCATTCCCTCCCCATACAGCTGGTCGATGTGGGAGACCAGCACCAGACCATTCAGCACCGCCACCCCGAAAAGCACAATGAATCCGATCGAGGCCGGGACGGAGAGATACTGCCCCGAAAGAAAGAGCGCTACAACGCCGCCGATGAGCGCGAAAGGAAGAATGGCCATGATCAGCAGCACCAGCCGGAACGAGCGCAGGCTGATGAAGAGCAGGAGAAAGATCGCGCCCGTGGCCAGGGGCCAGATCAGCAGCAACCGGTTCATCGCCCGCCGCTGATTCGCGAACTGTCCACCCCATTGGAGATAATAGCCGGGTGGCAGCGCGACTTTCTTTTTGATCACCCGCGCCGCCTCATCGACAAATCCGCCCATATCTCTTCCCGTCACATTCATTTCGATACCGATGCGACGCAGGCCGTTCTCGCGGCTGATCTGTGCTGGACCCTCGGTCAGGGTGATCTCCGCCAGCTGCGCCAGCGGGATGTCCGCGCCCTCCGGCGAACGGACGAGGATATTGCCGATCAGATCCGGCGTGTCCCGCCGTCCCTCGGGGAGGCGCACGACAATATCGAAACTCCGGCTCTCTTCATACAGGGTTGAGGCGGATTTTCCTGCAATCGCGGTCTCGATGACATCCTGCACCTCGCTGATGTTGATCCCGTAGCGCGCGATGCGCGCGCGATCGATGGCGATCGTCAGGTATGGCTGACCGGAGATCTTTTCGACCTGAAGGTCGGTCGTGCCTTGCAGCGACGCTACTGCCCGGGCGATCTCATCCGCCTTGCTCTTGAGGAGCTCCAGATCCTCGCCGAACAGTTTGATGATCAGCTGCGCCCGGGTGCCGGCCACGATCTCGTCGATGCGGCACTGGATCGGTTGGCTGAAGCCGAAGGCGATGCCGGGGATGGTCTCGATCGCCGCGCGCATTTCCGCGGTCAGCTCTTCGCGGCTGACATCCCGCGGCCACTCGCGTTTAGGCTTGAGGATGCCGACGTAACCGGTCTTGTCCACCCCGCGCGCGTCGAGGGCCACGCCAGTCTGGCCGATCCGGCCGACTACCGTTCCTAGTTCGGGGAACGCTTTCAGTTTCTCACCGACCATGCGGTTGACCTCGATCGCCTTGTCAAGCGAGACACCCGGCAGCAGGGCCACATCCATGTCAAAGGCCCCTTCATCCATGATCGGGATGAACTCGGTCCCGAGCAAAGGAATGAGCAGCAGCGAGGCCGTCAGCAGCGCCACCGCTGTGCCAGCAACAAGTCTGGGCTTGCTTGTGCTCCAGGCGAGGAGGCGGCGGTAGAAGCGGTTGGCTTGCGCCATCACGGGGCTCTCCTTCTCCGGCCGCACCCGGAGCAAGAGCCCGCACAGGACCGGGATGACAAAGATCGAGAGCAGCAGCGAGGCCAGCAGCGCAATCACCACCGTGAGCGCCAGCGGCGTGAACATCTTGCCCTCGATCCCCTCCAGAGCCAGGATCGGCACAAAGGTGATGGTGATGATCAGTTCGCCAAAGATGCTGGGCTTGCGCACCTCCAGTACCGATTGTAGGACGACCGCGAACCTGGACTGAGTGTCGACGCCCGGGCGGCTGAGATGACGCTGAACGTTCTCGACCTGGATGATGGTCGCGTCGATGATCATGCCGATCGAAATGGCCAGTCCGCCCAGGGACATCAGATTGGCATCCAGCCCGATGTATTTCATTGCGATGAAGGTCAAGAGCAGCGAGAGCGGCAGGGCGAGCAGCACGACCAGTGAACCGCGCAGGCTGCGCAACAGGAGAAAGAGGATGACCATGACCAGCACGGCCCCTTCGACTAGGGCGCGGGTGACGGTGCCGACGCTGGCCGTGACGATGTCGGAGCGGTCGTAATAGGGGACGATGCGGATGCCCTTGGGCAAAATGCCGCCGCTGTTGATCTCGGCCACCTTGGCCTTAACGCGGCGCACCACCTCGCGGCTGTTCTCGCCGCGCAGCATCATGACGATTCCGCCCACGGTCTCCTGCCCGCCGTTGATCAGAGCGGCTCCCTGGCGGGTCGCGACGCCGATCCGTACCTCCGCGACTTCACGCAGATATATAGGCGTCCCCATCCGCGCCTTCAGGACGATATCGCCGATATCGGCGGTCGTTCCAATCAGTCCGACACTGCGGACGATGTATTGTGTGGCATACTTCTCGATGATGCTGCCGCCCGCGTTCTGATTGTTGTTTTCTATGGCTGCAAAAACATCGGCGATGGTGAGACCATACTTGACCAGCAATTCCGGCTGGACGATCACCTGGTACTGCTTGAAGTATCCGCCATAGGAGTTGATCTCGTTGACCCCGGGCACGCTCTTGAGCAGGGGGTTGATCACCCACTCCTCCAGCGTCCTCAGCTCGGTCAGATACGCCTTTTGCGCCGCCGGCTCCTGCGGTATCGGTCCCTCCAGAGTGAACTGATAGATCTCGCCCATCACCGTAGCGATCGGGCCCATGGAAATCTCGACACCGGGCGGCACGGCCTCCCGCGCCTCGGTGAGCCGTTCGAAAACCAACTGCCTGGCGAAATAGATATCGACATCATCCTCAAAAATGATGGTGACGATCGAGAGCCCGAATTTGGTCACCGAGCGCAGTTCCTTGACCTTGGGGATGCCGCGCATCGCCATCTCCACCGGGAAGGTGACTGATCGCTCGATCTCGACCGCGGAGAGGCCATCGGCGTGGCTGACGACTTCGACCTGGTTGTTGGTGACATCGGGGAAAGCATCGATCGGCAGGGTTATGGCGGCGTAGAGGCCGAACCCGGTGATCAGCAGGGCAAGGAGGATCGCCATCCCCCGCCGCTGCAGCGCCAGCGTGATGATGCGCTCAAGCATGGTTACTCTTCCTCCGCGAATTCACCTTTTTTCCATTCCGATTTCAGATAAAAGCTGCCCTTGCCGGCCACTCGTTCGCCGGCCTGCAAGCCGCGGAGGATCTCGACGGCCTCACCGCTGCTGATGCCGGGTTCGACCTGCAGCAACTCGAAGGTGGTGTCATCGCGGGCGACGAAGAGAAACGTGGCCCCCTGTTCGCGCAGCAGGGATTCGGCCGGGACTACCAGACCCTTATGGGCGGTGTGCACCGGGATGGTCATTTCGGCGAACATCCCGCTTTTCAACCGCAGGTCCGGATTGCGGATTTCCGCCCGGATCTGCACGCTGCGCGTTTGTGGATCGACGACCGCGCCGATGTAGGTGATCCGTCCGGTGAAGCGTTCACCAGGGTAGGCGGTCGTGGTGATGGTCACCTCCGGCTTGCCGGCAAGGCCGGCGATGTCTTTCTCGAAGAGATGGCCATCGGCCCAGAGCACGGCATTGTTGAGCACGCGGAAGGCAGTGGCCGCTTCGTCGACCGGCTGGCCGATGACTACATTGCGCTCGACGATGGTGCCGTCGATCGGGGAGCGAATGACGAGGGTGCCGGCGGTGTGGTCGGTGCCGGGGTTATTCTCGCTGCTGCCGAGCACCTCGGCATCGCTCAATCCTGCCGAGTGAATGCGCCGGTCTTCCGCCTCGAATCCGGCGAGGGCCTGATCATAGGCGGCCTGCGCCTCCTGGAGCGATTTTCGGCTGCCAATATTCTCGCCGGCCAGGATTTTTTGCCGTTCGAGATTTGCGGCGGCAAAATCATGCTGCGCTTTGGCCTGGATATAGCGGGCCTTGATCTCGCCGATCTCAAGTCCCTCGATCTCCATCAGCGGCTCGCCCTTGCGGACATGATCGCCGAGGCGGACGAAGACCCGGCTAACGCGCCCGGGCACGAGGGTCCCGACCAGGGCTTCGAAATCCTGGCTGGCGGTCAGCACCGCGGGTGCGGTGACGCTCCCGGCGATGAGGCTTTCCCGCACCTCCACCACCTCCAGGCCGATCTCACGGATCGATGCCGGATGCAGGATGACGCGGTTGGCAGGCGTAGACTGCTCCACCGCTTTGGCCGGGTTCACCGCTTCCCCCTGCTCCGCGCCGCCCTTGTTTTCACTATCGCAGCCGGCGAGGAAGAGCAGCCCGAGAGCTGCGATGCTCAAAATACCTGTTCTCATTCTAGTCCTCGAAGAGTTGGATGCCTGCCGGAACGGTGCCGGTGAGTTCATTGAGTGCGATGGCCGCCCGGTGATAGCCGAGCAGGGCATCGATATAGCCGGCCTTGACCCCGGCCAACGTCTGTCGGGACTGCAGCAGCTCAAGGTAGCCGATCTCGCCGGCGTCATAACTGACCACCGCTGTGCGGCAAATTTCCTCGGCCTGAGGCAGTAGTTCAGCCTGGTAGAGCCTGACCTGCCGCTCCTGATTGGCCAGTTCGAGCCAGGCAGTACGCAGCCGGGTGATCAAGGCATTCCGCGTCGCGGCTTGCGCGAATTCTCCGCTGCGCAGTTCCGCCGCGGCCTCCTGAATGCGGCCGCGCTGGTCGAACATGAACCAGAGCGGCAGCGAGGCGCTGAATGTGGCCCCGTAATAGTCGTTGCCGCCGCCCTCCAGGGCCTGCCGCGACCAGGCCAGCCGGAATCCGGGCAGCAGCGATGACCAGGAAAGGCTCCGTTTGCTGTGCAGGGCGCCGACGTTGATCGCCGCCAGCCGCAATTCAGGATTCTGCCGTTGTGCGGCCGCCTCGATCCCTTCGAGGGTCAGGCTTGCCGGTGTAAAGGCCAGACTGTCGCTCAGTATCCGATCGCCGCTGCGGCCCTCCTGCCCCAGGAGTAGAAGAAGTTGCGCCAGTGCGGCGCTGCGGTCATTATGGGCCGTTTCCAGGCTATTCTGCGCCTGCGTGCGCTGCACTTCGGCGGTCATCTTTTCCAGAAGACTCCCCTCCCCGGCCTCCTGCCGAACAGCCGCCTTGCGGCTGAACTCCCCGGCCAACTCGTAATTCGCTTGTGCGATCGCCAGCTGTGCTTCGCATGCTTTGACCTCCCAATAGCGGCGCTGTACCTCGGCGAGCAGGGCCAGCGCATTGCGGCGGAGCTCCATGTCGGCGGTGGCAGTTTCCGCATGCAAGATCCGGCCGCGCAGCAAGTAGACGGCCGGAAAGTCGATCTCCTGCGCCACCTCGAAGGCACGCTCGCCGAAACTGGCCAGGGATTTGTTGCGCGGCACATATTCATAGCTGAAGGAGAGTTCGGGCTGCGGCAGTGCAATGCCGCTCCAAAAGCGTCCGGCGGCCGCATGGCGCACCTGCCGCGCCTGTTGCAGCTCGGGATTGCAGCGGAGCGCCAGGTTCATCGCCTGCTCCAGGCTGATTACCTCCTGGGCGCTGGCCACGCCAATGCAAATTAAAAGAAAACAGAGTATCTTTTTCATACCGGTTCCTGATGAAGTGGACGGTTTGCTCCCTTGACGGGATGACGCAGGGAAAGGGTATGGAGGGACGTTAGATGCGCAGCGGGTGCTCGCAGAGAGGGAGGTTCATCCCGGGGGAGGGCTGGAGTAACCCTCCACAGACGATTTCAGCGGGGCATTCGGCACCAAGGCTTGTGCAGGAAGAGAGGGTCAGGGAGAGCCCGATCCACTGAATTCGGCTGAACTTCTGCAGGGAGTCAGGCCAGGCGACGCGGGCGGCTTTAACCAGCTGGCAATAGTCATGGGCCGTGTGATGATCGGTTTGTCCGCAATGCTCCAGGTGCAGCTCGCTATGGCAAAAGAGCAAACAAAAGCCGGCGAGCAACAAGAGGGTAGGTATTTGCGGCAGCCTGGACATGGTGGACATACCTTTTCAGGGATGGGCCGGAAAGGAATTAGGGATAATGATAAGGATTCTCCTGCAAAGATGCAAGTAAAAACGCGGTGCTGTATTTTACAGCGTGGTTGGCGCTGCAAAAAATGTTTGTGATTGACAGCTAATATTGATAAATTAATGCTAATTTTAAAGATGAATTGGCGGGACCTGGGTTCCCGGCCGGGCGCAGAAGTTCTATAAAAGGGCCAAACTGCGTTATCAATCAACCATGTATAAAGGAGAGATATGAAAAGATTCACCGCATTTTTCCTCCTGCTCTTCATGCTGGTACTGTACACCCTTCCGGTCCTGGCCAGTGAGGCGGATCTGGCCATCCCCGATCTGCACAAGGGTGCACCCTATACCAAGCTGGGCGGGATCACCCCCTGGAACCTGCTATTCTATGGCGCTCTGGTGATCACCGGAACTCTCGGCATCAGTCTTTACCTGCGCCACCAGATCAAAGGCCTCCAGGTGCATTCGTCCATGGCGAGAGTAGCCGAGACCATTTTTCAGACCTGCCGCACCTACCTGATCCAGCAGGGCAAATTCCTGATGATGCTCTTCACCTTCATCGCCACGGCCATGCTCTTTTATTTCCTGGTCCTCAAAGGTGAGACGCTGACTACGCTGCTGCTGGTTCTGCTCTTTGCGGTCATCGGCATCGGCGGTTCCTATGCGGTCGCCTGGTACGGCATCCGTATCAATACCTTCGCCAACTCGCGCACCGCCTTCGCCTCACTGCGCGGCAAGCCCTGGGATGTCGTCAATATCCCGCTGCGCGCCGGCATGAGCGTCGGACTTTTCCTGATCTCCCTCGAGCTGGTGATGATGGTGGTCATCCTCCTCTTTGTGCCGCGCAATATTGTCGGATACTGCTTCCTTGGTTTCGCCATCGGCGAATCCCTCGGCGCCTCGGCCCTGCGTATCGCCGGCGGCATCTTCACCAAGATCGCCGATATTGGCTCGGACCTGATGAAGATCGTCTTCAAGGTCAAGGAAGATGACCCGCGCAATCCCGGCGTCATTGCCGACTGCACTGGCGACAATGCCGGCGACAGTGTCGGCCCGACCGCCGACGGTTTCGAGACCTACGGCGTCACCGGCGTCGCCCTGATCTCCTTTATCACCCTGGCGGTGATGAGCCCCAGCATTGAGGTCAAGGAGGCCATCCAGGGTAAACTGATCGTCTGGATCTTCGCCATGCGCTTTTTGATGGATTTCTGTTCGGGACTCTCCTATTTTGTCAATCAAGCGATCTCCACAGCCAAGTACAAAGGCAAGAAAGAGTTCGATTTTGAAGAGCCGCTGATGCGCCTGATCTGGATTGCCGCCAGCCTCTGCATCACCACCTCGTTTGTCATGAGCTACCTGCTGATCGGCGATCTCCAGGTGATCAAGGACGGTATCATGACCCCCATGCCCCATGTCTGGTGGCAGCTGGCCCTGATCATCAGCTGCGGCACCCTGGCCGCCGTGCTGATCCCCGAGTTCACCAAAATCTTCACCAGCTCCAAATCCAAGCATGTCAACGAAATCGTCACCGCCTCCCGCGAAGGAGGCGCCTCGCTGACAATTCTCTCCGGCATCGTCGCTGGCAATTTCAGCGCCTTTTACAAGGGCATGCTGATCACCGGCCTGATGGCCATCGCCACCCTCACCAGCCACTATATCCCGCTGGAGGTGATCAATTATCCCTCGATCTTCGCCTTCGGCCTGGTCGCTTTCGGCTTTCTCTGTATGGGGCCGGTCAACATCGCCGTCGACAGCTACGGCCCGGTGACCGACAACGCCCAGTCGATCTTTGAGCTGGCGCAGACCGAGAGCATCCCCGGCGTTAAGGAAGAGATCAAGAAGGAGTACGGTTTCGAGCCCAATTTTGAAGAGGGCAAGCACTATCTCGAGGCCAATGACTCCGCCGGCAATACCTTCAAGGCGACCGCCAAGCCGGTGCTGATCGGTACTGCGGTGGTGGGCGCAACGACGATGATCTTTTCGATCATCCTGCTGCTGCAGAGCAAGAACATGCTGCACGTGTCGCTGACGGATGCACCGATCCTGCTCGGCTTGATCACCGGCGGCTCGGTGATCTACTGGTTCAGCGGCGCCTCGATGCAGGCGGTCACCACCGGTGCCTACCGTGCGGTGGAGTTCATCAAGCGCAACATGGATCTGAGCAAGTCCGAGGCGGACATCGAGGATTCCAAGACGGTGGTCAAGATCTGCACCCAGTATGCTCAAAAGGGCATGTGGAACATCTTCATTGCTCTGATGTCGCTGACCTTGGCCTTCGCGTTTGTGAATCCCAACTTTTTTGTCGCCTATCTGATCTCCATCGCCTGCTTCGGTCTTTTCCAGGCCATCTATATGGCCAATACCGGCGGCGCCTGGGACAATGCCAAAAAACTGGTCGAGGTCGATCTCGGCGAGAAGAACACGCCGCTGCATGCCGCGACGGTCATCGGCGATACGGTCGGGGACCCCTTCAAAGACACCTCTTCGGTCTCGCTGAATCCGATCATCAAATTCTCGACTCTCTTCGGCCTGTTGGCCACCGAGATCGCCATCGAGATGGCCGCACACGCCAACACCACCGGCGGCACCAATTACGCGCCCTACATCGCCCTGCCGATCTTTATCATCGGCCTGGTCTTCGTCTGGCGCTCGTTCTACAAGATGCGTATTCCGCTCGAAGCCGTCTGACCGTTAGTCCAGGTAGTCCCCAAAAGGGAACGCCCGCAAGGCGTTCCCTTTTTTGTATGTTTGGCCTGTTGGGTTTTACAACGATGTGCGTATAATATTCTCATTACCGCTTGTAATTCAGCCGCCGAATGAGTATACTGCTTTGAACAGGGTCAAACCGTCCAAGCAATCAAATGGACTTTTTCAGGAGATCGCGTGTATGGTAGGAAGATGGATGCTGGTCACGGCCGGATTAGGGTTGTTGTTCGGTTTGAGGTGCGGTACTTCGCCCACTGAAGCCAACAAGGCGATCCCGGACACCGCTCAGTATGTGGTTTTCGCCTGGAACGATCTGGGCATGCACTGCCTCAATCCCCAGTATGATCAGGCGGTGATTCTACCGCCCTATAACACCGTCTGGGCTCAGGTGATCAGACGCGGCAATCCGCCGCAGATCGTCACCACCGGCCTGACCGCGCAGTACCGGATCATCGATAACACGCATTCCTATAGCAAGCGCAGCTTCGGCCAGTTCTGGGACAACGCCAAAAAGCTATTCGGCCTGGATCTACAGCAGGACAAGGGCTTGAACCTCGTCGATCCCGATTTGCACAACGGACTGGCCGGGGAGATGGTGGACCGGAACGATCATTTCGAAGTGGACGGCATCCCGCTGACCCCCGTCGATGATGGCGGCGTCTGGAATCCTTTTCAGGTGGCTGAAATAACGGTCAAGAACGCGGGTGGTACGGTGGTCGCGCAAACCCGCACCACCACGCCCACGTCCGATGAGATCAACTGTGCCAAATGTCATGGTTCTAATGCCTTTGCCGATATTCTGAAGAAGCATGACAGCTTGCATGGTACAACGCTGCAAAACAGCAAGCCGGTCCTGTGTGCTCGCTGCCATACCAGTCCCGCGCTCGGTATGGTTTCGTCCTCCGGCAATTATTTGTCAAAAACCATCCACAAGTCGCATGCCACCCGCGGCGCCGCCTGCTACGACTGCCATCCCGGAGAGAAAACCTCCTGCAACCGCAGCAAGGCGCACACCATGGCGGACGGTAACTGCACCAGTTGTCATGGTGACATGAACAATGTAGCCAACACCATCGCGACCGGCCGGATTCCCTGGGTTAATGAACCCAAATGCGCCACCTGCCATGCCGGCGTGCCGCAGGTGGATACCGGCACCACCCTCTATCGCAATGCCATGGGTCATGGTAATGTCTACTGCGCGAGCTGCCATTCAAGTCCCCATGCCATGGTGCCTTCAACCCAGGCATCGGACAATTACCAGGCCATGCAATACCAGGGCAAGGCCAAGACCATCGGCAGCTGCGGTGTTTGTCATCAGGGGTCCAAGGGAGAATCTGGCGATATCGGCGAGTTCGGCGGGAAACACGGCGGCGCGAATCCGGACCAGAAAACCGCCTGCAACATCTGCCATACTGCGACGCCATCAGAGACGACCAAGTGGCCGCATAAATATCAGTGGAAGAACCGGTAAAATAAAAAAAGGGATGTCTTTTCCAGACATCCCTCTCAGGATTCAGGCAGGGATGCTGCTGCGGAATGAACTCCGAGCAGCATCCTTTTTTATGGGTGCCAGGGCACCGGCATGCGGTTAGCTTCCCGCCTAGAAAGCAAAATCCAAAGCCAGGGCCCCGAGGTTTTCCTTCACCTTGCGCAGCTCCCCCGTCTGCCGGTGCTGGAATTCCGCATGCAGGGAGACATTGACCGCCGACCAGTCGCCGAGGTAGTAGCGCGTCAGCAGGGCGATGGTATTCACCTTGTTTGCGAGGTTGTAATCGGGCGGTTCTACCCAGTTGTAGAGCGCGGAGGCCACCAGACGATTGTTGGCCAGTCCCGCCCAATCCAGCTGCACCAGGCCGCCGCTGTATTTGAAGGCCTGGGTGTGGTCGAGCGCATTGAGCTTTTTATCATCCTGGCCGAGCATGTAGAGCGCCTGGAGATTCAGGGTCTGCCAGTTCAAGCTGGCATCCACGCCGAAGCGGTAAAAAGCCGCATTATCACTCCCAGCCGTCTCGCCTGTTGGTGCGATCAGGCTGTTGGTGATTTTGGCGGGCTGCCAGCCGTAGTAGCCGAACAGTCCGATGCGCTGGCCGGCGCTCTGGCCGTCTCCCTTGCCGAAGGTCTGCGAGAGCGCGCCGTAGAGGTCTTTGGCGGTGTTGTTATCGGGATTGGCGCCCGTCCCGTTGAGCAGGCCGAGACTGTATTTGAGGCCGCTGCGGAAATGGCCGGAAGCCTCCATGCCGATCTGGTTGTCGTCAAAATTGTAGCTCTGGAAGGGCGCAGTGAAGGCGTAAACCTCGTACGGCGTGAAGAGCTGGTACTTGCGTTTCGAGCTGAAAGGGTGGTACCCCGGCTCGAATTTCCCGACGCGGAAGTTTAGGACATCCTGGATGACATTGCTGAAAACCAGGTTGACCGCCTCGAGTGCGCCCATTTGGCCGGGATTGGCGCCATTCTCCGGACCCTGCCAGCTCCCTGCCGGCTCATCGATGCGCGGGGTGTAGATGAGCAGGAAAGAGACGTCCTTGTGCAGCATCCCGGCGGCCAGCAGATCGAAGCCAAAGATATTGAAGCCGCTGGTCGTGCCATCCGGGCCGTCATAGAGGGTCACGCCGGTCATGGCCCGTAGGGCGATGGGTGGCGGGGTTTCAAAGATGTTTTTTTCGCCGCCAACCTGCCCGGGAATTTGATAGCCGTTGTCACGGTAGCGCTGGCCGAAATCGTTCAGCTTGGCGAAAGCGGTATGGCACATGTTGCAGTTAAAGCCATACTTCTTAGCAAAGGCCGGGATGGCGCTCCCTTCGCCGGGGATCAGAAAGAGGCTCGCCAGGAGAATCAGGAACCATTTTATTCGCAGCATAGGGATCTCCTTCTATTTGGGCATTTCAGCAGCAGCCGGGGGCTTGACCGCGGCCACTTCCGGATTCGTGCTGTTCATAGCCCGGGCCATGAAGGCGACCAGGGCTTTCTTTTCATGCTGCGTCAGACCGAGGGGCACCAACAGCGGATCGAGGGTGGCAGAACGGACATCGCCGCCGCGATTGTAGAACTCGACCAGACTTTCAAGGGATTTCTCCGAGCCATCGTGCAGATAGGGCGGCCGGCGGGCGGCATCACGCACGGTCGGCGTTTTAAAGGCCCCTTTGTCCTGTTTATTTTTGGTGATCTCGTAACGGCCGAGGTCCTCCTTGCCTGAGGCGGCCGGTTTAACACCGAGATTGTGAAACCGGCCATCGGTGAAATTCCCGCCCCAATGGCAGGCGGTGCAGTGTCCCTTACCATTAAAGACCGCAAGACCCTCCTTTTCCAAAGGGGTCAGGGCGCTGTCGTCGCCGCGGACATAGCGGTCGAAAGGCGAATCGGTGGTCACAACCGTCCGCTCATAAGCGGCGATGGCCTGGGCGATCTGGTCGAGAGTGATGTGGTCGGTTCCGAAGACCGTCTTGAACTCCTCGACGTAGCCGGGGATATGATCCACGGTGCGAATCATCACCTCATGGGTATTGCCCATCTCAACGGGATTGGCGATGGGACCCTTTGCCTGCTCCTCGAGGCTGGGTGCGCGGCCATCCCAGAACTGGAGGGGAAGATAGGCGGCATTGGAAACGGGGGGCGCACGGCGGCCGCCGCGCTGCCCGTTGATGCCCAGGCTGGTTGGCCCCTCATCCGACCATCCTAGAGCGGGATTGTGGCACGTGGCGCAGCTGATGGTGTTGTCCTGCGACAGCCGGGTGTCAAAATAGAGCTGTTTACCCAACTGGATCTTCAGGGCCGTCTGGGGATTATCGGGCGGCACCACCACCGGCGGCAAGGGGGCAATTTTTTGCGGGCCGAGGACGTGAATGTTGAGGGCGGTGAGAGGCGGAACGACTTGCTCCTGGGCGAGGAGCAGCACGGGAAGGATCAGGAAGATACAGATGACAAGCCACATGCTTCGTGTCATGATTTCCTCCTTTGTTTAAGTACTTAAGTATAAGGTATATTTATTAATAATCAAAATAAATATTAAAATTAATAGGGGTTTGCCGTACCAGTCCATAGACGTTATTGTACTATCTATTCGGTCCGCGACCTTGTGGAGGCGGTTATCTATCCAGGTTCATGTCCTCAAAGGCGGCCGGATCGCTGAAAGGTTCCAGGTGGGTAAAAATATAGATACCAGGAACGGCTTCCCGAATCCTTCGATCCATCTCCTCCAGCAGCTGATGCCCCTGCTGAACGGTCCATAAGGCAGGAACCAGAATATGGACGGAGACGAACTTGCGTGCGCCCGCCTCACGCGTCCAGAGCGCATGATACTGTACCTCCTTATCAGCATAACTATCGAGGATTTGCCTGACCAGCGCCTGTTCGCTCTCCGCTAGTGCGGTGTCCATCAATCCCAGCGCCGAACGGCGCAGCAGCTGGATGCCGGTCCAGATGATATTGGCGGCCACGATCAAGGCGATAATGGGATCCAGACGTACCCAGCCGGTGAGTGCTACAGCGGTGATGGCGGCCAGCACACCCGCGGAGGTCCAGACATCGGTCAAGAGATGACGGGCATCGGCCTCGAGGGTAATGGAGTGGTGTTTTTTCCCGGCGGCCAGGAGGATGCGAGCGACTGCAAAATTGACCGTGGATGCGGCCAGGGAGACCACTAGACCAAGGCCCATTTGCTCCAGCGGCTGCGGTGCGAGGAGACGGGGCACCGCCGTCCAGCCGATCATACCCGCGGCCAGCAGGATCAGGGCCCCCTCCATGCCGCTCGCAAAGTATTCCGCCTTGGAGTGGCCAAAAGCATGCAATTCGTCCGGAGGCCGGGACGCGACGGTCAGCATGGCGAGGGCCATAAAGGCCGCCGCCAGATTGACCAGGGATTCCATGGCATCCGACAACAGACCGACCGATCCTGTCAGCAGGTAGGCGGTCACCTTGAGCGAGATCGTCAGAACGGCCGCGGCAATGGAGAGCCAGGCGTACCGGGTCAAGGATGGATTGGATTTCATTCGTTCTCCAGGATTTTTAACAACGTCGGCAGCACCGCCGGCCGTTCATGAAAACCTGCTGCAGGGTATAAGTCCTGCCATATGCGGCCTGGTATTCGGGCGGCATCTGCACCCCCTTTCTTCCCCGTTATTGCACCTCCTTGAGCGTGCTGCAGAGATCATACCGGCCAGGGGATAGAGGCCGAGCAGGAGGAACAGAATCTTTTTAGCCATGGCAATGACCGTCGTGAGGTGAGAATCAGGAGAAATAGGGCTGGGGTGCAGAGGATGTGGTATTCATAGACATTCGGTTTTTGGCTTTATGACTGAAAAAATAACGATTCGGCCGGCGATATGCAAGGGAAAACTCCTGAATACAGGTGACAATGCGGTATAGGTGCTATTCCACTTGACATTTGCTGTGCAAATGGTTATTATCATGCCATTGACTGACCATTAAAAGGAATCATCTGGTATTTATTTGCAAATCGGAGATGCGAACATGCCAAGAGATAACATGGCCCGGCGGCAGTTTCTCAGAAGTGGATCCCTCGGCCTGCTGCTGGCCGGTCTAGGGGTGCCCGCCGCAAGCTCCAGGGCGGCGGACAAGAAGAAAAAAAAGATCCCCAAGCGCGTCCTGGGGCGCACCGGCCTTAAAATCCCCATCCTCAGCTTTGGGGTGATGAATTCGGACAGCCCGGATCTGATCAAAAGGGCCCTCGACAGTGGTATCACTCATCTCGATACCGCGAACGGCTACCTCCGCGGCAACAGCGAAAAATCGATCGGCGCCGTTCTCAAGGAACGCGGGGGCCGCGACAAAGTGATCATTTCCACCAAAATCTGGCTGGCGCGCGATTTCCAGAAAGGCCTCTTCACCACGGAAAACGGCAGCTGGGCCCCTGGAGCCACGCCCGAGAACTTTGCCCGGCTGCTCGAGGCCAGCCTGGACCGTCTGCAAAGCGACTATGTCGACATCCTCTATATTCACGCCTGCGACAACGCGCAGATGGTGAACTATGAGCCCCTGATGCAGGCCGCACTCGCCGCGCAAAAAGCCGGTAAGGCGCGCTTCATCGGCGTCAGCTGTCATGCCCTGGTGCCGGAGGTGGTGCACGCCGCTGTCGATGCCAAAATCTACGACGTTGCGGAGATCGCGTTTAATGTCTGGCGCGAGGATAAAGAGGAGATCCGGAAAGCCCTGGCTTACGCCAGAGAACACAGACTGGGCATCGTCGCCATGAAAACCCAAGGCGGCAATCCACGGGAGGGTGCCGCAGCCGTCAATCACGCAGCCGCACTCAAATGGGTGCTGCAGCACAAGGAGGTTACCACCGCCATCCCCGGCATGACCACCTTTGATCAGCTGGATCTCAATCTTGCCAGCGTCACTGATCTCGACTTTACCGGGGAAGAAAAAAGTTATCTGCAGCTGGGCGCACTCGAGAGGGGACACCTTTGCCAGGGCTGCCGCTCGTGCGTGTCCGGCTGCCCGCACGGCGTCGAAATCCCCAGTCTGATGCGCGCTGGCATGTACGCCGCCGGTTACGGCAACCTCAGTCAGGCGGAATGGACGCTGGCGGCCCTGCCGGAATCCATCGGCCTGAAGAGGTGCCGGAATTGTTCGGGCTGTACCGCATCCTGCACCCACGGCCTCGATATCGGTAGGCAGGTCGCCGAGTTGAAACATCAATTCCCCTTCATAGCCTGAGCCGGCTGCGCAGGGATGAAGCTACACTTTTTATTAACGGACAGGATCAAGGAACATGGGTCTTTGTAATAACCGGCTGCACTCGGCCGTGATCACGCTGGTTCTCCTCTATGCTGCCGCCGGCGCCCAGGAGAATGCGGACTCGTCTCTCATCAGCCTGCTGCCGAGGGACGGGGATCTGCCCACCTGGCGGCAGACCTCGGCACCGCGCTTCTTCGGGCGCGACAATCTCTTCGAGTACATCGACGGCGCGGCCGATCTTTATCTGCAGTATGGCTTCCGCCGGGTGCTGACCACCGACTATGCCGTCGGCCCGGACTCCAATTCGGTAACGGTCGAGATCTATGGCATGAAGAGCCCCCTGCATGCCTTTGCCATCTATGCCGCCGAACGCTCTCCCGATGAAACGCCGGTCGCCATCGGCGTCGAAGGCTACCAGAGCGCCAATGTGCTCAACTTTTACAATGGATCCTACTACGTCAAGATCACCTCGTATACCCTCGACCAGGAGCTTTGGCCCGCCCTTAAGGAGATGGCGCAGTTTCTGGCCGGCCGGATCGGGACGGGATTTTCACCACCGGCCCTGTTTGCCGTTTTCCCGGTAGAAGATGCCGTGGCGGCATCGGACCGCTATGTACCCGGCGATTTTCTTGGACAGAGTTACTTCACTGAGGGCTACCGCCGGGAATACCGCAGCGGTGAATGCGGCCCCTATCAACTTTTTCTGGTCCCTTGTAAAGAGACCGGTGCGGCCAAGACGGTATTCGATTGCTACACCCGATTCTTGCTGCAGCGGAAGGATTCGCATCGCCCGGAGGTCATCGCTGGCCATCCCGCCCTGCTGGTACAGGGGCAGGACAGGCTGGATCTGGTTTTTTATACGGACGCCTTCGTCTGCGGAGCCCTGGGCGCGCCGTGTGAGAGTGCCATCCGGACGCGGCTGGAAGAAATGGCCGGAAAACTGGGCGGACCATACCGCGAGGCAGGAAAATGACGAGCAGGATCTTGCACCGACGCTTGCAGAATGGATGTGGAATCGCTTGGCTATTTCTGGTGCTGGTGTCCCAGGCGATCAGCCAGACCTGGACCGCCGACAACGGCAACGGCACCTATTCCAATCCCCTCTTTTATGAAGAGTTCTCCGATCCCGACATGATCCGGGTCGGGGATGACTTTTATCTGACCGGCACGACCATGCACACCATGCCGGGGCTCCCCATTCTCCATTCGCGCGACCTGGTGAACTGGGAGCTGCTCGGCTATGCCGCCGAACGCCTCGATCTCGGACCGGATCTGCGCCTGGAAGAGGGGCGCGAGGCCTACGGCCAGGGCATCTGGGCGCCCTGCTTCCGCTACCATGACGGCCGCTTTTATATCTTCGCCAATGTCAATGGCCATGGCACCCAGCTCTATACGGCCACCGATCCCGCCGGTCCCTGGCGCCACCGGACCATGCGCGCGGCACTCCATGATGTCACCGTGCTCTTCGATGATGACGGCAAGGTTTATGCCGTCTGGGGCTATGACGAGCTCCGCATGGTCCAGCTTTCGCCGGACCTGCTCGATACCGTGCCCGGGACAGAGAGGGTGATCGTCGCCCGGGGCAGCGGCGCCGGCGAGGGTAGCCATATCTACAAGATCAAGGGCCAATACTTTATCACCAACACCAACTACGATCCGGTCTGCTACCAGGTCTGCCTAAGCGCTGATGCCCCCTACGGGCCCTATGAAGTCAAGGTGATGAGTGCGGAGGAGAACCTGGGGGTTGGCACTGGCTGGCGGCTGCCGGATACCCGAAATGGGCCCCCCTTCCACTTGATTGCACCCATCGAAAATTATGTCGGCTGCATCCCCATGCACCAGGGGGGCATCATCCAGGTCCAGTCGGGTGAATGGTGGGGCTGGTCCATGCTCGACTATAACTCGGTCGGCCGCGTCACCGCCCTCTCACCAGTTACCTGGAAGGAGGGCTGGCCCTATTTCGGACTGCCCGGCAATCTGACCCGCACCCCGCGTACCTGGATCAAGCCTAACACCGGATTTTCCTCTGTACCCATGGAGCCCTTCGAGCGCAACGACGAATTCAGCGGCCCCGGGCTAAAAAATATCTGGCAGTGGAACCACGTCCCGGTCGAGGGAAAATGGTCTCTCTCTGCGCGAAAGGGCTACCTCCGCCTGCACGCCCTGCCCGCCGAAAATTTCTGGCGCGCCCGCAATACCCTCACCCAGCGCGGTATCGGACCGGAATCCTACGCGGTCGCCGAACTGGATCCCTCCGGCCTCAAGACCGGCGACCTGGCCGGACTGGCGCTGCTCAACCTGCCGTGGGCCTGGATCGGAGTCTGCCGGCTCGAGCAGGGACTGGAGTTGCAATTCTACAACCAGCAGGAACTCAAGCTCTTGCGCGTGCCGCTTACAGCCCGGACTGTCTGGCTGCGGGCCCATTGTAATTTCGACACCGACATCGGCCGCCTTAGTTATAGCCTTGATGGCACCCACTTCGAGGAGATCGGCGGCCAGATCATTATGCCCTATCAGCTCAAGACCTTCCAGGGCGTGCGCTATGCCCTCTTCAGCTATTCAACTAGGCAAATAGAGGGCGGTTATGCTGATTTCAACCGGTTCACTGTAACCGAGCCCCGCTGCAAGGGACTTACCCGCCCCATCCCTTATGATCAGTTGATCATCCTCACCAGCCTGGCTGACAACACGGTTCTGGTGAACTGGCGCAACCATCTCCGCCCGGTTGAGTGGGAGAGCCCTTTCGCAGCAGGGGATGCCGCGCTGTTCCGGGTCCTCGACCGCGGGCAGGGGCGCGTCGCCCTGCAGTCGGCTGCCAATGGCGGCTATGTGACGGTAAAGGGCGAGGCCGGGCTGGCCGAGGTCCGCATCGAGAGCAGCGAGAGGGGCGAGGCTTCGCTTTTTCAGTGGGAGGATATGCTCCGGGACGACCTGATGCTGATGTCGCTCTACAACCATTGCTATCTCTTTGCCGACCCCGGCGCGCGCAGTCTCTGTTCGGCCGATGCCCGCGGCGCCCGTCCCGACCGCAAGGACGGCTCCTGCTTTGGCTGGCAGATTGTCGCGGCAGCAAAATGAGGGAGAAGCGGGCAGGTCTTGCTTCTGCGCTTGCCGCGGAAGGCGGGGAAAAAAGCGCGCCGCATGCATCGGCGGACGACATGATCGCAAGCTTCCAGTCACAAGCCCGCCGCGCACCCCGGGCGCCCGGCGTTTATGTCATGAAAGACGGCGATGGCCGCGTCATCTACGTCGGGAAATCGGTCCATATCCGCCAACGGCTGCTACAGCATGCCGACTCAATACGCTCGGGATTTTCGGACCGCAATTACCGCTGGATCTGGCATGTCCGGTCGCTCTCCTGGTACGAGACAGGCTCGGAATTGTATGCCCTGCTGCTGGAGGACCAGCTGATCAAGCAGCATTGGCCGGTGGGCAATGTGCGGCAGAAAGAGTACCTCGAATATGCCTGGCTGGCTTTTTCCAAGGAATGGATCCCCCGGCTGCAGGTGATCGATGCCCGGCAGCGCGGACAGTATCCCGCCGTTTTCGGCCCTTTCCATGACCGCTACCATGCCCGCGACATGGCCGACCTGGTGCAAGAGCGGTTCCGCCTGCGCACCTGTGCTGCGGTACGGGATGGCGGATGCCTCCAGGGGGAGATCCGCAGATGTCTTGGGCCTTGCCGCACCCCGGAGGCTGCAGCCCGCTACCGGCGCACCATGGACCGTGCGGCGGTTTCGCTCCGTGTTCTGGATCCCTTCTTCCTCCGCTTTATCCATCAGCTGATCAAAAAACACAGCCGGAATCGAGAGTTCGAAAAAGCTGCGCGGTATCATGCCATGCTGCACCGCTACCAGGCCTTGATCCAACGGCAGGGATTTCTCGCAAACTTTCAACGCCATGGCCTGGTGATCCGGGAACATGGGCGCTGGGAGAACAGGTTCTGTTTTCTGCAGGGAAAACTGGTCTGGTGCCATGGAGGAGGCCTGCCAAATCCGGCATTACTGGAGGAGGCGCCAATGGACGAGTGGCAGATCATCGACCGCGCCCACGTCATCTGGCAATGGCTCCACCGCCGCGGCGGTAACAGCGGGGCAGCGATCATCGACGCGCGGTTTTTCCGCGAGGGCATTTTTCCGGTTTGAGAACGTTAATCCATCTGGTCCCGGCGCCAGGGGATGCTCCAGCCGATGTTCATGGTGGGCGGCGCCACCGAGCGCAGCCAGCGGTCGTTCAGGGCGCTGATCAGGGGCGCCGTGCGCGGATCGGCCAGACGGAGGCGGACGATCGCGTTTGCATCCAGCGCCGCGATTTGCCGTATAAGCGCCTCCCGGATCCGGTCGGTTGAGCCGGAGCTTCCCTCCACCAGCAAATCGATCATGGGGCGGGAGTAGAGCGGCACAAACTGGTGGCGGATCTTCCCCTTGCCCTCCACCGTCACTATGAGATAGCCCTTCTCCTCCTTCCGTTCCGCAAAAGAAGTGCGCTCGATGGCGCCCGGGTAATAGACCGGCGCGTTCATCTGGCGGCCGGCGAGGTCCCGTGTCAGCACCTGATGGCGGTGAATATGGCCGCTCAGGACGGCGTGGAATCCCGCTGGGATATCGCTGCCGCGGATCACCTCGTCACCGCCGCGAAAAGTATAATTCTGGACGCCAACCTGTGCCCCCTCCACGGCTTGGTGCATGCACAGCAGACGAATCTCCACATCGCATCTTTTCCAACCGGTCCTCTCCACCTCCTGAGTGAACGCGCCTCCCGGATTATCCCGGACATTAGGAAAGCCCGCCAGAGCGACGCGGCGGCCGCGCAGAGTTAAAACATGAGTTTTCGGCCGGTCAAAGAGGATGATCCGTGGATGGCTTTCGAGGAGCGAGCGAGGGATATTGGAGCGTTCGTGGTTGCCCGGCACGATGAAGACGGGCAGGCCGAGGTCGGCGATGCGCAGCAAAGGCGCGAATGCCGACTCGACCAGGGATGGATGCACCCGGCTGCGGAAGAACATGTCACCACCATGCACCACCAGATCGACCTGGCGATCGAATGCAGGCTGGAGCGCGGTGAGATAGTTGGCATAAAAATCATCACCCCGGCGCCGCCGCTGCACCCTGGGGCGCAGCGGTGCGTCAAGGCCGAGATGGGTGTCGGCCAGGAAGAGGATCCTCACCGCATCGGCGGCCGCTTCCGCTGCGATTGCTCCTTCTACGGAAGTGGAGTCAGTCAGACTCATGAGGGATTCACCGTCCCCGATTACTCATTGGCCGCGGGGTGTGCATCACCAGATCTGTCACCTCCTCGGGAACGGGCGGCTTGCCCTCACCCGGGGGGATATCCCTGAAGCGCATGATAGGACCGTAAAATTCTGTGCCAAAGATGGATTTGTAAAAGGTAAAGGCTTACTCGGTCTGGTTGGCGAAGTTAAGGTAAATGCTGATAGCGGCCATGATAAATACTCTTGATAATCTCGGGGTCAATAGTATTGCGATTATCCTTCCTATGTTCACTTCAACACTGTTTTAGTTTGCTCTATTCAGCGGACCGCAGCAGTAAATCTGTTTTGCATTAAAATGATTAGAGGCAAATACAGGGGTAATGTCCGGCTCATCAACTCATTTCCATTGTACTCACCTGTGGCTTTATATTCTGCCCGCATTCCCATACCTCGTATTCTGAAGAAATCTTTAGTTTTCGTTTGACATGAGCAGATGGGCTGTTTAAATTATACCAACAATAACCTGGGCACTTGCAAGATATTTTTCCTCACTGACTTTCCATTTCGTTTTCACGCCTTCTGGATACCCCTCTTTTCCCACGCTGGACCGGGGCGATTTTCAACCATTCTTCTATTGCAGCCTCATCATTCTTTTGATGCTCCGGCAGCGTGCCGCAGAGCAGTGTTTGCGGCATGCTGCAAAATCAGGAGGGCTGATTAATGAACAGGCGATTTGTCGCACTAACTGCATTGGTTTGCGTCCTCTTGTTGGTTGCTTTTAGCAGGGCCGGCATGGCGCAGGAAGTGGACACTCTGCGCCTTGGCCGCATGGTGGTACCGCTGAAGCAGGAAATCCATTTCATACTGGATCCCGCCAAAGAGAGCTATCAGGGCATTGTCGACATCTCCCTTGCTGTCCACGAGCAAACTCATTATTTCCGCCTGCACGCCAGGGAACTGAAAATAAGCAAGCTTGTCCTGCAAAGCGCGAACCGGAAAATTCCTGTCCGGTGGAGTACAATGGACTTGCTGCGCATCAGCACCGGAAACCCCCTCCTGCCGGGAAACTGCACACTGCACATCGAATTTAGCGGGCGGATGGGCAGCCTCGGAACTGGTATTTTCAAGAGCATCGAAAAGGGCGATACCTACCTGGCTACCCAGTTCGAGCCTGTCTATGCGCGCACGGCCTTCCCCTGCTGGGATGAGCCCGGATTCAAATGCCCATTCCGTCTAACACTGACGATTCCGGCGGATTTGGCTGCTTTCTCCAATACGCAAATTGAAAAGAGCAATAGCACCGGCAAAGAACAAACCCTTGTTTTCAGGGAAACCCCGCCACTGCCGGTCTATCTGGTGGCATTTGCGGTCGGTCCGTTCGACACCATACCCCTCTCCGGCATGTCGGTGCCCGGCTCGGTGGTCGTGCCCAGAGGCCAAGGCCAGCTCGCGGCCGAAGCCGTTCAGATCATACCCTTGATATTTAACGAACTAGAAAGGCGGTTCGGGCCTTATCCTTTTTCCAAACTGGACCTTGTCGCTGTACCAGGCTTCATGATGGCCATGGAGAATGCTGGACTGATCACTTTTTATCCGCCTGTCCTGCTGATGGATCCAAAGGTCTGCACAGTGGAGCAAAAACTGGGGAACTGGATCACCATCGCCCATGAGATCGCCCACATGTGGTTCGGTGACCTGGTTACCATGGCCTGGTGGGACGATACCTGGCTGAATGAAGGTTTCGCAACCTGGATCGGCCTCGATGTCGCCAACACCCTTTTCCCGCAGTATAATCCTTTCAGCTGGCAGATTGGATCCGCTCAGAGAGCCATGTCTACCGATGCCCTGCCTTCGGCAAGCGCTGTGCAACGGACGATCGGAGCAGATGATGATCCCTGGCAGGCATTCGACGAACTTTCCTACCAAAAAGCCGGCGCCGTCCTCGACATGGTCTCTGCGTGGATCGGGGCGGAGGACTTTCGCGGTGGGATTTTGGATTTTCTGGGCAAGAATAAATGGCGCGCGGCAGCGGCCGGCGATCTGTGGTCATCGCTTTCTGCGGCGGCCAGTGAGCCCCTGGACAGCGTCGTCGCTTCTTGCATCGAGCAGCCGGGCGTGCCGCTGATTGAGGTGCAAATCATTCCGGGTCCTCGGTTGCAGCTGGTTCAATCGCGCTTTATGAATAGCGGATTTCGAGCTCCGTCGCAGAGATGGAAAATTCCGGTTGTCTTTAAATACACGGACGGTGTAAAGACCTAGCAGCAGAGCTGTCTCATGCGCGATGAAGGCATGATCCTTCCGCTTGAATGCATGATCATGCCGCAATGGCTGCAGATGAACGCCGGCGAGCATGGATATTACCGCTGGGATATTCCGGACAGCATGCTGTTGGAGATGGCGGAAAATTCCCAGAGGTGTATGAATACGCGCGAGCGCCTCGGCTTTCTTCATAATGCCGGTGCCTTGTTGTATGGAGGGCGCCTCCATGGCGATACCTATCTTGAGATCATGCGCACATTCTCCACCGATCCTGACCCTGAGGTGCTGCAGCGCGCCGGCAGCCCGATCGGGGCCATTCATGATTTGTTCCTGACACCGCAAAATGCAGAACACTTCACCGCATACGTTCGCACGACCTGTCATTCGATCCTCGACCGGATCGGCCGGCAGAGGCGGCCGGATGAGAACTACAGTGTCCCCGCATTGCGCTCCATGATGATTGCCCTGCTGGCTGAAGAAGGCGAGGACTCCGGCATACAGTACTTTGCTGATTCTCTGTGCACTGCCTATTTGACGGATCCCGAAGCGGTGGATCCTGAATTGGCCGATGTTGTATTACGGGCCTCAGCAAAGCACGGAGATCGCGAATTGTATAAAACCTATCTCCAGCGTTTCGAATCGGCCACAACCCGTGATGAAAGGAGCCGTTTTGCCTTATTGTTGGGTGCTTTTCCTCAGCAGGAGAACCTCGATCAGACCCTGGGCTACTTGCTGGCCCAGCCTCTGAATCAGGACGATTTTCTGTATATTCTTGCCGGTACTGTTGACCGCGAGCACAAAGCTTACGTGCTCGATTGGCTTTTTAACCATTACTCCGCTGTGACCGCAAAGGTCGATCCACGGATGGTATCCTATTTTGTTCCTGAGCTCGTCCGGATTCCAGCCGATTCGCTTTTAGCCAAAGCCCGGACATTTTTTTCTGACCCCTCACGCAAACAGCAGCTGCTCGATATCAAATTGGCTAAGACGGCGGACCAGATCGCCACCATGTTGAGAATCCGTGAGCAGGAAGGTCCGGCGGTGGACAGGTTTTTACAATCAAAGTTTTAAAGAGTTTTTAAAAATGCTCTGCTGGAAGTGTTTCATCCAGTATCTCGGGCTGACCTATCACCCCGATGGCCGCAATACATCCGAGATCTATCCCCTGAAGCTGGATCCAAAGCGTGCCTGGTTTTTGATGTCGGCGCTGCAGCGAACCTGGACTATCGCCTGGGCCGTCATGACTTTTCCCTTTCACCACGGCACTCTGCAAGACGTGCGCCTTTGTCACAGCGGGGCGTCCGTATCTCGGAACGAGATCAGTTATTCATGAGCGGATCGGGACGCACAATTTTTTCCAAATAGAATTGCTTGAAGGCCTGGTAAATCTCATCGCGAATCGTCCTGAATGCCGTCAGTTGCTGCTCTTCACTACCGGTGACCGCCGCGGGATCGGCAAACCCGAGATGAACCTGTTCCTTGACCTCCCCCAGAAAGACCGGGCAGTTTTCCCGGGCGTTATCGCAGACGGTGATCACGTAATGGAAAGGCAGGTGGGTGAAGAGGAGAACCGGTTTGGGGCGGGCTGTGGAGATGTCGATATGTTTTTCGGCCATCACCCGGACGGCCAGAGGGTGGACCGCCGCAGCCGGATCGGTGCCTGCAGAATAGACCTCCATGGCGGGATTGAAATGTTTTAAAAAAGCCTCAGCCATCTGGCTGCGACAAGAGTTGCCGGTGCAAAGAATCAGGATGCGCATGTCGGGATACTCTCCTTTAAATTATTGTGCCGAAATTCGAACGTTCTTCGCAGCCATCCGCATTCAGTGCAATGGTGTTCCATAACCTCAAGCTGTTCCCGGTTTTGCTGTACCTCACCAGTATGAAGGTCAGGCCTAATTCAAGTTATACGTCCACAAATTCCAGCTGCTCCCGGTCCTGCACTCTCATGGCCAAAGCCGCGTTTCGGGTATACCATGTCATTTCGATATTTATCGAAATATACGAAACGCAATACTAGCAGGCAACGTTTTTTTGGGGGGAAGATAGCAGTTTACTTTTTCTTCCGCGTGCCGGTATCTTCACTTCGCACAGCCAGATAGAGTGCAGCTAAAAGAAAGAGACCCAGCCCCAGCAATGTCGGCTTGAGCGCGGCTCTGATCGAGCCCTTTTTAAGAGCTTAGAGGCAGCAGGACACTATGAAAAACAGGACCACGACAAGGATGTTTTTCTTACCCAGCTTCCTGATGGCGTTTTGCAGTAAATTCATCGGAACCCCCATTTGAAGTGGTGGTTTGAGGTGGTCGCCCATTCGGGGCAGGCTGATGGCGCGTCGGCCGCCCTTCCGGCTGGGCGCCAAAGCCGGTGACCCGGCTAAAAGCATGGATGTCCCTAGCCGTCCTATTCACTTGACCAGTAAAAGCTTCCGTGTTTGCACCTGCCTGTCCGCTTCCAGACGGCAAAAATAGACACCGCCAGCCCAGCCGCTGCCATCACAGCGGACTGCATGCCGCCCCGCAGTCAGATTGCCTGAAACCAGCACGGCGACCTCGCGGCCGAGAAGATCGCAGATTTTCAGGGTGACGAAACTGGAGCGGGCCAACTCGAAAGCGATCGTCGTTTCAGGATTGAAGGGATTGGGATAATTCGGCAGCAGCAGCAGTTTCGCTGGCTGCCCTGGCGTCTGCGCCTCCACGCCCGTGTTCCGTGCCGAGAAGGTGGCGGTCATTTTAGTGGAGCTGCCGACCAGCAGCGTAACCGCCGAATCGGTGGAGGTGACTGTGCCGCTCCAGCCGTCAAACTTGAAGCCGGGATCGGGGAGGGCGGTCAGATTGACGGGGTTTTTGCGGAAATAGAGTCCACTCCAGGGCTGCGCGATCGGCGTCAGGGTGAGGGAGTTGAGTTGGATCCGGCCGCCCGGGGTGGAACTGACCGTGATCCGGCCGTCGATGCCGCAGCTGAAATAATCGCGAACGAAGCCGCGCAGATAGCCCGGCCGTTCCTGGGCAAAAGTGGTCATGCGCTTGAGATGGTCGCTGGCGGTCTTTTCGCTGAGATTCCAGCGCTTGCGGTGGCGGACGGCCTCGTTGGCGATATGGCTGGCCATCCGGTTGATGGTATCCACGACCCGGGTGCTCTCGAAATTGGTATTGAGCAGATCGGCGATGAGATTGATGAACTGCTCGCGGATCCGCGGATGCTTGAGGAGCATACGCGGCACCAGGGTCGACCAGGGTGGATTGGAACCCGGCCTGGTCTCGATGCCCGAGAGCAGGTAGGTCAGGTGATTCTCCGACTGGCCGGTGGTTTCGTAGAGATTAAAGCCGAAATCGAGGTCAAAAAGGATCCAGCGCCATCTCCCGGCCGCGCTATGCACGCGCCAGTATTTCAGGTTGTTGGCGGGCCAGTCCTGGCTGTTGTAATAGACCTCGGCGGCGTAGTAGAGCAGACATTCGTCGAGATCGATCGTGCGGTTGACATAAGCGTAGGCGCTGTCGCTGGTCATATCCTGCGTGGAAATATAGTTGACGAATTGCTGGTAGTGGGACGCGTCGCCATGGATAACCTTCATGTTGCCTTCGAGCATATCGATGTTGTCGGGATCGACGCCATGGCGGTTGGCGACATAATGCTCGCTGATCTTTTCGCGGATGTTGTAGATACCCCAGTACTCGCCGTTGATAAAGGCAGCGGCCGGACGATACTCGAGGTAGTCGATGTCCAGATCCTTCACCAGGGTCTGCATCATGGCGTCGCGGATATGGGTGTAATAAAAATCGTTGCCCGAGTTTCTCAGGATAAAGGACTTGAAGTTGGTCAGCCAAAAACCCGGGAAGAGGGGATAGTCGATTCCGGAAACCCCATAGTCATTTTTGAATTTCACCGAGATCGATTTCTGGGGAAAGGAGCGGGTATAGGCGCCGTAGATGGCGATACCGCAGTTCTCGGAAAATGCGGGCTTTTTGTCGTCCTCAAAGAACTCAACATGCGCCGGCCGCTCCCAGTCCATCCAGAAATTGGCCCCATAGTTGGGGGCGGTGGCGGTCCATCCGGGGCCGTTGGCATAAATTCCATAATTATAGTCGAAAAGATTGAAGGGATCGCTCGAGAGGGAGATGACCGGCAGGTCGGTGGTCTCGTTGATGAAATAGGTGTGAACAGCGGTGACCGAAGGCTGGTGCCCGGTTTCGATGCTTACCGCCTTGAGGACTGAGGTTTTGGCGATGGCGACTGGCCCGGTGCAGAAGGCCGACGAGGAGTCCGGATCGCTGCCATCGAGAGTATAAAAGATCTTGCCGCCACCTGAGCTCAGGATGACAGTCACCGCCGCGGCATAGAATCCCGCCGCCGGGGCGACGGTGACCGGGCCGGAAAGGGGGAGAATGATGCGGCCGGTGTTGGGCCCCCCTGGCGAGGCCGTCTGAAAGGCCCAGGCCGTCGCGCCGTCGCTGATCCGGCCCCAGGCGATGTCGGCGCTCATCGCCGGCGCATCAACCCGGTCCACCACGGCACCGGCGGGGCTGGTCAGCACGATGCTCTCCCCTGAGGCGCTGATCTTGAAGTTGGTATGCCAGTAGCTCCCCTTTTTATTCTTGTCGGAGGCAAAGACGAGGAGGAAGCGCCCAGGTGCCAGTTCGGCAGCGCCGAACTGCCATTTGCGCACCGCCGAATCATCGCTGAGGCCATAGCCCTGAAGTTGTACCGGTGATGTGCCGCCGTTATAGAGTTCGATGTAATCCGAGGCGTTGCCATCCTCGTCGTCGATGGTGTTCTGGTTGGAGGCCATGATTTCGTTGATCACCAGGCCCTGGGACAACCCGAGGGCAGGCCACGAGATCAACAGCAACATCAACGCGAATCGGTACATCATCTATTCTCCCGCACTGGGCGTCCGGATGCTGGAACGGGCCATGCTTATTGACCATGATCTGGTCTTCAAAATACATAGAGTTTTATCTTTATGCAACCATTTTGACCGATGGCAGGCCAATGGCTACCAGCACCAGATCTGTGCGGGATCATGTAAGTCCGGGTGCTGATCCGGATCTCTCCCCGTAGGCCGATGCGGGCTCTTTTCGCTTGATATTGGCCGGGTGAATGAGTATACTGTTAACAAGCGTGAGACGGCGGTGGTATCGGTTCGTTTTGGCTTGAACACCAGAAAAGGGGATAACCTTTTACAGCGGTGCAAATCAGGAGGTGCAGTATGGTAAAAATGATCTCGGTCTGCGGGCTGGATTGTTTTGGCTGCGAATGCCGTGAGGCTACACTTTCAGGGGACATGGAGAAGAAGGCGGATATCGCGGTGCGCTGGTCCAAAAATTATAACGCTACATTGACCGCTGCCGACATTCACTGCGTCGGCTGTACCGAGGCCGGCGAGCACTTTGGCTGGTGCGAGCAGTGCCCGATCCGCACCTGCGCGATTTCCAGGAGCTACAAGACCTGTGCCGAGTGTGCCGAGTTTCCCTGCGACAAGAGCCAGTTCATCCTCAGCGCGGTGCCCGACGCCAAGGCCAATATCGAATCCCTGCGCGCCATTTGAGGCGGGTAGGGACGAGTCAAGGGTAGCGGCGATGCTGTGTCAATAGAAAGTGCCGGAACCAAGATCGAGGTTTTCATAAAAGGAAAAGGTGCCGACGCCGTCGAGGTTCTCTTCCACGCGATCTTTTCATCGCCGTTGGAGGCCGAAAGCAGATCCACATCACCGTCGCTGTCAAGGCCCGTTGGATAAAGGGATTCCGGCATATCGGTTTGTCCTTGATCGATGACCTGCCTTTCACTAAACAGGATTCGGGCAAGGAGAAAAGCGGGGCCCAACAGGAATATAAATAAATGCGATGTTATCTTCGTAATAGGGGCCCTTCAATTTGTATCTTCTCCTGAATCATTCTACACCCGCACCGGCCGGCGGCGTGGCCGAACGATGGCCGTAGAAAAAGCCTTCTGTATCTATCCAAAGATAAACGCACTCTGCTTTGAGTCGGCTGATGGCTTTCACCTTAAAGCCATATGATATTCAGTAAAGAATAATAAAAAATGGAGTCCGTACAAGGGGAAATCAAGCGTTCTCAGCATACGATGTGCCACTAACAATAGGCTGCCGGGAAGATGAAAATACTATATTCATGCCTTATATAGCTTCATCCTTGACGTTAGGCTGCGAATAAGGAATGGGGCACTGACTAGCCTAAAAAGAGGCCTATGGGCAATCCAATCCGCTGCCTCTCTTTCGCGCGGGTATTCCTGAGTAACTTCTGCTTACTTGTCATCAGGAATAAATTACTATCCTTTTCCATAAACATCAAGCAGCTGCAATCGTGTTGCCTCCAGACGGCGCTCCATGATTTGGGCGAACCGCTTGAGCATCTCGTATCCCAGGGAATGATTTTTTTCGCATTCCGCACGGATATAGCGGCCGTCCAGGGCGATGACCTCGGTATCCAGCTGGGCCCGGGCATCAAAATGCCAGAAATAGGGCGGCAGCAGCCAGGACCAGCCGAGGATGTCACCCTCTTCTACGGTTTGGAGAATGATGGGGGGATCGCCCTGCAGCGGGATCTCGATGCCCACCCGCCCTTTGCAAACCAGGAAAAAATCGTTGGCTTCCTCACCGTCCCGGAAAAGGTAGCTGTTGGCCGCATATCGGCGATTGCTCGAACAGCCGGTGAGCAGTGTGATGAATTTCGGATCGAGGTCCTTGAAAAAGGTATGCGCGCTTAGGATGGCTTCCAACGTTTCCATACTATCACTCCCTTCTGATAGGTAACTGCGAACCCATCGATGATAATATAAAGAAAAAGCAGTAAACCGGACGTAGGGATGGTCAGTATGGGGCGGGGGCGCAGGGTATACTTAAATATAATCGGCAGTGAATAAAAAGCAAGCAATAACTGCTCCAACACACGGTTCCGCGAAGTAAAACCGCCTATCGAGTTGCGCATCGGCCAGGAATTCCCCAGCGAAAATCAGCCGGGATAAGCGGAGGCAATACCGTCGGTGTATAACTTGTTCTCCGCATCCTGCCAACCCTTTGGCTAGGGACACGATAATTCTGAAAAGAAGCGGCAATGGACAAGCTTGCAGGTCGTCAGAGATTCTCCGTGGTTGCCACTATCTGCAGGCGGTATCCCACCCCTGTTTCTGTGATCAGCAGCTGAGGATGTGCAGGATCCGCTTCGATCTTGTGCCGCAGCTGCGAAATATAAACCCGCAGATACTGCATTTCTTCACTGCCCGTTCTGCCCCACAGGTCCCGCAGGATATGGGTGTGTGTCAAAACCTTGCCGGCGTGCTGTACCAAAAGGCGAAGGAGATCATATTCGGTGGCCGTCAGTTTGACCGGACGGCCGGCGACGGAGACCAGCCGGCTGGCCAGGTCGACCTGCAAATCCCCGCTGCGGAAGAGCGCCTCGCCGGCCTCAGGAGCCAAATGGCGCAGGGCAACGCGGAGACGCGCAGCCAGCTCGCCGGTGCTGAACGGCTTGGTCAGATAGTCGTCTGCTCCGGCATCCAGCAAAGCGATTTTATCTTCTTCGGTATCGCGAACCGAGAGCACAATCACAGGGATCTGCGACCATTCGCGCAAAGCCCGCAACACGTCCAGCCCATCCCGGTCCGGCAAGCCCAGATCAAGGATGATGAGATCCGGCCGGATCATGGCGGCTTGCACCACGCCCTCCTCGCCGCTAGCTGCTTCACTCACACGAAATCCTTGCGCCTCGAGCCCGATCCGCAGATATCGGCGGATCTGGATCTCGTCATCAATGACTAATATCTTGATGGGGTTCATCTCTGGATTCCCTTAGCTGGAGGCATCATGGACTCCACTGGCAGGCGGAGGGTGATCTCCAGCCCGCCTTCCGGGGCATTGGCCGCCGAGATGGTGCCGTTCATACTTTCTATCAATCCTTTGCTGATGGAGAGGCCGAGTCCGGTGCCGCCTCGCGAACTTGGAACGATGCGGCGGAATTTGTCAAAGATATGCGGCAAAGCGTCGTCAGGGATTCCGGGGCCCTGATCTCGTACCTTGAGGATCAAGGTAGCCAGCTCCATGCCGGCCCTAACTTCAATACCGGTTTTTTCCGGAGTATACCTTAAAGCATTTTCGATGAGGTGAGCCAGCGCCTGCTCGACAAGTCCGGGATCGGTCAGGATCAGAGGGAGGTGCTCAGTACTTTGAAAGACGACGTGATGCTGCATCGCTGCCGGAATGAAGCGGCGGTGCAGGGCGCTAAAGATATCTCCGATATCGCACCATTCCAATTTGGGGTGGATGTGCCCCGATTCCAGGCGCGACATGTTGAGCAAATTCTCCACCAGGGCATTGAGCCGGCTGGCCGCGCTGCGAATCTCCTCTAGAAGGGCATGGCGGTCCGGCGCTGCAAGCGGCAGGGCGGTATCCGTCAAGGTTTCAATGGCTCCGGAAATGACCGATAGCGGCGTGCGGAACTCGTGCGAGACCGAATTAAGCAGGGTCTTGAAGAGTTTTTCCGAGGCGTCCGCCAACTCGACTTGATGACGGTTCTCGATAAATCGTTCGCGCTCGATGGCGGCGGCGATTTGGCTGCAGAAATTAGCCAAGAGCGATTCCTGATCCAGGCTGAAGATCTCCTCCTGATGGAAAGCGAGGCCTGCGACCCCATGGACCTCACGCGGGGTGGCCAGCGGTTCAAACCGTCCGTATGCCTGTGGCAGATTCGCCGTGGCCTTGCCGGCGGCCTTGCGGTTTTTGGCGACCCATTGGGCCACAGAAACTTCCTTGTCATCGGGTTGCCAGCTGCCGCCGTTTTGAATGGCTAGTCCGTCGCCGTCCTGCAAAAAAAGCGCGACATCCGCATCAAAGGTGCGGGCGATTTGTTCATGGGCGATGCGGATGATAGCCGGCAGCGAACCGGCTGCGGCAAGCTGCTGCGACATGGTATAGAGCGCTACCGCGCGCTGCTCCCGCTGCCGGACGATCTCTTCCTTGCGGCGTATCTCGGCGGTCAGTGTGCCGGTGACGATTGCGATGACAAAATACAGACAGAATATAAGCACATCCTCGACTCGCGCAATGCTGAAAGTAAAGCGCGGCGGAATGAAAAGCAAATTCCACAATAGGGCGCTCAGTCCCGCTGCAGCCAGCACAGGACCGCGGCCGATTTTAAGGGAAAGCA
Source organism: bacterium (assembly GCA_035419245.1). Classification (NCBI taxonomy): domain Bacteria; species bacterium. The sequence continues at coordinate 87,956 of DAOLSP010000001.1, read as the reverse complement.
GCGTGACGACGAAGAGCAGATAGAGCGCGACCGACAAATAGTTAATTTGCATTGGCAATGCGAAAAGCAGGGCCGTGACGCAGCTGACCGCCAGCAGCCCCAGGCCATAATCGCTGGCCGTGCTGTGAGGATGCGGTCTGGGGATGGCTGGCGCAGGCACCGCCTCATCCATTTCGCCGCGGACAATATGGATATCGATTTGGCCGCTGGTGCGGATCAGTTTGTTGACCAGGGGTTCGCCTGCAAAGAACCGGCGCACCCGGCCTCCTCCGGGCTTGCCGACGACAATCTGGGTGACATTGTTTTCGCGGGCCACCGCCAGCAAGCCCTCAACAATATCCTCATTATACACGGTAACAAGTTCTGCCCCAAGTTCCTGCGCCAACCGCATGTTCTTCATCAGCAGCTCCGTTTGCGCCGGAGTCCGTTTCGCCGAGGTCTCGACATAGACGGCCATCCATGATGCGCCCAGAGCGGCGGCCATGCGTCTGGTCCAGCGGATCAATTGCGCCGAAAAGGGGCTCCAGCTCAACCCGGCCAGCAGCCGGTGGCTGGATTTCCACGGTCCGGCGATTTTTTCATTCTCCATCCAGGTGCGCAATTGCCGGTCGACATGGTCCGCTGTGACGCGCAGTGCCATTTCACGCAGTGCGGTCAGATTGCCGGAGCGGAAAAAGCCCCGGGCTGCGCGCCGGGCTCCTTCCGGGGCATAGACCTTGCCCTCTGCAAGCCGTTTGAGCAGTTCTGGCTCGGGTATGTCAATCAGCGCAATCTCATCCGCCCGCTCGAGCACCGAATCAGGAACCGTTTCACGAACAGGCACACCGGTGATCTCCTCAACCGTGGTCGCATAACTCTCGAGGTGCTGGACGTTGAGCGTGGTAAAGACATCGATTCCGTTATCAAGGAGTTCGAGCACATCCTGGTAGCGTTTGGGGTGGCGTGCCCCGGGAATGTTGCTGTGGGCCAGTTCGTCGACGAGGATGAGACCGGGCTGCCGTTGCAAGGCGGCATCGAGATGGAATTCGTGGAAGGTGATCTCCCGGTGGGAGAGCGGGAGGAGATCGAGGCGCTCGATGCCGCTCGTCAGAGCTTCTGTCTCGGCGCGGCCATGGGTCTCGATAAGGCCGATTACGACCTCGCGGCCTTCGGCTTTGAGCTGCCGGGCTTCGCGCAGCATGGCAAAGGTCTTGCCGACCCCCGCACACATGCCGAAAAAAATCTTCAGCCGGCCCTTCCTGATACCGGACTCCGCCGCCTTGATCTTGGCCAGCAGCGCGTCAGGTTCGGACCTGCTAGGAGAATCGTCGTTCATGATCGAACCCGCTTCAAGGTGTTGCCTTCTGTAAGGTAATGAATCCGTACGTCTTGTTCAATCTATAATTGAGTTCGCTGACGTTGACGATGGGCGCACCCCAAAGCGTGGCTGAATTTTGCCGGGTGGCGCTGTCTATCAACAAGTGGAGCTGCTGGGTTTCCTCCGGTCCGCCACCGCGGCACATGACGATTCGCATCACCTGCAGATGGGCCGCGGCCGGACTGATATCCGGATCCAGCCCCGATCCGGAAGAGCAGAGCATCTCGGCCGGCACCCGGGTGGTATCGGCAAGGCGGTTCTCCCGAAGGAACCGGCTGCGCCGCACTCTCAACGAATCATGCCATGCACCACTTGAAGGGGCAAGGTTGCTGGCGGTTCCGGGCATGGTGTTCCAGCCGCAGGCCGAGGGACGAAAATGAAAGTCCACGGGGTCATCATCCCGGTAGGCTAGCAGCCGAGAAGCGCTGACCTGCCCCTCCACTCTGAGCAGAGAGCCTCCAGCCTGATGCGGAAAAAAGAGGCGAGCCAGCAGGGTCACTGCGGCGGGGTAGAGGCCGCCGCAGATCAAGGTCATGACCAGAAGCATACGCAAGCTGGCAACGGCGTCGGAACGCAGTTTCATTCGTTTCCTTTCAAATGAGCCTAAGGGCGGCAAGGAGCAAATCGATGAGTTTGATGCCGATGAAGGGAATCAACAAGCCGCCCAGGCCGTAGAGGAGTAGATTGCGTTTCAGGGTTTCGGAGGCTGGTGCCGGCTTGACAGTCACGCCGCGAAGGGCCAGCGGCACCAGGGCGATGATGATCAGGGCATTGAAAATGACGGCACTGAGGATCGCACTGGCCGGTGAGTGCAAACGCATGAGGTCCAGCGCTGCAAGCGGGCCGCGGCTGGAGACACCGGCATAGAGTGTCCCAAAGAGCGCCGGCAGAATGGCGAAATACTTGGCGACATCGTTGGTGATGCTGAAGGTGGTCAGGGCGCCGCGGGTCATCAGCAACTGCTTGCCGATTTCGACGATATCGAGCAGCTTGGTCGGATTGCTGTCGAGGTCGACCATATTACCGGCCTCGCGCGCCGCTTGGGTGCCTGAATTCATGGCGACGCCGACATCGGCCTGCGCCAGGGCCGGCGCGTCGTTGGTGCCGTCACCAATCATGGCGAGGCGATGCCCTTGCGACTGCATGACCCGGATCGCCCGAAGTTTATCTTCAGGCCGGGCGTTGGCGATGAAATCGTCGACGCCTGCCTCCACCGCGATGGCGACGGCGGTGAGGACGTTGTCGCCGGTGATCATGATGGTGCTGATGCCCATCCGCCGCATCTGGGCAAAACGCTCGTTGATCCCGCCCTTAACGACATCCTTGAGAAATACCAGCCCCAAAACCTGATTGTCTTCAGCGACAGCCAGCGGCGTGCCGCCCTGTGCTGCGATCGCATTGCCGGCAATATGCACCGCTTCCGGGAAGGTCCCCTTTTGCTCAAGAATAAAGTCTTCGACCGCGGGCACTGCGCCCTTGCGGATTTTCCGGATACGGTTGGCGGAAAGCGGAATATCGATGCCGCTCATGCGTGATTGTGCCGTGAAGGGAATGAAATGGTAACTGTCATGCGGGGTTCCGCCCATACGCAGGTCGTACTCATTTTTGGCGAGGACGACAATAGAGCGTCCCTCCGGCGTCTCGTCGGCGATGGAGGCCAGGTAGGCGGCCTCCGCCAGGCGCCTTTTTTCAAGACCCGGCACGGGGATCAAATCGGCAGCCATGCGGTTGCCCAGTGTGATGGTGCCGGTTTTATCCAGGAGCAAGACATCGATATCACCGGCCGCTTCGACCGCCCGTCCGCTGGTGGCGATGACGTTATGGCGGAGCATGCGATCCATCCCACTAATACCGATGGCGGAGAGTAGCCCGCCGATCGTGGTCGGAATCAGACAGACCAGCAGCGCGATCAGGACCGGCAGACTGAGCAGCGGAGCGCCGGTCGCACCGGAACCCGTCAGGCTGTAGGCGCCGAAAAAGTAGAGCGAGACCGTGACCAGCAGGAAAATGAGCGAGAGCACCGTCAACAGGATCGAAAGGGCGATCTCGTTGGGCGTTTTTTGCCGCCGGGCGCCTTCGATCAGGCTGATCATGCGGTCGAGAAAGGTTTGACCCCGGACCGCTGTGATGCGCACCATGATCGCATCACTGAGCACCTTGGTACCGCCCGTGACCGCGCTGCGGTCGCCGCCGCTCTCCCGGATTACCGGAGCGGACTCGCCGGTCACCGCCGATTCGTCGACCGTCGCAATGCCCTCGATCACTTCCCCATCGGAGGGAATAATTTCCCCGGCGCGGCACTGGACCACGTCGCCCGCATTCAGCGCATCGGCCGCCACCCACTCCTCTTGCCCGTTTTGGATCAAACGGGCCCGGGTCTCGCTCCGGTTGCGCCGTAGGCTGGCTGCCTGGGCTTTGCCCCGACCTTCTGCCAGAGCCTCGGCGAAATTGGCAAAGAGCACCGTGAACCAGAGCCAGCAGCAGATCTGGACATTGAAGCCATTCCATCCCCCTTTTTGCAGCAGGAGAACCGTTGTCGTCAAGGCGCCGAGCAAGACTATAAAAATCACGGGATTTTTCAGTTGCCAGCGCGGATCGAACTTGCGCATGGTGTCGATCAGCGCACGAAAGAAAATGTCGCGCGTTAAAAGTTTTCCGGAAACTGAATTTCTGTGCATAGCCGCCTTAAAAAGTAGTGCCCACTTTCACCAAAGCATGCTCGAGCAGGGGGCCCAGAGATAACGCCGGGAAAAAAGTCAGGACGCCAATGATGGCAATCACACCGATGAGCAGTCCGGCGAAAAGCAGCGTGTCGGTTTTCAGAGTACCCGCGGATTCGGCCATTTTAGGTTTGGCCGCCAACTTCCCGGCCATGGCCAGGATTGGAAAGATCGCCGCAGCTCGACCCAGAAGCATTGACAGTGCCAGTGTGCCATTGTAAAAGGGCGTGTTGGCGTTCAAACCGGCAAAGGCACTGCCATTGTTGCCCGCGGCGGAACTAAAAGCATAGAGAATCTCAGATAGGCCATGGGGGCCGGCGATGCTGCGGCTCGCCAGTCCCGCCTTGGAAGCGACCGCAAGGGCGCTGCCAACCAGAATAAGGAAAATGGGCGCTAGCATGACGATCATCGCCATCTTAATTTCGAAAGCATCGATCTTTTTTCCCAAATACTCGGGGGTCCGTCCGGTCATCAATCCTGCGATAAAAACGGTGATCAGGACAAAGATCAGCATGCCCGTCAACCCCACACCAACGCCGCCAAAGATCACCTCGCCGAGCATGATATTCAGCATCCCGATGCCGCCGGTGAGCGGTGCGCTGCTGCCTAGCATGGCGTTGACCGAGCCATTGGATGCAGAGGTCGTCAATACACTCCAGAGTACGCTGTGGCCGATGCCGAATCGCATCTCGATCCCCTCCAGCGAAGCTTGCTGATCACATGCGGCGAAAGGCTTGCCGGCATCGACCAGAGCAATGGCAAGACCAGCCAGCAGCAGGAACAGCATGACCATCCATAAGGTCCATCCTTGACGTTTCGCACCGATCATTCTGCCAAACATTAGGACCTGACTCGAAGGAATTAAAAGAATGGCCAGCATTTCGAGCAGGCTGCTCAAGAGTGTAGGATTCTCGAAGGGGTGTGCGCTGTTGGTTCCAAAAAAACCGCCGCCATTGGTTCCGAGCTGCTTGATCGCCACTTGAGAAGCGACCGGTCCAAGCGGGATGAACTGCGGATCCCCGCGCGGAGGCACAGCGGTGACTCCGGCATTCCAGCTCTGCACCACACCCTGCCCGGCCAGCAGCAGGGCGAGAAGGAGGGACAGTGGGATGAACAGATAGACGATGGTGCGAACCAGATCCTGCCAGAAGTTACCAACGGTGGTCGCTCGTTCCAGGACAAAACTCCGGATCAGAACCAGCAGCACGGTTAAACCGGTCGCGGCGCTGAGAAAATTTAGCACAGTCAGCCCGAAAGACTGGGTAAGAGGACTCAGTGTGACTTCACCCGAATAGGCCTGCCAGTTGGTGTTGGTGGCAAAACTGACCGCAGTATTCAGGGCCAGCAGAAAGGAAACGGCGGCTTGGTGCGCCGGGTTGAGGGGCAGGTAGTTTTGGACGAGCTGGAGCGCCAGCACCAGGAGCAAACCGGCACCGTTCAGGAGGGCCAAACACCAGCCGTACTCGCGGACGCTCATTTCACGCTGCGGATCGATCCCGGCAGTCCGGTAAATCGCGCGCTCCATACCGCCGAGAAACCGGTCTGCAGGATGATGGTCACTCCTGAAGACCCTGCTCATAAAATGTGCCAGCGGGGGCGTCAGCAGGAAGAGCAGTGCAAAATAGAGCACGAAATAGGGAACAAATGAACCTTCCATGACCGGTCTCAGAATTTTTCTGGAAAGAGCATAGCATAAACCAGATAGCCGATCAAAAAGATCACCATCAGCAGGGCGAATATCCAGTCGATTTTCATGAGATTCTCCTTATCTTGCCTATAATGTAGCGGAAAGATAATAAAGGATCCATGGGCAAAGAGGCGGGAGAACCTAAAGAAAAGATAAAGAGGCTGACAGGTTTTCGTCTTCGGATTGCTTCACATTTCTGGGGTATCGCGGTCCTCAAGGAAGCGCGGGTCATTCTAAACAAATTAACGAATATTAGAATGATTTTGCTTGACATTTTGCCTTGAGCCGGATATATTGAAAATGGGGAACCCCCTTCCAGCGACCGGCCAGCCGGCTCCTATCTTCTCATTACCTTCCTATGCGTCACTTCCTGATATTCTGGTGAGTTCCCGCGCCCAGGCATGCCTTTGCCGTTAGTAAAACCAAACTTGGGAGGAATGCAGACAGGGCCCCTTCGCGGGGTGTTGCCATAGTGCTCCCTTTGCGAAAGAGGGGCTGCAGTGGAATAGCTCCCTGGACGGCGGGAAAAGCGGACAGATCCGGAATTTTGATGGTCTTTACAGAATTATGATGGGATTTACACAAGTGTGGAGGCTCTATGCGTCTCATGATGCGATCTCTGATGGCCATTACCTTGCTGGTGCTGGCCTTATTCTGCGTGACACTGGGGACCCATCCCCATACGGTTTTGGCTGCTTCGCCCAAATGGCTGCATGAAATTCACCAGACATTCGATAATGCGGACTATCCGCTCTGGATCGAATGTGCCAATGGCGGTGCCGGCGAGCTGTTTCACATTTTTGGCGATGTACATACCTTTATTCAAGCCAGGGTCGACAAAGACGGCGTGATGCATATCCAGAGCCACACGACCACCCAGGGCGCATCAGCCCAAGGGCTGACAACCGGAAATCTCTATCGTTTCATCGGCATTGAACTGGACAAGAATTACGACTTGCCGCCTTCCGGTGACGCTTTCTGTTTTCATGACGACTGGGTGTATACCCTGAACTTCATTGGCAAGGGAAAGATGCCCAACATTACGGTTCATCAGACGATCCGCGTCGACCTGTGTATCGGCTACGATCCGGTCCTGGACCGGTATTATGTCTTCAGTGAATCGTACCACGTTCTCAACGATTGGGCCAAGTGCCGATAAGCCCCGGCCATCCTGCCGTTGCGGTCCTGCGCCAGGATTAGCCGATCCGGTATGAGACTGCTGCTCATACAGGGGACTCGATTTTCTTCATCAGCAGAGATAAAAAAAGCCGGTCCCGGGAGATCTCCCGGGACCGGCTTTTTACTCTGAGCAGTAAAGAGCGGACCGGTTTACTTCTCCGCTGGCAGCAGCACCTTGGTTTTCGTTTTCGTGGGCAAAAAGATACCGATCACTCCTTGAACACCGACGGTCATGACAATGTTAAGGAAGATGGCGAGGAAGGCGAGCAGCAGCAGCGCCCCGCAGAGGGCGGCGAGGATCATGTAGAGGTTGAACTCGCCGTTGAAATAGAGGGTTCTGAGCAGCATGCCATGCAGACCGGCCATACCCATGAACGCCCCCATGCCGATACCGCCGATCAGGTGCGCCCAGAAGTGGAAATTGGCGAGCTTTTGGTTCTAGAGTTTGGCGCCGTTGGTCAGTATCGGCAGCAGCAGATAGATGGCCGAGTAGGGGGTCATGGGCAGTCCGACGAGTAAGGCGACGTGGACGTGCGGGCCAACCACCCACTGGGTGTTATGGAGGATGCGGTTCAGCCCGAGGTCCGCCTGCATGATCCCCGCCGGCACGGTTAGGGCGAAACCGAGCAGACCGCCGAGCAGGAATTTGAGCGGATTGATCATCTTGAGCGGCCGTGCGCTCCAGAGGGTGATCAGCGTGATGGCGAAGGCCAGTCTCTGGGTGATCAGTTCGAAGGCCGTGACCATCTCGCCGGAGAGGATCTTGAGAATGCCCGGCTGTGCCTGATCGGACATCAGGTGGTGCGACCAGACGGTCCAAGAGACCACCATTTCGACAGAGCGGCGCGGGCGATGTTCTCCATGAAGAGCTTTTTGCCGGTGATCATCGTCGCCAGCAGATACCAGGTGGCAGCGACGAAGATCAGCACCAGGCCGTCGGCGATCAGGTCCAGTCCCCACCAGTACCAGTTCTTGTAGAGCACGGCATCGATGGCCGAGTGCTTGAGATCATAGCCGAGCAGGGCGGCGACCATATAGACAAGGATCAGCACCCCCGTAAAGGTGAGCACCAGGGCATTGAACGCCGTGTCCACCGTGCCACGGGCCACCGCCGCAACCGGCAGGGGGACCAGAAGCTCTTTTTTCTTCTTAGAGAAGAGATTGCGGAGTCCGGTGAGGCCGAGGGCCGATTTCAACAGCGGCCACGCCTGCTGTTTTTCCCATCCCGCCGGCGTGTAGGTGATCGTCTTGAAGATGTTGACCACCCAGAGCAGAGTGCCGACCATCACCAGCGCAATACCGAGGATGAAAAAGGTGCCGCCGACCACGCTGAACTGGGTGAAATCGGCGGGCAGGGGCCAATAAAGGGGATAGAGCGGCGAATAGTGCGAGACAAACCCGGCGAACCAGAAGAGGGAGGTCCCGATGATGATCAGCCAAAGTCCAAAGCCCTGTCTTGATGCTCCACAATGCTTTTTTCATCAGGAGGAGGACGAGAAAAAGAAAGGCTAGAAGTCAATCGAATAGGTGGAACCGAAGATGCCCGCTAGGGGATGGGCGGTCATGATGGTATAAAACTGGGTTTGGGTGATCGCGGGGATCTACGAGACCTCAAAGATCCGGATGATCATGCCCTCGACCACCACGAAGCGGGCCTTTTGGTCTATTTTAATGACCAGCTTCCCGGAGGGGAGGACGAACCGGTGATCGACGACATGGATGACATACTCCCGGTCGGCCTTGATCTCCGCCCGGTTGAGGTCCATGGTCTTCCAGGGGATGGTCTCATGGATGAGGATGTGCAGAGAGACACCAATGACAACCAGAAGGCCGACGAAGGCATAAAAAAGTCCGGGTTCGACAGCTGTACTGCCTTGCCGGGTTACCTTCCAGGAGAACCATGCCATCAGCGCCAGGATCGCCAGAACATAACAGGTGCAGGCGATGGTCTGGCCCAGCAATACTACGCATATGTCACCCATAGTCCTTCCTTTTGCTAAAGGGTTGGGGATTGAATCGAATGGTCGAGCACGCGTGCGCTGCAATAAACACAGTTTCCACTCTGATCAGCCAGTCGATGTACCTGATAAAGCTCTCGATCCTGGCGGCGGACTCGACAATCTTGACGGACCCGGTTGGTTCCGCTGCCGGTGGATCACGTCCCGCTCCATATCATCAGATTTTTAAAAAGAGGGGCTATTGTTTATTTTGGCTTGCATTCCTCTGGCGTTATTTCTATATTAATTTTAATTATAAATGGTTAGGTTCGGGATAGGCCAAATTCCGCGGGGCGGACGGCGCCCGGCGAAAAGTATCCAGATTGTGTTCTCAGCCGCGTAAATTACCAGAACAGAGAAATCTTTGCCCCATCATTTTCCATCCTGTTTGATGCCTAAAAATCTGTCTCACACTGAGCCCGGTTCAATTCAGCCGAGCTGAATCATCGCAGGATCAGAGAGATTGCAGAAATACCTTGCTTTACCGATTAGCCGGGTAGGAGAATTCTGCCCCGTTCAGCAAGAGATCAAATCGTATTGTACTATTCTCTTTGGATAGATCACGTGAAGAAACTGACCCCTACATCAACACTACGCTGGCTGGCTGTGGTCGCCGCCTTGCTGCTGGTTTTGCTGCTCCCATTCCGTATTCCCTGCACGCTAAAAACGGTCGGCAAGGTCCAGCCTCGCCGGGAATGGCTGGTTGTGCGCGCTCAAGATGGTCAGATTTCGACCCATCTCTGGAATCATGAGACAGCAACATTGGAGAGAGTGACCGTTACCCAGATGCTGCGTGGCGATGCGGCAGAATTCCAGTTCCTGCCGGGGGTGTTTGGCTCGGCACAGGTCACTGAAGGGGATACGATCGCCCTCCTACATTCAGCGGACCTGATGCAGGCATCTGCGGCCTTGCAGGGCTCTCTGGTGGCAGCGAGGAGTTCTCTGTTGGCCCTCTCCACGGGTGAGAAACTCCCCCTGATCGAGGAAGCTCGTCATCAGATCGAACAGGCAGCGGTGATGGCGCAAGAGAAAAAACGGATTGCGGAGCGTCTGGCGGAACTCCTTGCCAAACACCTGGTCTCGTACCAGGACTATGAACTTGCGCTGACCACCCAACAAGCTTTTGAAGCAAATCTTGCCATCGCCCGATCCCGGTTAGCCAGCCTGCAGTCCGGAGCTAAAAAGGAAGAAATTGCTGCGATGGAGGCCCAGATCCTCCGTCTGGAGAAGGAACTGGCTGCCCTGCAGAAAAAAGCTGAGGGTTATGTCGTGCGATCCCCTATCACCGGGACCAGGATCCAGCATTTTGCCTCCGATACCCTGCTCGCCATCGCGGAAACGGGCTCCTACGTTCTCACATTGCCGGTGCGTGCCCGCGATCGTTCTCTTCTTTCAGGAGGCGAGGTGGTGACTATTCGTGCTGCTGACGGCCGCATCAGCGGCAGCGGTCCTGTGGTTTTTATCAACCCCATGCTCGAGCTGCTCAATGGCGAGCAGGTCTTTTGGGTCGTGGCGCGTTTGGAGCACCCGACCGGCCTGGTTTCTGGCCTCTTCGTCCCGACCGAAATAGCGTGCAAATCTGTTTCGAAATTGGCTTTTTTACAAAGATTTATGGAATAGACAGCATGTTTCGTTACGAGTTCAAGTATATGGTGCCCTTCAGCAGGATCGATGCCTTGCGGAGGCGGATCGGACCATTTGTCCAGGAGGACAAGTTTGCCGGGCGGCGGCCGGACCATCAGTACATCGTCCGCAGTATTTATTATGAGAACACCGGCTATCGAAGCTATGAGGAAAAGCTGGCCGGGATCGAACGCCGTGTTAAGGTGCGCATCCGGGGTTATAACCAGCCGGAACCGGAGAGTAGCGTTTTTCTCGAGCTCAAACGCAAACACGGTCCTTTCATCCGCAAGAACAGGGCACCGGTGCTTTGGTCGGAGCTGTCAGACTTGCTACGCGACCGCGATGTGGAACGCCATGTCTGCGTGCGGCGCTCCTTCGAGCAGGGCAAAGAAGATGCGCGACTTTTTTTCTATCAGCTCATCGCCAAGGGCATGAGTCCTGCAATTCTGATCACCTATGAAAGGGAGGCCTATTTCGCAACCTTCGACCGCCGCATTCGCTTGACTTTCGACAAGCATATCGGTTTTCGTCTGACACAAGATCCGCGACTTCTGTTCGATGAAAAATCGCTCACGCCACTCTTCCGCAACCATTTCGTTTTCGAACTGAAATTTGATGACAGTCTGCCCGAGTGGCTGATCGATGTCATTTCGGAATTCAATCTGCAGCGTCAGGCGGTCTCAAAGTATGCCTTATCGCTGGAGCGAGCCTGGTTTCTCCGTCACGGACGGCATCGCCGCGATTATGTATCCCTTCTGCCCGCCTGGGGAGGGATCGAACCAAGGCCCCATCGGAATCAGGAGACCGGCACGATTTAGGAGGATGAACAAAAAATCATGTTGCAGGAATTCAGCACAATCTTGACCACCGGCATCACCTTTGAACAGGTGACCATCAATTTGCTCTTTGCCCTGGTGTGCGGGCTCTCAATCTCATGGATATACCGCCTCACCTACCGGGGACCGGGTTTCGCTATCAGTTTTGTGCACGCGCTGATCTACCTCGCGATGATCACTGCTGTCGTTATCATGGTCATCGGCAACAACCTCGCCCGGGCCTTCGGCCTGGTCGGAGCAATGTCGATCATCCGCTTTCGCACCGCAGTCAAGGATACTGCAGATATCGTTTTTATCTTCTTCAGCCTGGCCATCGGCATGGCGGCTGGAGTCAGCATGCATAAACTGGCCCTCGGCGCCACCATGTTAATCGGCCTGGTTATGATCATTATGGCTAAAAGCACGGCAGTCCTGCCGATGGGGCGGAAATTTCTGCTCCAGTTTTCCCTGCTCGGCGACAGGCCCGACGCGGTGCCCTACGAAGCCATCCTGAAAGAGTACTGCCGCACCTACAAATTGATCAACGTCAAAACGGAAGAGGAGGAGAGCCTCTACGAGATTTCATACTACGTTGACTTGCGCAACGAACAACAACATTATGAGCTGGTGAATAATCTGAAAAAACTGACCGGCATGCTGCGAGTCAACCTCTTTTATGATGAGGAAGCGATTTGATATCTAGCTCCGTTCTCTCTATCCAAAGCATCGTCCGGGTTTTCGAGCCGAATTCCATGATGCCATGCAGCGCTATCGCCCCCGTCCTATCCATGTCCCGGGCCTTTAGGACGACCCTTTCATAGAGCGGCTGCTTGCCGTATTTGTTGTTCTCGCCCGGAAAAATCCGCAAGATGTATCCCTCCTTAGGTGTCTGCATCGTTTGGCTCCAGAGTGACTGCGCCATCCAATGACCAGCCCGGACCGCATTGTCCCACAGAAAAGAATTGAATACCATGGGAAAAATTGCTATCATACAGAGTGGCCCACTTATACCAGCAGAGGAGAAGCAAATGGCCAATCAATTTGTGGAGACCGTATTTGCAGGGGATGACCGATTCATCAGAGGCTTCCTGCAGGGCTGGCTTGCCGGCAGCGGCAAGGTGTACCGGTTTTTTCTGCATGGCGAGGCCGGCATTACCGGCGAGTCGTTGGGGGAAAAGTTGAAAGAGCTGGCGGGGATCGGCGAAGAGCATGCGAAGGTTCTCATCGAGGTGCCCTTTTGGGAATGCCTTAAAGCCGATGCTGTCGCGGTTAGCCACCTCGGATGGTCTGGAAAATTCTCCGGAGCCAGGACGGTGAAATCGGCACAATTTTACCTCAAGATCAAGGATGCCTCACGCGAAGATGCCCAGGCTCTGAAAGAGATCATCCGCAACCGCCCCGATACCCTGCAAGTCGAAGGCTGGAAGGAAGAGGAAAAAGTGAACCAGGGTGCCAGGGGTATCGAGCTTTATGCCCCGCTCCATGAGTATCTCTATTCCGCATCGGGAAGCTTCAGCGGCCCGATCGACCTCCTGATCGATCTGCGCCAAAAGCTGCTCAGCCACTCTTCCGCCATAGCGGAGGGGATCCGGATACTATATGAATAGGGCGAGCAGACCCCTCAGCGAGTTCTTTGCAAGCGAACAGGCTTCGAGCATCATTCTGATTCTCTTCACAGCCGTTTCGATCGCCATGGCCAGTATCTCATGGGGTGGCACCTATCTGCTGTTCTGTCACACTAAAATCGGCCTGAGGGTGCCCGGCCTCGTGAACAGTTGCAAGATCGGCATCCTGGCCGGCTCGATTTGCGCTGGCCTGACCGGCCTTCTCATCCTCGGAGCAACGCGGAGAACAGCTGCACGCCCGTAACCAGATCCTGAACTGCCGTTCCCAATAGGAGGAATGCCTCATGCGTCAACGTGCAGTCGTCTGGTTCTATCCCCTTCTTATCCTTGGCTTGCTGATCGGCTGCGCCCCGGTTTTGAAAACGGGGCGGGGAGGGGCGGTCTTACCGCGGCCAACGGTCATCCTCGGCATCTTCGGGGGCATGGGACCGGAGGCCACGGCGAACCTCTATCAGCTTGTTGTCGAACGCACCCCGGCAACCAGAGACCAGGAGCATATCCCCACCCTGATCTACAGCCTACCACAGGTGCCGGACCGCACCACCGCCATCCTCAGCGGTGATCCTTCGATCCTCCCCTTCCTCAAGGAAGGCGTGACCCGGCTGGAAAAAGCGGGCGCTTCCTATATCGCGATTCCCTGCAACACCGTTCACTACTATTACGATCAGATGCAGGGATCTGTCAAAATTCCCATCATCCATATGATCCGAGAGACGGCAGAGGAGGTGAAGACGCGATATCCGCAGGCGAAAAAGGTCGGGCTGCTGGCGACCTCGGGTACTATTTCGACTGGCCTCTATGAGAAAGAGTTCGCCGCGCGGGGCATCGAGGTCGTGGTGCCAACGAAAAATATCCTGGAGAACTATGTCATGAAGGCCGTCTACCTGATCAAGGCGCACGGCGACAAACAGCAGGCCGAGGAGTGGCTCTGCCTCGCCGGCAAGGAGCTGGAGCATGACGGCGCGGAGGTGGTGGTGCTGGGGTGCACCGAGATCCCGCTGGCCTTCAATCCCAAACGCTCCGGCGTGCCGGTGGTGAGCGCCACCCGGGTCCTGGCAGACCGGGCCATCGCGCGTTATCAGGAGTTCCTGAGGATGGAGATAAAGTAGCATTGGGGGGGAACACGCCATTAGCATTGAAAAAGAACGGGGCGTATGGCGGGCGTGGGATCAGCCTCGGGATCGCCTTCAGGATCCGGAAGGCTGGCGTCTGTTGTTGCATCCTGCCAAAGGAGGATCCATGCGAAAACTGTTCATTTTGCTGATTCTGCTGTTGTTCCTGGTCATGCCGGCGGCTGCGCAATCCACCCTACCCCGCTATGATCAGCGCGCCGGTTTTCTGCTGGCCGCACCCAGCGCTTTCGATGATGGCCTGTTGGGGTTCGTCAATCCTGCAACCCTCGGTACTCTCACCCTGCCAGAACTTCGGCTCGGTTTCGGGACCGATGCCGGTGACTGGAACGCAAACCGCCACTGGGGCCTCTTGACCGGCGCCCGCAATGCCGGGTTCGGCTGGATTCGTCAGGGGGAGACGGATGAGTACCGCTTCTCCCTCGCCGGTGGGGATGAGGGCTTCTCGCTGGGGGTTGGCTATGGCTGGACCAAGGGGGCTCCGGTGAATCACACCCTGGTGACGATCGGTTCGCTGATCCGGCCTTCCCGCATGGTCTCCATCGGTCTCAGCGGCCTCTTTTCGCAAAACCACCCGGAGCGCGAAGGCCTTTTCGAACTCGCTCTCCGACCGCTGGGGACCGACCGTCTCACACTCTTCGGCGATTGTGCCGCCGACGCCAGGGAGAATCTGAAGAATTCCTCCTGGAGCGCCGGCGCCGTAGTTAAACTCCTGCCCGGCCTCCATCTCACCGCCCGCCGCTTTGACACGAAAACATGGAGCGCCGGCTTGTCCTTCAGCCTGGGTTCGGCCGGCGTCGCCGCCCAGAGCATGTCCGGCCGGGACGAGGAGTCCGGGCCTACCTACTACGGGCTCCGCCTTGGCGGAAGAAGGGAGAGCATCGTCGCGCGCAAGAATTCCTGCTATTATACCCAAACGCTGCGGGGCGGGATCCGCTACCAGAAATTCCGCTGGTTCGACGACGAATCCCGCTCGCTCAGCGGCCTGCTCGACGATCTCCAGGGCGTCATCGACGATCCCGCGGTCGCCGGCGTCGCGCTGAACCTCTCCGGCCTGGCGGCCGGACCGGAGATGGTCTGGGAACTCCGCGAAAAACTGAAAGCAGTACGGCAGGCGGAAAAGCATATTATCGTATTTCTCGAACGCGGCGGCATGACCGAGTATCACCTCGCCAGCATAGCCGACTGCGTCGTCCTTGATCCCGAGGGCATGCTGCAGCTGCCGGGCTATATCATGGGCCGGACCTTTCAGAAGGAGATGCTCGAGAAGCTGGGGCTGGGATTCGACGAATGGCGCTTCTTCAAGTACAAATCGGCGAATGAATCCCTCTCCCGCGACAGCATGTCGGATGCGGACCGCGAGCAGCGCCAAGCCCTGCTTGATGATCGCTACGCCGTAGTCCGCGAGGATATCTGCAGCGCGCGCCGCATGACCCCCGCGCAGTTTGACGCTTTGATTGACAGCACCGTGGTTTTTAATGGCAGCGATGCCCTCAAACACGGGCTGGTCGACACCCTCAGCCGCTGGATCGATGCCGACAAGATCGTGGCGGCGCTGGAAAAGGGCAAGAAGCCTTTTATTTCGGGAAGGAAGCTGGCGAAGCAGACGATGCCCCGACTGGAATGGGGCGCGCGGCCGAAAATGGCCCTGGTCTACGCTGTCGGCGTCTGCGATCTCGAGAGCGGCATCAAGGCGCGGAAACTTGAAAAGATCTTTACAGACCTCACCAAAGACCGAAGCATCAAGGCGGTAATCTTGCGCGTCGACTCGCCGGGCGGCGACGGTCTGGCCTCGGACCTGGTCGCCGAGGCGATGAAAAAATGCAGCGAGAAGAAACCGGTCATCGTCACGCAGGGCAGCGTCGCCGCTTCGGGCGGCTACTGGCTCTCGATGTACGCCGACACGGTCGTTTCCGCTCCCTTCACCGTTACCGGTTCTATCGGCGTCATCGGCGGCTGGGTCTGGAACAAGGGGCTGGGTGATAAACTTGGGCTCAGGACTGATCACGTGCAGGTGGGAGATCACGCGGATCTGGGATTTGGCATCCAGCTACCTCTGGTGGGCTTGGAGGTGCCGGATCGGAACCTCACCGCGGACGAGCGTACCCGGATGGAGCAGTTGATTCGGTCAATGTACAGCGGTTTTGTCGGTAAGGTCGCTGCGGGCCGTGCCCTGAGCGCCGATTCAGTGGGCCAGATCGCCCAGGGGAGGGTCTGGAGCGGGCTTGCTGCACAAAAGCTCGGCTTGGTGGATGTCATCGGCGGGATGGAAGAGGCGATCGCGCTGGCCAAAGAGGCAGCCGGGATCCCGGCCGGACGCGAGATTGACCTTATCGAGTATCCAAGACCCGCCCTGTTCGAATTCTCCTCTTTCTTTTCCGGTGTCCGGGCAAAGACGTCACCCTCATCTGCGGAGAATCCCGAATGGGAGTACCTCAAAACCATCGCCGGTCATCCGGGGGAGCCGCTGCCGCTGCTGCCGCCGGATTATATCATCCAGTGAGGGTGCCTTTGACCCTCTTGGTCTCGCCCTGTTGGTCGACGGCGAACCTTTTTTGATTCTTGGCGCCCTATGCCACAACTCCACTGCCTGGCCGGCTATCCTGCCGCAGGTCTGGACGGCGATGGCGGAGCTCGACGTCAACACCCTCGAAATTCCAGTCTATTGGGAGCAGTTTGAGCCTCGACCCGGCCAGTATACTTATGATGTCATTGACACTTTCATCACCGAGGCGCGCGAGCACGGTCTGAGACTCGTTCTGCTCTGGTTCGCCGTCTGGGATGTGGATATCACCTTCGGCCGTTTCAACCGGCTGGCCCGCGTCATCTGCAAGTCGAGGAGGGCCGATACCGCGAGGGTGAATTCAAGGCTGACCGCATCCTCAACGGGGATCAGACCGACTGGAGACTGGTTTTCTCGAGTCCCACTGTTTTTGCGCGTTCAGCTTTATACGCGATAGTCAGAGCTGTTGAGTACACTACTCCCTCATCCGGAAGCTCTCACAGGACGCCGCGATATTGCAATCAGCCTGTTTCACCGGATTCCGCAGGATATAAAGGAGATTCCGCGATCATCAATACCCTCCAAATAATACCTTGAAATTTCGGTTAACCTTGACGAAATATCCAGGTATGGCCCGTCGCTATCTGATCCAGGGGAGCGCTTCATGTGATTTGATCGCTCAGTGTTCCTAGACAGTGGCCGGATGTATCAGCTATCTGGAATTGGGCGGCTTTTTTCTGGGGGAGATTGCCCCTTCTGATCTCAACAAACTGTGGTTGCAGGGCGGTTTTCCCCTCTCGTTTCTGGCTGCCATCCCTGAAGATTCACCCGGGATTGACATCCAGCGACCCCGTGTCGCTGACCCACTCGATGGCGTTGCGCAGCAGCCGGCGAAACCGGGGATCTTCAAAGGCCCGATGATCATGGCCCGGCTGCAGATAAACGATACGGGAGCGGCCATAGGTGTGCGCCCAACCGATAACCGGACTGCTCTCCGGATGATTGGTGCGCAGCAGCGGATGAATATCTGGCCGGGTGATGAATCCGCCATAGACCTCATCATGTAGGATGAAATCGCCGAGGCCCCGAGTGACCGGATGACGGCGATCGGCGATCTCCACTTTGACCTCGACATCCTCTCGATAGGTGGAGGCAGGCAGCATCCGGCCCGCACGTTCCACCGCCGCCGGCAGATATTTTCCCCCTACCATCCTCTCATACTCCGGCCAACCGGGATTGGCGCACAGCGCATGATGGAGGAAAACCACACCGGTCCCCCGCTGCAGCAGCTGCGTCAACTCCTCCTGCACCGCAGCACTGATGGAATCCGGCATATCATAAAAGAGCACGACCTCAAAGGGCTGCTCGCCGGCGGAAAAGACCCCCTGTTCGAGCGGATGGATTTTTTCCTTCCAGATGATGTCACCGAATTCATCGAACATCCTGAAGAAAGCTGCGTGTTCGAAATCGTGGCCGCCGGTGATGATCAGAATTTGGCGCGGTTCGAAGTGGGCGGTGGGCGTGCAGCAAAACGATAGGAGCGCAAAGTAAAGGAGGTTCTTCATGGACGTGTTCTCCGGTTGAGTAGGGTGAACGGGACCGGCGGAGGGCCGGAGCAGAAACGGCCGGCATGAGACAATCTCCCCTCATTATGCTGATTTATATCGTGCCAGTCAAGCTTGCTTTCCCCACCCACCGGTTATCTGCCGAAATAGCGCAGCGCCACGCAGGTCATGTCGTCCGACTGCTCCTGCGCCCCGGCGAAAGCCTGCACATCCCCGATCACTCCCTCCGTCAGCCGCTGCACGGCTTCTCCCCGATGGCGCTGCAGGGATTCTTCAACCCGTTGCTCGCCGAACATCGCCTCTCCGGTGTTGGTCGCCTCGGTGATGCCGTCGGTGTAGAGAAAGAGGGTATCTCCCGGCGCCAGTGAGATCACATTGGATTCATAATCGCGGTTTTTCAGGCAGCCCAGCATAATCCCGCCGCGATTGTCGAGCGGCTGGATCCGGCCCTCCCGGGTGATGAGATAGGGGAGGGTGTGGCCGCCGTTGCAGTATTCAAAAGAACCATTGCGGCTGTCAAAGATGCCGTAAAAAACCGTGACAAACATCGAGGCCAGGCTCTCATCCACGAGAATGTTGTTGACGCTCTCCAGGCAGGTGTCCGGAGGAATCCCTTTCAGGGCGGTGGCCTTGAGCAGGGTCTTGCTGACGGCCATGAACATCGCTGCCGGGATGCCCTTGCCGGAGACGTCGCCGATGATGAGGCCAACCCGGGATTTGTCGATGAGGAAAAAATCGTAGAGGTCGCCGCCTACCTGCCGCGCCGGGATCATGCGGGCGTAGAGATCGAACTCCTTGCGGTCCGGAAAGGGGGGGAAGGTCTTGGGTAGGATCGAGGTTTGGATCTCGGTGGCGATTTCGAGTTCGTGCTGGATGAACAGCAGCTGATCGCGCGACTGCATCGCCTCCTTGAACAGCCTCAGGTCGTTGAGCGACTTGTTGATCGTGATCTCAAGGTCGTTGAAATCGATAGGTTTGATGATGAAATCGAAGGCGCCGCGGTTCATCGCGATGCGGATGTTGTCGATGTCCCCGTAGGCCGAGACGATGACCGAGCGCAGGGTGGGCTTTTCCTGCTCCTTGATGCGGGTCAGCAAGGTCAGACCATCCATCCCGGGCATGTTAATGTCGGTCAGAACCAGATCGATAGTCTCATCCTCCGCCAGCAGGCCCAGGGCTTCCTCCCCGTTGCCTGCGAAGCGGAAGGTAAAGATGCCCTCGCGAATCTGCTTCCTGAATCTTTGTAGGATGAGCTGCTCAAGATCAGGCTCGTCATCCACAACCAGGATGGTTGCAGTCATTTCACACTCCCGAGTATGGAATTATCTGGGCAGGCGGATGATGAATTCCGCAAACCGGCCTTCCTCGCTTTCGAAGAAGAGCTGTCCGCCGTGCTGATGCACGATTAGATCGTAGCTGATCGACAGTCCAAGGCCTGTGCCCTTACCAGGCGGCTTGGTGGTAAAAAAGGGGGTGAAGAGCTTCTCCCGGACCGCGGCGGGTATCCCGTCGCCATTGTCGCGGATGCGGATCTCGATCCAGTCGCCTCGGCTGCGGCTTTTCACGGTGAGGGTGGGCCTGAAATCCCCGTTCTGTTTTAGCTTCTTGCGATGCACCTCGTAACAGCCGTTGGTGATGATGTTGAGAAAGACGCGGCTGACATCCTGGGGCACGATGTTGATTTTGCCGACCTCAGGATCGAAATCGGTCTCGATAGTGAGGTTGAAGGTATTGTCCTGAGCGCGCATGCCATGATAGGCCAGATTGATGTCCTCGGCCAGCATGGCGTTGATATCGGTGAGCTGGCGTTCGTCCGACCGGCCGCGGGAGTGTTGCAGCATGCTCTTGACGATGCTATCGGCCCGCTTGCCGTGCTCCTCGATCCTAGCGGCGTTCTGCTCCAGCATGGTGAGGATTTCAGCGATGGCCGACGGGTCTTGCGGCTCGCGGCTCAACTCATCGCGCAACTCCTGCACCAGATTGCGGGAGAGCTGGGCGAAATTGTTGACGAAATTGAGGGGATTCTTGATCTCGTGCGCAATGCCGGCGGTGAGGGCGCCGAGGGCAGCGAGCTTGGATTGGGTGACGAGCTTTTCCTGTGTGGCCTTGAGCTCCTCGAGCAGGGCCGCAAGCCGGTGATAGGCCTCGGCATTGTCGAGGGCGATGGCGCTGTAGACGGCCAGGTTGCGCAGCATATTGACGTGATAGTCGGTATAGGCATGGCCGACGCGGCTTTGCGCTGAAATCACGCCAATGGCCTTGCCCTTGTTCCAGAGGGGAAGGTAGAGGAGCGAGAGGGGGGGATCTCCGTGCAGGGTGGAGGTAAGGACGCCCCGATCTTCGCCGCATTCGGCGCTGCAGTCGTTGATGACGATTTCCCGATGCCGGTTGAAACAGCGCACCGCCAGATGCGTTTCGTCCGACAGCGCCACAGAGAAGGGCTCCAACGTCCGGTTGTCTTCAATGGTGGCGGGGAATTCGAGCACACCCTTGGCGGGATGGTGCAGCCCGATGGTGAAAACGGAGGCATCCATCAGGGTATGGACATTCTCGTAAAGGGTATGGATGATGTTTTCGATCGACAACGAAGAGGTGATGTCCCGGCCGATCCGGCTGAGCTGCTCCACATCCTCCTTTTGCGAATGGACCTGATCGAGCGCGGTTTTCAGTTCACTGTTCTGCTTCTCGATCACCCGGCTTTGTCGAACCCGGATGAGGTAACCGCGCCACAGAATGATGGAAAGGCAGAGGCCGAGCGCGGCTGCGGTGATGCCATTGATCTGGTTGGAGATCAGGATTGCGGGATTTTTCTGGGTCAGGGAGATGGCAAAATAAAAGACCGTGAAGGAGATGAGATAATAGAGCAGCGCAAAGCGCGGCGGCGTCAAAAGGACGAGGCCGGTTATGAGACAGGTGATCAAGTAAGCAGTGATGTTGTCGGTGACCAGTTGGTCGGCCGCCGCCAGGGCCACACCCTCCAGCAGAAGGATCACCGCGGTGAAGTGGATGCAAACCAGCGCCAGCCGGCTGTTTTTTCCGGGCTTGTAGGCGAAGAAGTAGATGACGAGGTTGATGATGACAAAGCTGACCAGCAGGATGGCTTGACAGATCCAGATCGCATGCCGCCACTGATAGGTCACGCCGGTCTCGCCGGCCGACTTGACGAAAAAGAAAATTAAATAGCTGGCGCTGGTAGGGATGGCCAGGAGGGAAAGGTAAAAGACGCGGCGGATGTTCTCCAGGTCGATGACCGTCCGGGTGAGCTCCTTGTCCTCAGGTGAGAGCCGGAAAGCGGCTGCTGCTTTGCTCAATCCTCTCCGTGCGAGAGAAGGCCTTGATCCGGATGCCATGATCGGTCCCCCTTCCTGCGACTTGTCTGAAAGGCTATGTCGCCCATCCGCCAGCTTCTCCGCGATGTCACCTCCCGCAGGAAGATGATTCTCTCTCCTGCCTCATCCTGTTATTTATAAAATAACAAATGACGCGACCGAAATCAAGCCATAATCCAATAATTTTATGCCGGGCATTCCTCTTGGGGCTGCGGCTAACGTGGGTGCGCCAGACGCCATTTTCGGAAACCAGCGATTATCCCTTTTGCTGATGATAAGATAATACTATAATTCGTCTCTTTTTGCCAATTGACTTGACAGTTGCCGGTCCTTGGTGTATATTGAAATAAAAGAGGAGGTCCGTATGGAAAAAACCAAGGGGTTATGCATTAGGATGATCGTTTTGGCCACGATGCTGGCGGCTCCGTTGATCGCACGGGAGGACGGGGATGCAATCGATTTCACCACTGGCAAAGCGGCGGCCGGAAGGAGGCCTGTTGCTCTAGCGCGCCAGTCGGTCACGGCCGGAAATGTTCTTTGGGACCTGACGCATGGAGTCTATCTGGACTATCAGCCGGAACGCCGATACAGCATGATCTGCGATTCTTTGCACGGTCGGGGCTATTCGGTAGTCACCACCACCAACATTGCATCCGCCGACCTTAACGCCTACAAAATCCTAGTCATCTCCTTGGGTTCAGCCTGGGAAGGCTCCTACACCGAAGCGGAGCGGGACAAGGTTGTTGCCTTTGTGCGAAACGGCGGCGGGCTGCTGCTCATGGGCGATAATCCCCTGCATTGTCCCAATGGCAATCTGAGGAGGATCGCTGAAGCATTTGGAGTGACCCTGGGTGTTTCATGGCAGGACGAGTATTCGATTACCGGTTTTTCGGACCACTACCTGTGCGGTGGGCTGACCAGACTTCACTGGCAGGCCTGGGGAGATCTCGGTGTGACCGACCCCGCCCGTGCCGTCATTTTCGGCCGCTACAACCATCTTGCAGTCGCGGTAGCCGAAGCCGGCGCCGGCCGGGTGGTAGTGGCCGGAGATGTCAATTTTTGTGATAACGACTATCATCTGAATTATGACAACAAGCTTCTCACCTATAATATCTTTGACTGGCTCGCCCAATCCACCCGCGAATGGACCGGTGGCCCATTCGATTTCAACGATGGCACGACGCAGGGATGGAGCCACAGCAAGGTTTTTCTCTATAATGGCAGCGCTGTTAAGTCCAATTTTGCCTTCGGACTGAGCGATGAAGTCAATTACCCCAACGCGCCCGGAAAGGATCCTTTGGGAGATAATAAAATGTCCCTGGGTTTCAGTACGCCGGGAGGTCTTGGCATAGACAATTCAGAATGGAAGCTATGGGCGATTGCGGAATATTCACCCGAGCTGGCCTACTCCAGCGCGTGGCAGAATGCGGCGGGTGTCAGCGTCAAGATCGCAGAGAGCATGGCGGGTTCCGGGGTTGTCCTGACCGCGATGATTCATCTGGTTGGCTACGATCAGGATGCGCTGCACTACTTCCAAATGCCAATGGAACGCGCCGATACCCTGATCCACGATGATCCTTCAGATGATCTCGCCGAGTGGAATGATCTGACTTTTATTTGGGCCGGCAAAGCGGGGCTGCCCACCAACTATATTATTCATAAGTTTATGATCGTT
Organism: bacterium; assembly: GCA_035419245.1. Classification (NCBI taxonomy): domain Bacteria; species bacterium. The sequence goes on along the minus strand of DAOLSP010000001.1, from coordinate 64,751 downwards.
CTATTGGGAACAACTAGTGGAGAGTATCTGCCGGGCGGTCTTTATATCGATGAGGTGGAGCCGATCGCGCCTGGTGGGGCACCCGACATCGCCTGCAATGCCGCTGCCCTCAGCTTTGGCATCGTCAGCGTTGGGCAGTGGCCGGAGAAAACCATCATACTCTCCAACACCGGCACAGCGCGACTGACCGTCAAGGCTCCCCGTCTCACCGGCCCTGATGCTGGGGAATTTCACCTCGCCGGAGATGTACCCGGCTTCGCCCTGCGCCCGGGTGATTCCCGCCCGGTCACCATCCGGTTCGCCCCGCTGAGCGCGGGCTCGAAAAAAGCCGAGCTGAGTTTCACCAGCAACGATCCCGATGAAAGTCCTCTGATCATCACCCTGACAGGGACAGGTGGCGGGGAGACCGGTCGTCTGATCACCTTCAGCGTGACGACGCCGGTCAGCACGCCCGCCGGTGATGCGATCTACCTTGCCGGGAATTTCAATGCGTGGGACCCGGGTCCGGCACAGGCGGGCACCGACGGCCAGCAGCATGACCTGCTGATGACCCAGACCAGCGACTACCATTGGCAAATCGTTCTGCCCTTTGCTAAAAACCAGACTCTGGAGTATAAATACACCCGCGGCGGCTGGGACAAGGTCGAAAAGGGTCCGGGAGGTGAAGAGATCAGCAACCGCATCCAAGACGCGGGTGATGCCGATCTGAAAATCACCGATGTTGTCGGTGCCTGGGCGGATGTCGGCTCGGCGGTTGAAGATCGCACCAGCGGGGAGGTGAGCGCTTTCCGGCTTGAGCAGAACTATCCCAATCCCTTCAACCCGGCCACGCTGATCCGTTATACCCTGCCGGCGGAGACCGAGGTGACACTGGAGATTTTCGATGCCCTGGGGCAGCGGGTGCGAAGTCTGGTGAATCAAAGGCAGCAGGCCGGCAACCACACCGTATGGTTCAATGCTTCAGGTCTGGCCAGCGGCCTTTACGTTTGCCGGCTGCAGGCGGGCACCTGGCAGGCGAACACCAAAATGCTGCTGATCCGGTGACCGGCTGCAAATAGACTCCGGTTCGTTCCAGCTCCGCCGGATGCTGCAAGAAGTTTGACCAACGTGAGAAGAGGATGAGCTGTTCGTTCTGCACCGCAATAGCCGGCAGCTTCGCTGAAGTGCCGTTCGCAGGGCGGGAAATGCTCTATGATACCGGCCATGAGGACGTGTTCATCGACCGCTGCGAGACCTGCGGGGCTCCCTATCTGGGGTTGGGCCTGGATATTTACGATGAGTACTGCGTCTGGTGGGCCAGGATATCTGAAGAGGAGGTCAACGATCTGAAGAACATCGACATCAATCCCTGGTCGATTGAATTTCTGATCATCAAGCGGATCAGAAGAAACCCTGTGCATATCCGCTGGGTGGGCACGCGGGGGATCGAGATCGTTCAGGGCCATGCCGATATCGTGTATGGTCTGCCACACTGGTAACAGGATCGCGGCCATGGTGTATGAAAGATCAGACCCGGGGCGGGTTAACGGAAGAGAGCCCCTCCCCTTCTCCATGCAGCGCTGGCAGCGTCTCTTCTGGGCCGCCCTCTATGCGATCGCCATGGGGGTGCTGGAGGCCGTCTGTGTGGTCTATCTGCGGCGGCTGATCGATCCGGCGGGCAGCGATCTCAGCAACGCCGCCGCGGTAATCGGCCGCACCGTCATCGAACCTGTCCGCGAGCTTTGCACCCTGGTCATGCTTCTGGCCGTCGCCTGGCTGGCCGGGACCCGTTGGCGCTCCCGCCTGGCCTACTTTTTCCTGATGTTTGGAATCTGGGATATCCTCTACTACCTCGGCCTCTACGGCTTTGCGGGCTGGCCCGCCTCGCTGCTAGAATGGGACTGCCTCTTTCTTATCCCCAAACCCTGGTTCGGCCCGGTGCTCGCCCCGGTGCTCATCAGCGCCTATTTCATCTTCGCCTGTACCCTGGTACTCGCGCGGGAGTACTCGGGTCTGCCCCTGCGCCTCACCTGGCCGGTCCTGCTTTTGCACGGCCTCGGCTTTGCCCTCTGGTACGCCTCCTTCGTCCGGGATTCCACGCATATCCTGGCGCAAGGCTATTCCGGCGTGCATTACTCCTGGTTGCTGCTGGCTGCCGGGATGCTCCTTTGCCTGGTGGGCGTCGGTCTCGCCCTCCTCTCCGGCCGACGGGCCGGCAGGAAGAGAACCTCCTGATACCAGCGCCATCCGGCATCGCCATCAGACACCGCTCCCCCTCTGCCACTGGTCACCAGACGCAGCTCAGCCGGATGTTGTAGCCTCTTCCGCCGGCACCGAGCTGAAGGTGGACGCCCTTGGCGGGCCGGGTGAAAAGATAACTGCTGCCGGCGCCCAGGGCGGCACCGGCGAGGACGTCATGGGTGTAATGTCTGCGCGATTCGACGCGGCTCCAAGCGGTGAAGAGGGCTGCGGCATAAGCCGGCAGACCGGGGCGCCAACCATAACGCTTGCGGATAAATTCGGCAGCGCAAAAGGTGACCGAGGCGTGCCCGGAAGGGAAGCCGTATTTGCCGCCGTCGGGCCTTTTTTCGTTGATGAGGTACTTGAGGGCGGTGGTGACACCGAGTGTCAGGGAGGAGACCCGGGCCAACTGCATCACGCCCTCGCAATCGTGATGGTACCAGGTCATGCCGGCAGCTGTGGCCGGCAGGGCGACGAGCAGGACATCACCGGCCGTCTGTACAGCCTCTTTGGCCTCTACAGCCGCGGGACTGACCAGAAGAAAAGAGATCAGTAGAAGCCAGAGGGTGGCATGTCGCGTCACGGTCAGCCTCCTTTCGCTTGCAGTCGTTACGACGGGACAAAAAAAAGCCCTCACGCCATGTGAGGGCTTTGCTTGCGGGGCCGACGGGGCTCGAACCCGCGACCTCTGGCTTGACAGGCCAGTGTGCTAACCAGCTGCACCACGACCCCAATCTTTAAAGCTGCTGTGGGCAGTACTGGATTCGAACCAGTGACCTCCTGCTTGTAAGGCAGGCGCTCTAAACCGGCTGAGCTAACCGCCCAGGAATGGGCTCCACGGCCGAATCTTCTTGCCCTCGCTATGAATTTTTCCGCGGCTTCGGCTTCCAGAAAAGGGCCCAAGGGACCAGAACACAGTACCCGATGATCAGCAGAACCGGCGCCAACGTCAGGGTCATGAAACCATTCACCGGCGGCTGCGCCATGGCAAAATAGCCCAGAATGATCACCACCAGCCCGGCAAAAAAAAGCAGGTAATTGGTGCGGCTGAATCCGAAAAGTTCCTGCGCCGGTTTCTGGGTTTTGCCTTGTAATTTGGTCTTCGCAGTTTTCATAGCCCAAAAATATACAGAAATTAATAGTTTTAGTCAAGGGAATTTTTAGCCTTGACATCCTGAAAAAGCGGAGTCCACATAGGATGCAGCTGGTAAAGCATGCGGCGCAAGGCGGCGGGTGGGCAGCAGGAAAGACCGCGGCGCAAGGCGGCGGATAGGTGCCAGAAACCCGCTGAGCGAAGCATCCTGGGAATTTTTGGCTTGTTGCATTTGCCGTAATAAATGCGTAAACTGTAAAACAAGATCTTGTACCCATAGGGCAGCGAATCTGTTCCCAGGGAGGTTCCCATGAGCAGCGAGTTGACGCGCCGAGATTTCGTCCGCCTCGGCGCGCTCGGGGCCGCGACGGCCCTGAGCCATTCCGCCTCCGCCGCGCCAGGACCGCAGGATAAGCCCGCCTCTGCAGCGGTTGTCCACCGGCCGGTAATCCTCTGCAGCCGCGGAGAGAGCTGGGGGCGTAAGGTCCTCACGCAGGCCTGGCAGACCTGGCTGGAAAAACGGAATATGCTGGATGCCGTCGAGAGAGGTGCCAACATCGTCGAGCTCGATCCCGAAGATCAGTCGGTCGGCTACGGCGGCTTGCCCAATGAGGCGGGCGTGGTTGAGCTCGACGCCTGTGTCATGGCCGGTCCCTTCCACCAGTGCGGTGCCGTGGCGGGGCTGCAGAACATCAAGACCCCCAGCTCGGTGGCGCGCCTGGTGATGGAGCGCACCGATCATATCCTTCTCGTCGGTGAGGGGGCCAAACAATTCGCCCTGCGCTTCGGTTTCCGCGAGGAGAACCTGCTGACCGAGGCCTCCCGCCTGGCCTGGCTCAAATGGAAAGCCAGTCTTTCGCAGACGGATGACTGGCTGGAGCCGGGCGAAAAAAAGATTTACCGGCCGACCGGTACCATCAATGTGCTTGGCCTCGATGATCGCGGCGATCTCTTCGGCATCACCACCACCAGCGGGTTGGCCTTCAAAATCCCCGGCCGGGTCGGGGATTCGCCGATCATCGGCGCAGGACTGTACCTCGACAATGAAACCGGCGCGGCAGGCGCCACCGGCCGCGGTGAGGAGGTGATCCGTACCTGCGGCAGTTTCTATACGGTCGCCCAAATGGCCCGGGGACTCTCGCCGCAGGCGGCCTGCGAGGCGGCCTGCCGTCGCATCATCGAGGTCAACGGCGGCAAGGCTGATTTCAATGTCAAATTCATCGCCGTCAACAAGCGGGGCGAGACCGGCTGCGCCCAACTCAAGGGCGGCGTAGGGACGCATCTCTCCTGCATCAGCGACACCGGTTTTCAGGCGCTGCAGGGCGCCATCCAGCTGGCGCCTTGAGGCGCCGGAACCCGCCTGAACACGGTCCGCAGGAGCGCGGAACGAGCCGGGCATTTTCCCAATGAACCACAATGGAGCAACAGTACGTGAACGACATGCCCCGCAAACGACTGACCGAGACAGTCAAGTGCGCCGGGTGAGCCTCCAAGCTCGCGCCAAGTGAATTGGCCGCAGCTTTGGAAAAGCTGCCTAAACTCAACGATCCCCGGGTTCTCGTCGGCTTCAATACCGCCGACGACGCGGGAGTAATCCGCCTCAGCGATGAGCTGGCCCTGGTGCAGACCGTCGATTTTATCACCCCGATCGTCGACGATCCCTATACCTACGGCCAGATCGCGGCGGCCAACGCCCTCAGCGATGTCTATGCCATGGGCGGCAAGCCCTTCTGCGCCCTTAATATCGTCGGCTTCCCCAAAGAGCTCTTTCCCCTGGAGGTGCTGGCGGCCATTCTGCAGGGGGGACAGGAGAAGGCCGCTGAGGCCCATACCCCGATCCTCGGCGGCCACACCGTCAGCGATCAGGAATTAAAATACGGGCTGGCGGTGACTGGACTGATCCATCCCGGGCAACTACTGACCAACGCCGGCGCGCGCCCCGGCGGCGTGCTGGTGCTGACCAAGCCGATCGGCACGGGGACGATCACCACCGCCCTCAAGGCTGGCCAGGGGACACCGGAGATGGAGGCGGAGGTGTGCCGTTCGATGGCCACCCTCAACCGAGCGGCTGCCGAGGTCTGTCAGCGCATCGGCGTGGACGCGGTGACCGACATCACCGGTTTCGGCCTGCTCGGACATGCCCTGGAGATGGCCGAGGCCAGCGGCGCCGGGCTGGTGCTGCGTAATGAGGCGGTGCCCGTTTTCGCCGCGGCGGTGGCCACTACCGCCGCAGGGTTCGTGCCCGGGGGAACCCGCGCCAACCTGCTCCATATTCAGCCGCAGGTCGATTTCCACGATCGGATCTCGCCGGAGCAACGGCTGCTGCTATGCGACCCGCAGACCTCCGGGGGACTGCTGATCGCTGTCGTTGAGGAAAAGGCGTTCGAGCTGGTGCGCGCGGGGCGTGAGGAGGGGCTCCGGATGGCCGTGATCGGCGAGGTGATCAGCGACCATCCCGGCCGGATCGAGGTTGTATAGCAAATCAAGGTCCTTTATCCCTTGTCCGTGGCAGCCGCTTCAGGGGATAGGTCAAGGCCTTCATCCCCGGCCTGATCTCAACAGCCACCTTGCTAACCCGCCTCCTTTCCGCCAGCATTTTTTGTTGTATTTCTGGGCAAAAATGTGTATAATTTTTTTTATTATATCTATTAACAACCGGAAAACAGCCTATGTGGCAGGATCTTGCCGTGGTCAGCGTATGGGGCGGCGTTGTCGCTTTGGATACCACCGCGGCCCTGCAGATACTCATATCCCGCCCCCTGGTTGCTTGCTCGGTCGCCGGATTCCTGCTCGGGGGATTCCCCGCCGGCTTTCTGATTGGTCTGATCTTCGAGCTGCTCTACCTGGATGAATTGCCGGTGGGTGGAGCGTTTTTTAACGAAGGCAATGTGGGTGCGACCATTGCCGCCGGACTGGCGGTGCTGCTGGACCGGACCACCGGCCGTCCTGAGCTGGCGCTTTTTCTGGCCGCCCTCACCGGGCTAGCCATGAGCAAGGCCGGCGGGCAGATCGTAGAGCTGATGCGTCGCGTCAATACCCGGATTTATGCCCGGCTGATGGCGCTCAAGCAGATCACCCCCGGGGCGGTCACACGGCATCATCTCTTTGCGATCCTGTGCATGTTCATTGCGGGGGGGCTGTTGACCTTTGCGGCTTTGGCCGGTTTCGGGTACCTGTTTCAGCGGGCCGCCCCTCTGATCCCGGTCAGCCTCGACCGGCACATGCAAAGCATCCTATATGTTTTCCTGGGCACGGGCTGCGCCGTTCTGCTGCACCATTTTTACAGCCGCCGGAACTGGTGGCATCTGGCGGCGGGAGCGGGGCTGGGGCTGATGCTCTGGGTGCTTCTAGCTGCGCAGGGGGGAGGCGGCCGATGAAATCAAGGATGCGCGCGTTAGATCTCTGGAACATGTTCTGGCGTTGCTTCATCGTCCAGGGATCGTGGAATCATATGTCGATGCTGGGGCTGGGATTCGGATTTTCAGCAATCCCCTTCATCAAGCGCATCTATAAGACCCGCAAGCAGCGGGAAGAGTGCCTGCGGCGTCATCTTGATTTTTTCAACAGTCATCCTTATTTCGCCAGCTGGTGCCTGGGTGCGGTGGCCAAGCTGGAGGAGGAGGCGCACCGCAAGAAATGGGGGGAATCCCGACCCATAGAGATTTTCAAGGAGCGGCTGGTCGGGCCGCTCGGTGCAATCGGCGACCGGCTGTTCTGGAACGGCCTCAAGCCGGCGGCCGCGGGGCTGGGTGTTTTTCTCGCCTTGACGGCCGGCTGGATCGCCATCCCGGTCTTTCTGGTTGTTTACAATATCCCCCATCTCCTGGTGCGCATTTACGGTCTGCGGGAGGGCTATCGCAAGGGGTTCGATATCGTCTCCGAACTCTCGGTGCGCCGCTACCAGAAATGGTTCGATGGGGTTGGACTGGTGGGTTCAGCGGTGGCGGGGGCGTGTCTGGTTGCCGCGGTGCGCTGGAGCGCGCTGGGGGGGCATGTGCCGGCGGCTTCCGGCTATGAGGCGGGGATGCTTCCGGCGACAATTTTTATTGCGGCGCTGCTGCTGACCCTGGTTGCGCTACGATTTAACAAATCCCGGCATTTAACCCTTTTGGGAGCCGCGCTTCTGGGCCTGCTCATCTCGCTGGCCTGGAGCGCTTCCTGAGATTCGCTATGGGACCACGCGACATGAAGAGAGATTGAGCAAGAAACCGATGATTGAAAAGCGTTTTACGATCAAGAACAAACTGGGTATTCATGCCCGGCCTGCGGGTCAGCTGGTCAAGGTGGCTTCTCATTTCAAGTCGGCCATCTATATTTCGCGTAACAAGACGGAAATCAACGCCAAGAGTATCATGGGCGTGCTGATGCTCGAGGCCGGCCATGGCAGCGAGATCATGATCCGGATCGACGGTGAGGATGAATTCTCCGCCCTGGCAGCGATCGAGGAGTTGATTGACAAACGGCATTTCGATGAAGAGTAGGTTCTTTTAACGGGCTTTGCGTATGAATGCTGATCAGGCAGCAGCAGGGGAGACTCGTATCCAGGGTGTAGCGGTTTCGCAAGGGATCGCCATCGGTCCCGCCTTCGTCTTCGGCAGCGGCCTCCAGGATGTCCGGCCGCGTGAAATCGCGGAATCGGAGATCGAGAACGAAATCCAGAAACTCAACGACGCGATCAGCAAGGCCAAGGTCGAACTGACCCTGCTTGGCGAACAGACGCAGCAGATGCTCGGCGAGCGCAGCGCCGAGATCTTCGAGGTCCACAAGCTGATGCTGGATGATCCGGAAATCAACGGCGAATCGCTGCGCCGCATCCGCACCGAGCGTCTCAATGCGGACTGGGTCTTTCTGCAGGTGCTCGAGAAATACGAGCAGACCTTTGCTCATTTCAAGGATGAGTACATGCGGGCGCGGATCACGGATGTGCAGGACGTCAAACGGCGGGTAATTCGGCATCTCCAGGGTTCGGCTAAAAGCCCGGGCGACGGGCTGCCGGGGCCGGCGGTCGTATTTTCCGCTGATCTCCTGCCCTCCGAGACGATTCATTTGCGCCGTGAGTATGTCCTCGGATTCGCGACCGAACTGGGCAGCCGCACCTCGCACGCCGCCATCCTGGCGCGCTCGCTCAAGGTGCCCTCCGTGGTCGGCCTCGGGCCGGTTTGTCATCGGCTGACCACCGGTGATCCGGTCATCCTGGATGGCAATTCGGGGCAGCTGATCATCCATCCTAATCCGGAGACGCGCGAAAAGTATGAAAGGTCGCTGGCCCTCTATCAGGCGCTGTCGAAGAAGCTGGAGCGCAGCAGCGGCCTGCCTGCCCGCACCAAGGACGGCAAAGACATCGAACTGGCGGCCAACATCGAGTTTTTTGAAGAGGTCAAGCCGGCGCTTGCGGATGGCGCCATGGGGATCGGGCTCTACCGTACCGAGTATCTGTTCATGATGCGCGACGAGCTGCCGAGCGAGGAGGACCAGTACAACGAGTACGTCAGGATCCTCGATGCCCTCCACCGGCAGCCGATCATCTTCCGCACCTTCGATCTGGGCGGTGACAAGGCGCAAAGACATTTTCATGTCCATCATGAGGCCAATCCCTTTCTCGGCTTCCGAGGTGTCCGCCTCTACCGGGCGAACGAGGAGGTCTTCCGCCGGCAGCTGCGGGCGATCCTGCGTGCCAGTGTGCGCGGCAAGGTCCGCATCCTCATCCCGATGATCTCCTGTGTCTCGGAGATGCGCTTTTGCCGGCGGGTCTTCGAGTCGGTCAAGGATGAACTGCGCGCTGCCGCCATCCCCTTCGACGAAGAGATCCCCTTTGGTGCGATGATCGAGGTGCCCTCAGCGGCGGTTTCGGCTGATCTGATCGCGCGGGAGTGCGATTTTCTCAGTATCGGCACCAACGATCTGGTCCAGTACACCCTCGCGGTCGACCGTAGCAACCGCTATGTGGATAGTATGTACCGGGCCTTCAGTCCGTCGGTGCTGCGTCTGATCCGCGACACCATTCGTCACGGCCATGAAGAGGGGGTTTGGGTCGGCATGTGCGGGGAGATGGCGAGCGATCCCCTGGCCACGATGGCCCTCCTCGGTCTGGGACTGGATGAATTCAGTGTCAGTCCGGTCTCGCTGCTGGTGGTTAAGGAGATTATCCGCCGGGTCCATTTTGATGAGTGCGAGAACCTGGCGGACCGGATGTTGAGCTATGACACTGCGGATGAGGTGGAACAGTACCTGCGCAGCGTTTTCCGGCGCAAGTTCCGCGACCTGATCATCGCCGGCCCCAGCCACGCCCTGATCCGGAGCGAACGCGGCTAACTGGTTTTCTCTCCGCACTGTATTCATTTTGACGGTATGTTAGCATACACTTTGTGCAGATTGGCATTTCTTATTGAATAACCTTACACCTAAAGGAGATTGCGTTCATGTCGGAAGTTCTCTTCACATCAGAGTCAGTAACCGAGGGCCATCCAGACAAGGTGGCCGATCAGATATCCGATGCGGTTCTGGATGCGGTATTCAAGGATGATCCCAAGGGGCGTGTGGCTTGCGAGACCTATGTGACCACCGGTCTCTGCCTGGTCGGCGGCGAAATCACTACGGACACCTATGTCGATATTCCCTCCGTCGCGCGGGAGACAATCCGGGAGATCGGCTATACCAACGCTGAATTCGGTTTCGATTACAAGACCTGTGCCGTCATCACCACCATTGACCAGCAGTCGGCCGACATTGCCATGGGTGTCGATCGCGAAGGCGCCGGCGATCAGGGCATGATGTTCGGCTTTGCCATCGACGAGACGCCGGAGCTGATGCCCCTGCCCATCGTTCTGGCGCACAAGCTCACCCGCCGTCTGGCGCAGGTGCGCAAACAGGGGGTGCTGCCTTATCTGCGGCCAGATGGCAAGAGCCAGGTTACGGTCAATTATATCGATGGCAAGCCGGCCTATGTCGAGACGGTGGTCATCTCCAGTCAACACGACCCGGATGTGAGTCAGCAGCAGATCCGACAGGAGGTCATCGAGAAGGTGATCGAGCCTATCCTGCCCAAGGAGATGATCCCCGGGCACGGCGTTATTTTCCATGTCAATCCCACCGGGAGGTTTGTCATCGGCGGGCCGCAGGGCGATACCGGGCTCACCGGCCGCAAGATTATCGTTGACACCTACGGCGGCTATGCCCGTCACGGCGGCGGCGCCTTTTCGGGCAAGGATCCCACCAAGGTGGACCGTTCCGCCTCCTATGCCGCGCGTTACATTGCCAAGAATGTGGTCGCCGCCGGGCTGGCGAAAAAGTGCGAGATCCAGCTCGCCTATGCCATTGGCGTGGCGGAGCCGGTATCGGTGATGGCGGACACCTTCGGCACCGGCAGCATCCCGGACGAGGAGATTGTCAAACTGATCCGCAAGAATTTCAACCTGACGCCGCGGGGCATTATCGAGATGCTCGATCTGCGCCGTCCGATCTACAAAGCGACCGCCTCCTACGGCCATTTCGGCCGCGACGACCAGGATTTCCCATGGGAGCGCACCGACAAGGCTGAGGTTCTGGCGCGCGGTTGATGCCGCGCCGGCGGGCCTGAAAATCCTGAATCAGCAGCCCATCGGCACCGCTGTGGGGCCGATGGGCTTTTCGTCTCATAGACCAGCAAACCGGAGGCAGTGTGAAATACGATATCAAGGACAAGACGCTCGCCGCAGGCGGGAAGAAGCGCATCGAGTGGGCGGATCACGACATGCCGGTACTCCGGCAGGTGCGGGAACGGTTTGAGAAGGAAAAGCCGCTCGCGGGCAAGAAGCTTTCGGCCTGTCTGCACGTCACCGCCGAAACCGCCAATCTGATGCGCACGCTCAAGGCCGGCGGCGCGGATCTGGTGCTCTGCGCCTCCAATCCCCTCTCGACCCAGGACGATGTCGCCGCCGCTCTGGTGCACGAGTACGGGATTGCCGTCTATGCGATCAAGGGCGAGGATGAAAAAGTCTATTATGCGCACATCCGCGCGGCCATCGAGCACCACCCGGTCATCACCATGGACGACGGCGCCGACTTGGTTTCCAACATCCATTTTGACTATCCTGAGGTAGTCCAGTCGGTGATCGGCTCTATGGAAGAGACCACCACCGGGGTCATCCGGCTGCGCGCCATGGCCAAGGATGGGGCCCTCAAGTTCCCGGTCATCGCGGTCAACGACGCCACCACCAAGAACCTCTTTGACAACCGCTACGGCACCGGCCAGTCGACCGTCGACGGCATCATTCGCGCCACGGATATCCTGCTGGCGGGCAAGAATGTCGTGGTCTCGGGCTACGGCTGGTGCGGCAAGGGCTTTGCGATGCGCTGCAAGGGGATGGGCGCCAACGTCATCATCACCGAGGTGGATCCGATTCGGGCGCTGGAGGCGGCGATGGACGGGTACCGGGTGATGCCGATGGCCGAGGCCGCGCGCATCGGCGATCTCTTTTGCACCCTGACCGGCGACATCCACGTTCTGCGCGCCGAGCATTTTGCGGTGATGAAGGACGGCGCAATCATGGCCAACTCCGGCCACTTCAACGTCGAGATCGACATCCCGGCCCTCAAGGAGATGGCGGTCGCGAGCCGTCCCGGCGTGCGCAACTTTGTCGACGAGTACACCCTGCCCTCGGGAAACCGGGTGCGGCTGCTCGCCGACGGCCGGCTGATCAATCTCGCTGCCGCGGAAGGTCATCCCGCCTCGGTGATGGACATGAGTTTTGCGACTCAGGCCCTGGCCACCGAATGGGTGGTTAAAAACGCCGGCACTCTCAAGGTGCAGGTCTATGAGGTGCCCGATGAAATCGAAGACTGGGTAGCCCGTCTCAAGTTGAAGAGCATGAACATCGAAATGGATGAACTCACAGACGAACAAAAAAAGTATCTGGCATCCTGGGAAATGGGCACATGAATTTTAAAACACCAAGCAGGCCGGGATGGAAACACCCCGGCTTTGTTTTTTGCCTCGCCATCCTGATCGCAATGGGCGGCTGCAGGAATGAAAAAGCGGAGCAGGCGATCAAACAGGTCGAAAAGCAGAGCGTTGCGGAGAGCGAAGCCCAGTTGGCTCGGCTGGCCGGCGATCTGCTCAGCCTGCAAGAGCAGATCCGCGAGGCGCCGGCGGCCGTCGAGCTGCGCGAGCGGCTCCTAGCTTTGGCGCTGGACGCTGAAAAAGGGACGCTGCGCGCCGTCGGTTTCGGCCGGATTCCCGAGAACCCGGAGAACCGGCCGGCGGTCCAGCAAAATGCGGAGCGCGCTGCTTTTTTGGATGGCTGCCGCTGGCTGGCCTACCTGCGGGCCTGGCACCGGGATAGTCACCAGCCGGACTTTGGCCGTATCCAGGGCGAACTGCCTGCGGCGCGGACGATCTATCAGCACAAGGCGGTGGACCAGGTGGTGACGATGGTGGAGACGGATGTGAAATGAAGCGATGCAGCGGCTGGCGGGTGGTGTGGTTCTGGATGGGTGCGGCCGCCGCTTTCGGCCAGGGGCGCAGTGCGGGTCTGCATGGAGCCTATGCCACACTCGCCACCGGAGCCGAAGCGCCCTTCCACAATCCGGCGAATCTGGCCTTCAGCACGGGCGGCCGGACGAGTCTGGCCCTGCTGGGCGTGAGCGTCTGGGCCGATGACAATGCCTTCGGCCTGGAAAGCTACCACCGCTATAATGGTGCGTATCTGGATGACGTGGCCAAACGGGAGCTCCTTGCTGCGGTCGCCGGCCGGGGCGTGATCGGCCGCGCCGGCGTGACAGCCCGGCCGATCAGCATCGCCGTCGGCCCGGCGGCGCTGTCACTGCAGAGCCGCGGCCTTGGCCGCTTTCATCTCGCCGAAGAGCTTTTCGATTTGCTGCTCCGCGGCAACGAACTGGACCGCGCCTACGATTTCATCCCCGCAGCCGGGCGGGCCATGCTGCTCAGCGATCTCACCCTCTCTTACGGCTATTCCCCCCCTATCACCCTGCGCGGCACTCAGAGCCTCTCTTTCGGTCTCAATGCCCATTATTTTCTCGGCTCCTGGTATGGCGAGGTGGAGTCCATGCGCGCACGGGCGCGGACTGGCGCGACCAGCGCTGCGGCCGACGGCCAGGCGCGGCTACGCACGGCCCGCGGCGGTCAGGGATGGGGCCTCGATCTCGGCATGACCGCGGTGATTACGCCCCGTCTCCGTTTCGCACTTTATGCGGAAAACCTCCTCACTGAACTGCGCTGGAACAGGACGTGTGAACGGCTGCTGGCCGGCTTTTCCCTGTACGATACCAACATCGACCGCATCCTCGAGGAGGGTCTCGATCTGGAGGATGTGGCGGTGCACAGCGATACCACCCTTGCCATTCCGGCCTTTTCGACGCGCCTGCCGCGGCGCTGGCATCTCACGGCAAGCTATTTGCGCAAGCGCTGGCTCGTCAGCGCGGAATGGCGTGGCGGGCAGGAGGAGGCGGCCGTGTTGGGCGGTTCCGAGCTGGCCCTGGGCGGTGAGTATGCGCCCTGGCGGTTCCTGCGTCTGCGCACCGGCGCCGGTCATGCGGCGGCGAGCGGCTGGAGCAGCGCCTTCGGGCTCGGCCTGCTGGTCGGCAGCTTGCGCTGGGATCTGGCCTGGCAGGGGGTGGGCAGTCTCAATCCTGCCGCCGTGCGCGGCGGCGGCTTCGCCACCAGCCTCACTATCGGCCTCTAGCGCTCCTGGAAAACAAAAAAGCCGCTTCGATTGAAGCGGCTTTTTTATGGCTATGCGGCAGGGGTTATTAGATGAGGTAGGCGAAGCGCTCGATGAACTGCTTCGGCGTCATGCGCGCGGCCGCAGCGAGCTTGGCAAGGAACTCCTTGTCCTCGAGGTCGCGTTTTTCGAGGCGGACCATGTAGCTCCGGGCGACGCGGTAGGAATCGCTATGGATATCGACGTAGCGGACTGCCGTCTTTTGGGTCGCCTTGTCGATGATCTCGTCAAAGGGGATGGGATGGAGCTTGCCGTTGTCGACCGAGATCATCGCATTGCCCTTGTAGCTGTTGCCGTCGTTGAGCAGATAGCGCACCGCCTGGAAGCCCAAATCGCGGGTGTACTCCTGGTCGAAGGGGATGGGATCGGCGCAGCGCAGGACATACCCGATATTGATCTCGACCATGGACATCTTGTCGCCGCGGGCGGCGAAGCGGCTTTCGACCTTGAGCTTGATGATTTTGCCCAGCTCGATCTCGGAGTGGAGGATGTTGCCGAAGGCGTCGTATTCGACGATGACGCCGGGGATCTGTTTCAGCTCTTCGGGGCTGAGGCGTTCGGCAACGCCCTCGGCGATGACGATGACGCCGTGACGGCTGCCCATGGCGCGGCGCTTGATCACGGCGGTCTCGACGATATCGCAGATGTGGTCGAGGGGGACAAAGCCTGGCGTCTCGAACTCTTCGGCGATGATGGCGATGGTGGCGCCGGCCGATTTGGCGATGCCGAGGGCGAGATGGCCGGCGTGGCGGCCCATGGCGACGGTGATGTACCAGCGGTCCATGGTGCGGGCGTCTTCCATCAGATTCTTGACCAGAGTGGCGCCGAGGTCGCGGGCGGTCTGGTAGCCGAAGGTCGGCAAGTTGTTGGGCAGGGGCAGATCGTTGTCGATGGTCTTGGGGACGTGGGCGAACTTGATCTGGCCGCCGGCGGCGCGGGCGATTTCCATGGCGCCGTATGCGGTGTCATCGCCGCCGATGGTTACCATATAGGTGATGCCGAGTTTTTTAAGCAGCTTGACCGAGTTCTCGATGCCGTTGGGGCTCTTGGCGGGATTGGTGCGCGAGGTGCGCAGAATCGAGCCGCCGTCGTAGTGAATGCGCGAGACGTCGCTGATGCGCAGCTCTTTTACGTGCTCCCTGAATTCGGTTTCGTCGCCCTTGACCAGCCATTTATAGCCGTCCATAATGCCATAGACATTGAGATTGTGGCGCCGGGCTTCGATAGTGACCGCGGCAATGACGCCGTTGAGCCCGGGAGCGGGGCCGCCGCCGACGAGAATGCCGATATTGCCCTGGATTTCCGTTTTTGCTGCAGACATAGTCGTACTCCTGTTCTTGGTATGGTTGGTCGCGAATGGACGGGTTCAGCATGCCGTCGCTGCGGTTTCCCCGCGCCGGGCGGCCGGATCGAGACCATCGCCTTCGGCGTAGGAACCCAGAATCTTTAAAAAACTAGTCATCTCCTCAAGATGGCGCAGAGCGTTGCGGCAGGACTGCTCTTCCAGCGTGCCGCGGAAGTCAAGATAAAAGATATATTCGAACGGCCGGCCGCGCCAGGGGCGCGATTCGATCTTGAGAAGGTCGATGTCGCGCAGCGCAAACGCACTGAGGCTTTTATACAGCGCCCCGGGCAGGTTTTTCATGGCGAAAACGATCGAGGTCTTGTTGGCGCCGGGCTGCGGTTCCGGATCGCGGCTGATGATGAGGAAACGGGTGATGTTCTCCGCGATATCCTGGATGTTCTCGCTCAGGATCTGCATGCCGGTGACGCGGGCCGCGCGGCGGCTGGCGATGGCCGCGCAGTCGTGCAGCTTGTCTTCGAGGATCATCCGGACGCTGCCGGCGGTATCGAAGGCGGGCAGGGCGCGCACCCCCGCGAGGGAGGCGATGAAATGGCGGCACTGCTCGAGGGCCTGGGGATGCGAATAGATCGTCCGGATTTCCTGCAGTTTGACGCCGGGATGGGCGATCAGCTGGTGGTCGATGGGGTAATAGACCTCACCGGTGATTGCGACCTGATGCTGAAGAAGCAAGTCGTAATTGACGTGGATGCTGCCTGTGGAGGAATTTTCGACCGGAAGGATCCCGAAACGGGTGGTGCCGGAGATCACTGCGGCGAAAACCTGCTCAAAATCGGCGCAGGGGATGCAGCAGGCGTCGTCGCCAAAGAACTTGAGGGCGGCCAGTTCACTGTAGGCATCGTGTTCGCCCTGAAAGGCGATGGAGGGGGGTTTTGCTAAAGGATTTGATGCCATGACAGGCTGTCCATAATAAATATTAACTAAAAATTTATTAAAAAAAGGCCAAATAATCAAGCTAATTGTCGTATGTAGTCAGGAGCGGACCGCGGAGTCCGGGGGCCGAAGGGCGTCCCGGAGGTGGAGGGTGGTGGTGAGCAGAGGGGCGGCGAAGAAAAATCCACCGATCCCGGCAAGGGCGTAGCCGCCAAGGGCGCAGAGGAGCAGGGCGCCCCTGGGTAGGCGCGGGCGGGAAGCATCGAGACGGGAAGCGAGGAGGAGATGGCTGGCGAGCCAGGCCACGGCGAAGACGATGACCGCTCCGCCGGCCTGGAGAAGCAGCTGCCGCACCCCCGCGGCGAAAAAGAGACTCAGCCCCGCAGCGAGCAGGGGGCCCCAGAAGGGCGTCGGGCTGGCAAAACTCATCAGCAGCGCTGCGGCGACGGGATGGGAGTAGCCGAGCAGCCAGGTGCCGCAGCCCCAGATCACTCCCAGCAGCAGGGCGTGCAGGGTTTCGCAGCGGACCCAGGCGCCGAAACGCCGCGGCAGTTCCCGCAGCTGCCAGGCGCGCCGGTTCAGCGTGCTGTTGCCCGCACGGCGCAGCAGCAGAGTTGCCAGCTTCGGCCAAAGGGCTGCCAGGAGACCGGCGAGCAGGAGTCCGAGCAGCACGGTCCCGGGCGCGGGCCAAAGGAGCTGACCGGCCCCGTGGAGAAATTCCAGCAGCTCGATCCGGCCCACGTCGAGCTGGCGCTGGAGCAGCCCGGCGTCGCCGTGCAGGGAGGAGGCCGACGCGGCCGGCCGTGATGTTCCGATGGATCCGGCAATCCCGAGATCGAGCACCACATAAAGGGCGGCGAGGGTCAAGAGCGGCACCACACCCCGCGCACGGTGCAGCAGGCGGGGCCGGGGCAAGGCCGGGATGGCACACATCAGAAAGAGAGTCAGGAGGATCAAACGCAAAAGAGCGGGGGAGAGGCGATGGGCAAGCCAAAGCACCAGGAGGAGGGCAGCCGCAAGGACCGCGGTGGTCCCGTATTGACGAAGCTTATCAGAAGTGAGGTGTATCGCAAAGGACATGGCTGCTCCCGGCAGATCGCTCCGGATTAAACGATGATGTTGGCGCGGGTAAGATGGTCGGTCAGGTTGCCGTAATTCCTTTGGGCCTTACGCCAGTCCTCCAATGTCTCCTCGAGCGCTCCCTGCAGCAAAGCGCAGGCAAGGGCCGGCTGAACCGCCAGCAGCTGTTCGAAGCCAAATTGGGGCAATACCACCACGCGGCTGGCCTCGAGGGCGCGGCAGCTCTCGCCATAAAAGGCTTCACCCACGAGGGCGGCGGTGCCACACGCTTCGCCGCGCAAGACGATCTTGATCCGCTCGGCATGGCCGGCTTTCTCCTCGATCTCCAGGGCGAGAGAGCCGGTGAGGAGAAAGAAGAGGATCAGGGCCGGCTCGCCCTGCTCGTAGAGGGATTCCCCGGGTTCATAGGTGCGCACATGAAGCCAGGGCTGGATACGCTTGAGTGCGGCCGGCAGCAGCCGGGCAAAGGCGCGGAGGGGGCGCAGTTCCTCGAGGGTGCAGGATTGGCCGGTGCTGGAGGGTGGGGATGGGCGGGTGGTTTTCATAAGGATAAATATAGCATTCGGGCGGGTATAAATCAAGGCCTTTGCAGTCGTCCCTGCCCTGCGGACGACGGCAGACCCCAGCCTCCAGCCTTGCGCCCTGGTACCCATCCGCCCCGTTTTCACCCTCCCCGTTCTGGCTTCCCGTGCTTTTCTGTTGCATTTGTCTGCGTAGAGTATTATTTTCTAACAAGTATAGAGATCTGCTGAAGGGATGGGATGAGACGAGCGTGCACAGCCCTCGCCGTTATCCTCCTGCCGGCCCTGCTGGCCCCAGCTGCAGCCGCCGAGATCCCCAAGGAGGCGGCGCGGCAAAAGATGGAGCTGCAGAACATCCGGGAGGAGATCAAGCGGCAGGAATCAGCACTCAGCCAGCGCAAGCGCGACGAGAAGGCTGCCACGGACTATCTGGCCAAGCTGGACCGGGAGATCGACATCTCGCACGCCTACCTGAAAGAGCTCAACGGTGATGTCGAGCGGCTGGCGCAGCAGGTAGAGGTGCGCAGCCAGCGCGTCCGCCTCCTGGCTGCTGAAAAGGATACACTCGCCTCCTTCGTGAAAAAACGGCTGGTCTCCTTTTACAAGCATGGCCGGGCCCAGGAGATCGATCTACTGCTCAGCATCCGTTCGCTGCAGCAGGCCCAAGTGTGGATGCGTTACCAGAAGATGATTGCCGATGCTGACCGCCGCAACCTGCAGTCTCTGGCACTCCGGCAACAGCAGCTGGAAAAGGAAGCGATCTATCTGCGTCAGGAGAGGGCGGATAAGGCGAAGGTGCTGAACGAGCGGACGGCGGAGGAGCAGGCCTTGCGCCGCAGCCGTGAGAAGCGATCGGCCTATCTGCTTACGGTGCGCAAGGATAAAAAGATTTTGGAGCAGCGTCTCCGCGACAGCCGAGCTTCCGAGAAGCAGATTCTTGCGCTCATTACTAAAGCCGAGCAGGCGCGCCTGAGCGCCAGTGCACGCAAGCCGCAGCAGCCGTCAGCGACCGTGACCGCTCCGGTCGTGTACAGCGGCCGTTTCGCCGGGATGAAGGGCCGGTTAACCTGGCCCGTGCGCGGCGCAGTGGTCAGCCGGTTCGGCCGGCAGCGCCATCCCGAGCTCAACACCATCACCGAGAATCTCGGCATCGACATCAAGGCCCGGGAGGGCGGCACGGTGGTGGCGGTCGGCGATGGCCGGATCCAGACGATCACCTGGCAGCGCGGCAGTGGCAACATCGTCATCATCAGTCACGGCGACGGTTTTTATACCGTCTATACGCATTTGGAGGAGATCCGCGTCAGCCAGGATGATCCGGTTCGTCAGGGCCAGGCGATTGGCACCGTCGGCGAATCGGGTTCGTTTAACGGTTCGGTCCTTCATTTTCAAATCTGGAAAAACACCCGCAATCTGGACCCCGAGGAATGGCTGGGATGAGATGCGGCTGTGTTCCCCTCTTGAGGCCTGAAAGAGATTCATGAGTTTCGCACAGATCATCGGCCAGAACCGGCCGAAGGAGATCCTGGCGCGGGCGCTGCAAACCGGCCGGATCCCGCATGCCTATCTTTTTGCCGGTCCCGCCGGCGTAGGCAAGGAGGCCCTGGCCATCGAGATGGCCAAAGCGCTGCTATGCAGCGGCGGTGGCGAGAAGCCCTGTGATCTCTGCAGTGCCTGCCGGCGCGCCAGCCGTTTCGGGCACCCCGATTTTCTCTACCTCTTTCCCATGCCCAAGACGGCGAGCGTCGAGGAGGAGCGCCGGGTGCTCGACAGCCTCATCCGCGATCCCTACCAGCGCGAGCTGCCCTGGGCGGCTCCGACCATCGGCATCGAGCGCATCCGCGAGCTGCGGCGCGTCACCAGTCTCAAGCCCCTCGAGGGGCGCCGCGTCGTGATCATCGCCGAGGCCGATCGGATGACGCCGGAGGCCAGCAACGCCCTCCTCAAGCTCCTCGAGGAGCCCCCGGCCGAGATGCAAATGATCCTGACCACCTCACGCGATGCCGGGCTGCTGCCGACTATCCTGTCGCGCTGTCAGCGGATCGACTTTACCCTGCTGACCAATGCCGAGGTCGCTGCTGCCCTGGTGGCGCGCAAGGGGACGACGGAGCAGCAGGCGCAGTTGGCGGCGCGCATCGCCCAGGGCAACTTCCGCTATGCCCAGGAGCTCCTCGAGGAGAATCTCCAGGAGCGCCGCAATCTGGTCATCGAAGCCCTGCGCATTTGCCTCAAGGACGACGGGACCCGCATGGAATGGGCCGAGGAGGTGCTCGACGAACTCGACAAGCGCGAACAGCGTGAGTTTTACAGTCTGATGCTGGTCTGGTTCCGCGACGCCCTGGTGCTTTCCGCCAATCCCGAGGCGGCGGCGCAGGACCAACTGGTCAATATCGACCAGCTGGAGGTGATGGCCAATTTTGTCAAGGCTTTCAGCGAGATCCGGTTCGACATAATCTTTGCGGAGCTGGAAAAGTCCATTGAAATGGTCGACCGCAATGTGCATCCCACCCTTATCCTGATGGTGCTGCTGACGCGGCTGAATCAAAATTTAATTCTCAAAGGCCGAACAGTATGATGGTTGAAATTGTTTTCAAGGGGGAGCGCAAGGATATCTACGCCAATCCCCAGGAATTCCCCTTCCGACCGGGTGATTATGCGATTGTCGAAGCGGAGAAGGGTGAGGATCTGGGCGTGGTGAACCAGCTCGGTTCGGTGCTCGAGCGTAAAAAAGGGGATGCTGTGCTGCGCAATATCCTGCGCAAGCCCACCCCGCGCGATCTCGATATTTACCACCAGAACCGCAGCCGGGAGTTTGAAGCCTATCAGATCTGCCGCAAGCGGATCGCCGAGACCGGCCTCGAAATGAAGCTGGTGGACGTCGAATACCAGTTTGACGGCAATAAGGTGACCTTTTATTTTACGGCAGAAAAACGGGTCGATTTTCGCGAACTGGTGAAGTATCTCGCCAATGTCTTCAAGGTGCGTATCGAGCTGCGCCAGATCGGAGTACGCGACGAGGCCAAGCGAGTCGGAGGGTATGGCACCTGCGGCCGCAAGTTGTGCTGCACGACTTTCCTCAAGGAGTTCGAACCGATCACCACCCAGTGCGCCAAGGAGCAGAACCTGCCCCTGAATCCGCAAAAGCTTTCCGGACTTTGCGGCCGGCTGCTCTGCTGCCTGATGTACGAACGCGATTTTTACCGCCGCCAGATGTCGAAACTACCACGGATCGATTCCCGGTTCCAGACCCCTCTCGGAGAGGGGCGCGTCGTTCACGTCGATGTTTTTAATGAGCGCATCACCCTATCCTTTTCGCCGGAAAAACAAGAGACCTTCGAGCTGGCGGAGATGGAACAGTTCACCCTGATCTCCGCCCCGGAGGCGGAATAGCACGGAAAAGAGAAGACTACCCATGAGTACGCCTGAATCCTTCAAGCGCCTTCTGGTCACCAGCGCCCTGCCCTACGCCAACGGGCCGATCCATCTCGGCCATCTCGCTGGGGCTTATCTCCCCGCGGATGTCTATGTGCGCTACCAGCGCCTCAAGAAACGCGATGTGGTCTTTATCTGCGGGACCGATGAGCACGGCGTGCCCATTGCCATCGCCGCCGAAAAGGCGGGGGTGACGCCGCAGGCGATCGTCGATAAATACTGGGCCGATCATTTCGACACCTTTACCCGATTCGGCATGAGCTTTGATCACTTTTCGCGCACTTCCGCGCCGATGCAGCACAAGACCGCGTCCGAATTCTTCCAGGTCATTTATGATAAGGGCTATCTCGTCGAGCGGGCGATCGAGCAGTTCTATTGCGAAAAGTGCGCCCGCTTTCTCGCCGACCGTTTCGTCGAAGGTGAGTGTCCGCGCTGCCATCGTCCCGGGGCGCGCGGGGATCAATGCGAGGCGTGCGGCAGCTCGCTCGAGCAGACCGAGCTGATCAACCCCTACTGCAAGGTATGCGGCAGCACCCCGGTACTACGCCAGACCCGACATCTCTTCCTAAAACTCAATGAATTCCAGCCCCTGCTTGAGGAGTGGTTAGCGGGGAAAAAGGAGTGGAAGGAGAACGTACTCAATTATGTTCGCGGCTGGTTTAATGAAGGGCTGGGCGAACGCGCGGTGACCCGCGACCTGAGCTGGGGCATCAAGGTGCCGGTCGCCGGCTACGAGGACAAGGTGATCTATGTCTGGTTCGAAGCCCCCATCGGTTACATTTCGGCCACCAAGGAGTGGGCGGAGAAAAACGGCCGGCCCGAGGCGTGGAAGGAGTACTGGTTCCAGCCCGACACCAAGCTGGTCCATTTCATCGGTAAGGACAACATTGTCTTCCATGCCGTGATCTGGCCGGCGATGCTGATGGGGCACGGCGGTCTGGTCCTGCCGGCGGATATCCCGGCCAACGAGTTTCTCAATCTGCAGGGCGAAAAGCTCAGCACCAGCCGCAATTATGCGGTCTGGCTTGGCGAGTATCTCGACAAGTTTCCGGCCGATCCACTAAGGTATTATCTTGCGGTCAACGCCCCAGAGACCAAGGATTCCGATTTCATTTGGGAGGATTTTCGGGGGCGCAACAACAGCGAGCTGGCCGATATTCTTGGCAATTTTATCAACCGCACGCTCACCTTTGCGCGCAAGCAGTTTGCCGGTGCAGTCCCGGAGTGCGGCCCGCTCGACGGGCTGGATGAACAGATGGTGCGGACTCTGGCGGAGGCGCCGGAAAAAATTGGCGACCTGCTGGAGCGCTACGAGCTGCGCAAGGCGGCCGCAACCCTGATCGACGTCGCCCGCTCGGCCAACAAGTATTTCAACGACCAGGAGCCCTGGCGTACGGCGCGTGAGAACCGGGAAAAATGCGCCACGACGATTCACCTCGCCATCCAAGCTTGCCAGACTCTGGCGGTGCTGATGGAGCCCATCCTCCCCTTCTCGGCTGAGAAGGTCTGGGCCATGGTCGGCGGCGCCGGCAGCGTCCATGACCAGGCTTGGGACGGCTGCGGCGGCCGCCATCTAGTGGCGGGACACCTCCTCGGCCAGGAGCAAATCCTCTTCACCAAGATCGAGGAGAGCCAGATCCGCCCGGAGGTGGAGCGGCTGCGCGCGATCTCGGCGGCCCTGAAGGCTGCAGCAGACGGCACCGCGGCCCCCGCGGAGGCCGCGGCCGAAGAACCGCGCATCACCTATGATGAGTTCGCCAAGGTGGATCTCCGTGTGGCCCGGGTGGTCAAAGCGGAGAAGGTAGAAAAGGCGGACAAGCTGCTCCGCCTCGAGTTGGAGGTGGGCGGCGAAACGCGCCAGATCGTCGCTGGAGTGGCCAAACATTACACCCCGGAAGAGATGGTTGGCCGTACCATCATCATCGTCGCAAACCTGCAGCCTGCAGTGATCCGCGGCATCGAGTCCAACGGCATGCTTCTCGCCGCCGAGGACGCCCAGGGACGGATGGCGATCCTGTCGCCGCAGGGGGAGATCGATTCAGGTGCGAAGGTGAAATGATCCCCTATCTGGTCGACACCCATGCCCACCTCGATTTTGATCAGTTCGATGCCGACCGCGAGGAGGTGCTCGAGCGCGCCGAAATGAATGGCGTGCGGCAAATTATCACCATCGGCATCGATCTGGCCACCAGCCGCAAGTGCGTGGCCTTGGCGGAAAAATACTCCATGGTCTATGCTGCTGTGGGCATCCATCCTCATGATGTCGCCAAGGCCGGCAGCGAGGATCTTGCGGAGATCGAAAGCCTGCTGCAGCATCCCAAAACAGTCGCCCTCGGCGAAGTCGGGCTCGATTTCTATTACTATTACTCCCCCGAAGAAATGCAGCGCAAGTATTTGCGCCTTTTTCTCGATTGGTCGCTGGAGATGGGGAAGCCCCTGATCATCCATACCCGTGATGCGGATGAGGCGATCCTGACGATCCTGCGCGAACGCAGCCGGGCCGGATGGCGCGGGGTTTTCCACTGCTTCTCCGGCGACGCCCACATGACCGAGAAGGTGCTGGAGATGGGATTTTATATCTCTTTCACCGGCAATCTCACCTTCAAGAATTCCACATCGGCTATGGTGATGCACGCGGTGCCGCTGGAGCGGCTGATGGTCGAGACCGACTGTCCTTTTATGGCGCCGGTGCCGCACCGCGGCAAGCGCAACGAGCCCGCCTATGTCCAGCTCGTAGCCCAAAAGGTCGCCGAGGTCAAAGCGTGCTCGGTCGCGGTTGTGGCGGAGCGGACGACAGCCAATGCCGCAGCC
Source organism: bacterium (assembly GCA_035419245.1). NCBI lineage: Bacteria > bacterium. The sequence continues at coordinate 40,640 of DAOLSP010000001.1, read as the reverse complement.
CTATTCGGTCTGCCTCTATTATGAGCGGCGAGTTGATCCTCCTCATTGCCGCGGCTGTTCTGGTCGCCAGCGTCCTGCTGAGCAAGGTCTCGGAGCGCTTCGGCGTGCCGACTCTGCTGCTTTTCCTCGGCATCGGTATGCTGGCTGGCTCTGACGGTCCCGGCGGAATCTATTTCGATAATGCGCGCATGGCGCAAGCCCTCGGCACGGTGGCCCTCGCTTATATTCTTTTCGCCGGCGGCCTCGAGACCGATGTCGACGCCATGCGACGGGTGGTCCGGCCGGCGGTGTCCCTGGCCACCCTTGGGGTTCTGGCGACAGCCCTGACAACCGGCCTCGGCATCCATTATCTGCTCGGTCACTCGTGGATGGAGAGCCTGTTGATCGGAGCGATCGTCTCCTCGACCGATGCGGCCGCGGTTTTTGCGGTGCTGCGCTCGAAGAATGTCGGCCTCAAGGAGCCGCTCCGCCCCCTGCTCGAGCTCGAGTCGGGGAGCAACGATCCGATGGCGGTCTTTTTGACAGTCGGACTGATCGAGCTCATCCGCAATCCCGCCCGGCCGGTGCTGAGCCTGATCCCACTTTTTCTGGAGCAGATGATTATCGGACTGGTCCTGGGCTATCTCACGGCCCGGATATTCATCCACATCATCAACCGGGTCAAGCTGGACTATGAGGGCCTGTATCCGGTTCTCGCGCTGGGCTGGGTGCTGTTGACCTATGCCCTTACCGCCTGGCTCAAAGGCAGCGGCTTTCTCGCCGTCTATATCACCGGCCTGGTGCTGGGCAAGAAGAGCTTTTCGCACAAGAAGAGCCTGATCCGCTTTCAGGATGGCATAGCCTGGCTGATGCAGATCCTGATGTTCCTCACCCTGGGGCTGCTGGTTTTCCCCTCGCAGCTCATTCCGGTAGCCGGTCAGGGTTTGCTGGTCGCCCTGTTCCTCATATTGGTAGCGCGGCCGGCCGCCGTCTTTTGCAGTCTGATCCCCTTCCGTTTCAGTTTCCGTGAAAAACATCTTATATCGTGGGTGGGACTGCGCGGCTCGGTGCCGATCGTCCTGGCCACCTTTCCCATGCTGGCGGGGCTGGACCATAACCATTATATCTTCAATCTGGTTTTCTTCATTGTCATCTCCTCGGTTCTGCTCCAGGGCACCACCATCCCCCTGATGGCGCGGCTTGCTAAAGTCGATGCCCCGCTGGTGCGCCAGCGCCGCTATCCCATCGATTTTGATAACTCAGAGGCCATGAACCTAGAGCTGGTGGATCTTTTTGTGCCCTATGGATCTCAGGCGGCGGGGCGGCAGATCCTTGAGCTGGGTTTTCCCAGGGATTGCCTGATCACGATGATCTCGCGCAATGAGAAATTCATCATGCCGGGGGGATCAACCGTCCTTGAAGAGGGGGATGTGCTGCTCATCCTTTCCAGCCCGGAGAATCTGTCGGTAGCGCGCGAAATTCTGGAGAAACGCCGGGAAGAGAGCACGACGGGGGAGTGACGGGTCAGGGACGGAGCGGCATCGCTCCGCGGGGAGGAGCAACGGGATGGCATGGCAACGGTATCGAATAACTGGAGAATCAATGCTATGGACTATCTGACCGGCAGGGCCGGCCGTGACGAAAAGAGCGACCTCGTGGTCGAGATCGAGATGCGCCCGGAGGGCGGACTAGAGATCCAGGTCAACAGCTCGGTTAAGGCTCTTTTCGGCAAGGCGATCGCGGCCGCCGCTGCAGCGGCGCTGCAGGAACTGGGTATCGGGCATGCCCGGCTGATGATAAACGACAAGGGAGCGCTGGATTGGGTGATCCGGGCGCGGATCGAGGCGGCCGCCCGCGCCGCAGGTCACAAGGCGGCCCTCAAGCCGCCTGCCGCGGCGCCGCGCCCGCCGGCCGAGCGGAACCGGCTGCGGCGGACGCGCCTTTATCTGCCCGGCAGCACCCCCGATCTCATGCTCAACGCCCATCTCTTCGGAGCGGACTGTCTGATCCTCGACCTCGAGGATTCGGTGGCCCCCCCGGAAAAGTTCGCAACGCGCATCCTGGTTAAGCACGCCCTCAGGGCGCTGGAATTCGGGAACAGCGAGCGTATCGTGCGCATCAATCCCCTGCAGACCCCCTACGGCGCCGACGATCTCGCCGAAATCGTCGCCGCGGCCCCGGATACCCTGCTCATCCCCAAGTGCGAGAGCGCTGCCGATGTGCGCGCCGTCGAGGAGCAGGTGGCGGCTTTGGAGGCGAATGCGGGGCTCTCCCAGCCTCTGCTCTTCATGCCCCTAATCGAAACCGCCCGGGGCGTGCTCCATGCCTACGAGATCGCCACGGCGAGCAGCCGGAACATCGCCCTCTGTTTCGGCGCCGAGGATTTCACTGCCGATCTCGGGGTTGAGCGCACTGTTGAGGGCAAGGAACACTTCGTGGCGCGCAGCCTGATTGTGCTGGCGGCCAAAGCGGCCGGGATTCAGGCGATCGACACGGTCTACGCCGATGTGCAAGATGAAGAGGGGCTGAGCGCGAGCGCCCGCGAAGCGATGGCCCAGGGCTTTGACGGAAAGGGGGTGATCCACCCGAGCCAAATCAAGCCGGTGCATGCGGCCTTTTGCCCCTCAATGGAACAGATCGAGAAGGCGCAGAAAATAGTGGCCGCCCTGGAGGAGGCCAAGGCCAAGGGGTCGGGGGTGGTCTCCCTCGGCACCAAGATGATCGATGCCCCGGTTGTGGCGCGTGCGCAAAAGGTCCTCGAGCGCGCCCGCGCCCATGGCGTTCTCGGAGAGGAAGAAAAGCTATGAGTATGGTGAAGAACAGTCTCGGGCGCTTGGTGCCCACAGAAGTCAATGGCCGCAGCGTGCGGCCTTTCATGGGGGCCCATGTAGATGCCGGTGGAGGTATGCGCTACGGCGGCAGGATTCCCGCTGCTTCCCGCTACGGCAACAAGCTGCTGGCCGATCTCGATGCAGCGATCGACGCCTGCGAAATCCGCGATGGTATGGTCCTCTCCTTTCATCATCATCTGCGCAACGGCGATTTTCTTGTCAATCTGGTCATAGACAAGCTGGCAGCGCGCGGCCTCAGGGATCTGGTCCTCGCCCCTTCAGCCCTCTTCCCGACCCATGGTAAGCTGGCCGAGTATATCGAAAGCGGTGTCATCTCGCACATCGAAGGCTCGATGAACGGTCCCATCGGCCGCGCCTGCTCCCTAGGCAAGATGAAAAAGACTGCGATCTTGCGTTCGCACGGCGGCCGTTACCGCGCCATCCAGGACGGCGATCTCCATATCGATGTCGCCTTTATCGCCGCCCCCTGCGCCGATTCCCATGGCAACGCCAACGGGGTCAATGGCCCCTCGGCCTGCGGCCCGCTCGGCTTCGCCCTGGCCGACTCCCTTTTTGCCGACAAGGTGGTGGTGGTGACCGACCATCTCGTCGATTTTCCATGCCATCCCTGGAGTATTGAGGGAGGGAACGTCGATTATGTGGTGCAGATCGATTCCATCGGCGACCCGAGTCAGATCGTCTCCGGCACGACCCAGATCACCCGCTCACCTACCCGCTTGCTCATCGCCGAATATGCCGCCCGCCTCGTCAAGGAGTCGGGCATCATGACCGAACCCCATTTCAGCTTTCAGGCCGGAGCCGGCGGGGTCTCACTCGCCTTTGTCAAATACATGAGCGATCTCATGCGCGAGGCGGGGGTGGTGGCCGATTTTGTCCGCGGCGGTTCGACAAAATATATGGTCGAGATGCTCGAGAACGGCCTCGCCCGTTACATCCTCGACGGCCAGAGCTTTGACCTCGACGGAGTGCGTTCCCTGCGCGACAATCCCTGCCACATCGAGACCAACCCCTTCGTCTCGTACGATTACCATACCAAGGGCTGCTTCGCCCAGATCCTCAAGGTCTCGGTGCTGGGGGCGACCGAGATCGACCTCGATTACAACGTCAATGTCAACACCCATTCCGATGGCTGGCTGCTACACGGCATCGGCGGTTTCACTGACGCGGCCGATGCCGGGGTGACCATGATCACAGCTCCCCTGGTGCGCAGCCGGCTGCCGATCGTCCTCGACCGCGTCACCACCGTGACCGCGCCGGGCGAGATGATCGACGTAGTGGTGACCGAGCACGGCGTCGCCGTCAATCCCCTGAGGCAGGATCTGATCGACCGGCTCAAGAGGAGCACCCTGCCTTTAAAGACGATCGAGGAACTGCGCGACATCGCCGCCCGCCTGTCGGGTGTGCCTGAAAAACCGCAGTTCACCGACCGTGTGGTAGCGGTGATCGAGTTCCGCGATGGCACCCTCATCGACGCGGTCCGCGAGCTGGTGCCGACGGAGTGATCCCGCAGCGGGGCCTAATTCTTTTTGTTTGCATATTTTATCAAAATAAAGTATATTTCTCGGTTATATCCGCAAACCCATTCCATTTCTGGAGGTTTTTCATTCATGCAACGAGCGCTCATTTTCAAGGTTATCTTCGTATTGGCTTTAATCGTCGTGGCCGTAGTTTCGATGCTGCCGACCTTTCAGCTGAACGACGCGCAGGATCAAGAATCCGCGCTGATCGCCAAACTGGCCAAGCTGTCCGGCCTGAGCCGATCGGATATCGAGGTCGGTGTGACCAGCGGTGAGTTGGAAGGGCAGGTGCGCCGGTCGGTTTCCCAGGGCAATCAGGACGAAGCCTTGCTAGTTGCGGACCAGTTGATCAAACTCAATACCCGGATCACCAAGCTCCAGGGACGGGCGATCCGCCGCGGTCTCGATCTGCAGGGCGGCACCTACCTGGTCTATGAGATCGACCTAAAGCAGTATCTTAGCGAAAATGCCAAGAACAAGGACTCAAGGTTGGATGATATCCTCGCGGCCACCCAGCGCGACTATGAAAACCGCGGGATCGACTTTTTCAAGGCCTTGCAGGATAATTTTGCCAGCCGAGATGTCAAGCTGAGCCGCTATTTCGGTCGTCGCGGCCAGACGGAGGATGAGATCGTCAAGGATCTGCAAAAGCTCAGCAAGGATGCGGTCGACCGCACCCTGCAGGTGCTGCGCAACCGCGTCGACCAGTTCGGCGTCTCCGAGCCGAGCATCACGCCGCAGGGCCACAGCCGCATTCTGATCGAGCTGCCGGGTATCCAGAATATCGAGCGCGCCAAAAAAGTCATCGGCACCACCGCCCTCCTCGAGTTCAAGTTGGTCAAGGATCCTGAAATTGTCTGGTCGGTGCTGAATGACATCGACAAGGTTCTGCGTGCCAAACGCAAGGGGCTGGATCCCGTCGCCGCCAAGGCGGACACCACGGTGAAAACAGGCGACAAGGCCTCTGAGAAGCAGCTCAGCCTCAACGAGCTTTTCGGTGAAAAATCCGGGAGCGAGAGCACTCCGGAGGACACCTCGGTGGTGGTGGATCAAGCGACCTTTGAAGAGAAGCCTTTCACCTCGCTTCTGCGTGGTCTTCCGGGCCGTTACTCCGATGTGGTGTCGGTCCCGTCGCAGAACGTCCGCGCTGTGCAGCGCGCCTTGCAGCTCCCTGAGGTCCAGGCGGTCATCCCCAGCGATGTGCAGGTACTTTGGGGAACGCGTCAAGTCGCTATGAACGACCAGTCCTTCCAGCGTCTTTATGTGGTCAAGAAGGAGCCCGAGTTGCTCGGATCGATGCTGAGCAATGCGGATGTGAATATCGATGGCAGCTCGTCGAGTCTGCGCGCCGGTCAGGCCGAGGTGCATATGGAGCTCAATCCCGAGGGAACCAAGACCTTCGCTAAGGTGACCGGCATGAATGTCGGCAAGCAGCTGGCGATCGTCCTGGACGGCCGCGTGGAATCGGCTCCGAACATCAAGGAAAAGATCCCCTCCGGCAGTGCCCGTATCGATGGCATGGGCAGCATGGAGGAAGCGCAGGACCTCGCCCTGGTTTTGCGCGCTGGCGCTCTCCCCGCTCCGGTCAAGGTTCTTCAGGAAGACACGGTCGGCCCGTCGCTGGGCCAAGATTCCATTAACAAGGGCCAGACCTCTGCTCTGATCGGTCTGGCGCTGGTGATGATCTTTGTGATCGTCTATTATAATCTGGTCGGCCTGGTCGCCGATTTTGCCCTGATACTCAACGGACTCTTCGTCATGGCGATCATGGCCGGATTCGGATTCACCCTGACGATGCCTGGCATCGCCGGTTTTATCCTTTCCGTGGCCATGGCCATCGATTCGAATGTGCTTATCAATGAGCGTATCCGTGAGGAACTGCGCGGCGGCAAGACAACACGCGCGGCCATCGAACAGGGCTACAGCCGCGCCCTGATCACCATCCTCGACTCTAATATCACCACGCTGATCACCGGCGCGGTGCTTTACACCTTCGGCACGGGCTCGGTCAAGGGATTCGCGGTCACCCTCTGTATTGGTATTCTCGTGAGTTTGTTCACCGCTATCTATATCACGAGACTGATCCTCGATATCGCCACAGTCCGTTTCGGCGTGAAAAAACTAAGCATCTGAACCGGCTGGAACGGCCTTTTCCTCAAGGAGAGAGAAAGCGTATGGAATTTTTCAAGAAGACCAATATTAATTTTATCGGCATGCGTAGAATTACCTATGCCTTTTCGATCATCAGCTTTGTGCTCGCCATTATCTTTCTCTTCATCAACGGCGGGCCGAATTACGGCATCGACTTCACCGGCGGCACCTCGATTCAACTGAAATTTACCACACCCACCGACCCGGGGCAGATCCGCTCGGCCATCAGCGGCGCCGGCTTTGGCGATGCCGAGATCAAGAACCTCGGCGAGAAGAGCGCCAATACCTTCATTATCCGCATCGCTCAGATGGGGGATGAGGCCAAGACCGGTGGACTAATTTTGCAGGAACTCAACGCCAAGCTGGCAGACCATCCTTATGATGTGCTAAGCGTCACGGAGATCGGTCCCAAGATCGGGGGCGAGCTGCGCAGGGGCGCTCTTTACTCGGTCCTTGTCGCTCTGATCGCCATGCTGATTTACATCAGTTGGCGCTTTGAATTCAAGTTCGCGGTCGGCGCGGTCATCGCCCTCTTTCACGACGTTGTTTTCGTCCTTGGCATTTATACCGCGCTGGGCCTCGAGATGTCGCTGACGTCACTGGCCGCCTTTCTCACCATCGTCGGTTATTCGATCAACGACACCATCGTCGTCTACGACCGCATCCGCGAGAATCTCAAACTGATGCGGCGCGAATCCCTGGGACATATCATGAATGTCAGCGTCAACCAGACCCTGAGCAGAACTCTGCTCACCGGCGTCTCCACCCTGGTGGTCCTGCTGGTGCTCATCTTGGCCGGCGGCGAGGTAATTCACGGTTTCGCCCTGGCGCTCTTTATCGGCACAATCATCGGAACCTATTCCTCCGTATTTGTCGCGAGTGTGCTGGTGCTCGATTGGCAGAACTATCTCGACCGGAAGAAACAAGCGAAAACAGCGGCGCGCGTGGCCCGGTAATGCACGGCGGCGGTCATCCTGGAGGCCCAAATGCATATCAAAGAGGAGAAGCGGGATTCGGTCACGGTGTTGACCTTAGATGCTCTCTATGTCGGCGCTTCCGAGGCGGGTGTGATCATGGATACCCTGCATGAGCTGCGTGAGCGCGGCGACAAATGGGTGGTTGTCGATCTCGCGCGGGTTCAGACCATGAACAGCTCCGGCCTAGGGGCGCTCATCAGCGGTTTGAACATCATGCGTCAGGCCGGCGGCGATCTCAAACTGGCGGGTGTGAACGAAAAAGTGGAAAAACTGCTCACCATCACCAAATTACGCACCGTTTTTGATTGCCACGCCACCGTCAACGAGGCCGTGCAGAGCTTTACGCCATTCTAATTCCTGCCGGTTGGAACGAATCAGAAACTCCGGGCGTGTCTCACCCCGGAGTTTTTTACGTGTAGAGGCTTTCTATGTCGGTCACGATTATTCTCGGCGCCCAATGGGGTGACGAAGGGAAGGGCAAAATTGTCGATCTGCTGAGCGCCAAAGCCGATGTGGTTGCGCGCTACCAGGGTGGACCCAACGCAGGCCACACCGTGGTGATTGACGAGGAGGAGATTGTGCTGCATCAGATCCCCTCCGGCATGCTTCATCCCCATACCCGCTGTATTATTGGCAACGGCGTGGTGATCGATCCGGTGATCCTTATGGAAGAGGTCGATTTCCTCAAGAGCAAGGGCTTTCGGGTCGACGGCCGTCTCTTCATCAGCCACCGCGCCCATTTGATCATGCCATACCACAAGCTGCTGGATACCACGCGGGAGGCGGCCGAGGGCGCCGCGAAGATCGGCACCACCGGTCGCGGCATCGGCCCGGCCTACGTTGATAAATACGACCGCTGCGGCATCCGGATCGTCGATCTCCTAGACCGTACCACCCTGGCCGACAAGCTCCTGAAAAACCTTGAGAGCAAGAACAAGGTGTTGCAGCGGATCTACGACCGTGACACCATGGACACTGAAAAAATTATCCAGGATTATCTCGAGTTCGACCGCCGCATCGATGCCTACGTCAAGGATACGACCGTGCTGATCAACCGCGCCATCGATACGGGCGAAGAGGTGCTGATCGAGGGGGCGCAGGGCACGATGCTCGACATCGATTTTGGCACCTATCCCTACGTCACCTCCTCCAACCCGATCGCCGGCGGAGCGTGCACGGGGCTTGGGATCGGCCCGACGCGGATCAATACAGTGCTCGGGGTAGTCAAGGCCTATACCACCCGCGTCGGGATGGGCCCGCTGCCCACCGAGTTTGGCCAGGAATTTGGTGACCGGATCCGCGAACTCGGCGGCGAATACGGTGCCACAACCGGCCGGCCACGCCGCTGCGGTTGGTTCGACGCCGTAGTAGTGCGCCTGGCCGCCATGGTCAACGGCCTGACCCACCTGGCGATCACCAAACTCGACGTCCTCGACACCCTCGAAGAGATCAAGATCTGCACCGGCTACCGCTACCAGGGACGCCTTCTCGACCACTATCCGGCCGAGTTGTGGGTCCAGGAGCAACTCGAGCCGGTCTATGAAAGCCATCCCGGCTGGCAAACCAGCACGCAATCCGCCCGCACCTTCGCCGAGCTGCCGCAACAGGCGCAAGATTATGTGCGCCGCCTCAGCGAGCTGACCCATACTCCGGTTTCGATCGTCTCGGTCGGCTCGAAACGCAGCCAGACAATCTTTATGGAATAGGCAGAACCCTTCCACTTGCCGCACGCGCCGGCTGGCGCGCCGCCAGCTGGCGGCGTGTCCCGCCTCCCCAAAGCGCTACTCCTACAAATAAGTCTTGTGAATCATATTCAATTTTGCTAATTTTGCGAAAATGAATATTGTTCATTATGGAACCCACGATGACCCGCGATTACGATTTTATCATCATCGGCTCCGGATTCGGCGGCAGCGTCGCCGCTCTCCGCCTTGCCGAGAAGGGCTACCGCGTCGCCGTGCTTGAGCGCGGCCGGCGCTTCCGCGACGGCGACTATCCCGAGACCAACTGGGCGCTTTGGAACTGGCTTTGGCGGCCGCACCTCGGCTGCACCGGCATCCAGGAGCTCACCCTGCTCAAGAATACGCTGGTCCTGAGCGGATCGGGCGTGGGCGGCGGCAGCCTGGTCTACTGCGCAGTCCTGCTCGAACCCCCCGAGGCCTTTTTCCGCGATCCGCAGTGGGCGGATCTCGAACCGGACTGGCGCGAGACTCTGCGGCCGCATTACCAGACCGCGCGGCACATGCTCGGGGTCACGCCCAATCCCCGGCTCTGGAAGAGTGACGAACTGCTACGCGATTATGCCCGTGAAATCGGCCGCGAGGCCTATTTCAAGCCGACGGAGGTCGGCATCTTTTTCGGGGACCCCGATAAAGAGACCCCTGATCCCTTCTTCGGCGGCCGGGGGCCGGCGCGGCGCGGGTGTGACCAGGCCGGGCGCTGTATGGTGGGCTGCAACACCGGCGGCAAGAACTCCCTCGACCGCAATTATCTCTGGCTGGCCGAATCCCTTGGCGCAGAGATTTATCCCCTCACCCTGGTGACCCTTATCGAGCCCTCGCCAGGTGGCGGCTATGTGGTCACCAGCCGCCCTTCGCAGCGCCGGACGGGCGGAAAACAGCTATGGCATGCCCGCGGCGTCGTGGTGGCCGCCGGGGCTCTCGGCACCAACCGCCTGCTGCTGCAATGCAAGCGGAGCGGCGCCCTGCCCCGGCTCTCCGATCAGCTCGGCCAGACCGCGCGCACCAATTCCGAGATCCTCCTCGGGGTCACCGCCTACAATCCGCAGGACCGCTATTGCGACGGCATCGCCATCACCTCCAGCCTCTTTGTCGATGAAACCACCCATGTCGAACCGGTGCGCTATCCCGAGGGCTCGAACGTGATGTTTCTCCTCGGCACCCTGCTCACCGATGGTGGCGGACCTCTGCCGCGTCCGCTGCGGTATTTGTTTAATATCCTGCGCCATCCGCTGCAGTTTCTGCGCACTCTCGATCCCCGCGGCTGGGCGCGGCGTTCGGTGATCCTGCTGGTGATGCAGACCGAGGATAACAAGATGGCCTTCCGCCTCAAACGGCGCTGGTGGATGCCCTGGAGGCGGAAGCTGAGCTCCACGGTCGATGGCCGCGCGATCCCGAGCTACCTGCCAGCGGCCAATGCCGCTGGCAAGGCGCTCGCGGCCAAAATGCCCGGTCAGGCTAAGAACGCCATCACCGAGGTGTTGCTCAACACGCCGCTGACCGCCCACATCATGGGTGGCTGCGTCATCGGCGCCGACCGCGATCATGGGGTGATCGATAAAAGGTGCCAGGTATTTGGTTATGAAAATATGTATATTGTCGATGGCGCGGCCCTGCCCGCCAACCTCGGCGTCAATCCGAGTCTGACCATCACCGCCCTGGCCGAATATGCCATGAGCCACATCCCCGAAAAAAGGAGCTGAACATGGGTTTGCCTGATGCTGCCAGCGGATGGCCCCTCATCATCGAAGATATCATCACGATCAATCCCGCGACGGGCGAGGAACTGGACCGAGTGCCCGCTCTGGACCTGGAGGGCATCGACGCCGCCCTTAAACGCTGCCGTGAAGCGCAGCGCGAGTGGGCGCTGCAGCCCCTTGGCGAAAGGGTGCAGCGGCTTAGGCAGTTGATGGAGGCGCTCCTTGAAGAGCGGATGGCGGTTGCAGAGCTGATCGCACGGGAACAGGGCAAGCCGGTCGCCGAGGCAATGGCAGCGGAAGTCGTTGCGACTTTGGGGATGCTCAAGGAACTGGTGCGCACCGGGACCCGGGTGCTCGCGCCAGAGCGCCGTCCCAACCGGATGCTCCTTTTTGCGCACAAGAGGAACTGGCTGGTGCGGGTGCCGTATGGGGTTATCGCGGTGATTTCGCCCTGGAATTTTCCCTTTTCCGTCCCCTTGCCGGAGATTGCTGCCGCCCTTCTGGCTGGTAATGGTGTGGTCTTCAAGCCCGCGCCGCACGCGATCCTCATCGGCCGCAAGATTGCGGAGCTCTGCGCCCGGGCGGGCTTCCCGGCCGGCCTCCTGCAGACGCTTTTTCTGCACGACCGCGAGGCCGATTACCTCACGGCGCATCCCGAGCTGGACAAGATCGTCTTCACGGGGAGCACTGCGGTGGGACGCCGCGTGATGCGCAATGCGGCGGAACATATCGTGCCGGTGGTCCTCGAGCTGGGCGGCAAGGATCCGGCGATCGTCGCGCGGGATGCCGATATCGAGCGTGCAGCAAAGGGGATTGTTTGGGGATCGCTCTTCAACGCCGGGCAGGTTTGCGCATCGATTGAGCGCGTTTACGTTGAGGGGCGGGTGGCGGAGTCCTTCCTTGCCGCATGCCGGCGTGAGATGGAGCAGGTGCGGGTGGGGGATCCTCTTGATCCGGAGACCGACATGGGGCCGCTCAGCTCCGAGGCGCATCTGCAGAAGGTGCTCGTGCACATCCAGGAGGCCGTGGAGAAGGGCGCCAAAGTGCTCTATGGCGGCCGGCGGATTGACCGTCCCGGGTTCTTCATCGAGCCGACGCTGCTGGTCGGGGTCGATCATACCATGCAGGTGATGCGCGAGGAGACCTTCGGCCCGGTGCTGCCGGTGATGATCGTCGATTCCCTGGACGCGGCGGTGCGGCTGGCCAACGATTCTTCTTACGGTCTCTCCGCTTATGCCTATACCTCCAGCAAGGCGACGGCTGATCGTCTGCTGCGTGAGCTCGAGGCCGGGACGGTGGTGATCAACGACAGCACCATGACCTGGGGCGAGCCCACGGCCCCTTGGGTCGGGCATAAGCAAAGCGGAATGGGCCTGACCCACGCCGACCTCGGGCTGCTCGAGCTGACCCGGGCCCGATACATCAGCTACGACAAGGGCCAGCGCGCGCCCAATCTCTGGTGGTATCCATACGGTCCGAAATCGCTGCGCCTTTTCGATGCCGCCGCCGATCTCCTCTTCAACCGGCGTTTGCGGCGCAAGCTGGCGGCTCTGCTGCCGGTGCTCGGGCAGCGGCGCTTTCTGCGCGCAACGCACTGGGGGGCGCTGCTGCGGAATCTGCACAAGCTTTTCTGACCCCGGTGGCGCCCGCCTTCTGGGATTCTGCTGTCCGATCCGGCTTTACCCGCTCTTGAATAGGTAACCCGCACCACGCACGCTGACGATAAAGACCGGGTGGGCGGGATCCGGTTCGAAATATTTACGCAGCCGCATGATGAAATTATCGATGGTCCGCGTTTCCATCTCTCCGCTCATTTGCCACACCTTCTCCAGCAGTTCTTTCCGCATCACAACCTTGTCCCGGTGAGCTATCAGGTAGCGCAGCACCATCGCTTCATGCGGGGTGATCCGGATTGTCTTCTTTCCGCATTGGCAGACAAGGGAATCGAAATTGACCTCGTTATCGCCGAAAGTGTAAATCCGGGTCACCTCAGGGCTCTCCCCATACCAAGCCTTCCTGCGCAGCATCCCCTTGATCCGAAGGAGCAGTTCTTCGATGTGAAAGGGTTTGGTCAAATAGTCATCTGCCCCGGTCTGCAGTCCTTCGATGCGGTCTTTAGGAGTTTTTCGCGCGGTGAGCATGAGGATGGGCAGCTGGGGCGCGATCTGGCGCATGCGGCGCGCGATCTCAAAACCGTCTATGAAAGGCAGCATGATATCGAGGATGACCAGATCAAAGGATTGTCTTGCGAACTCGGCAAGGGCCTGTTTGCCGTCCGCGGCGCGGATCGTTATATAGCCCTCTTCCGTCAGGTTATACTCCAATCCGATGGCCAGGGACTCTTCGTCCTCGATGAGGAGGATTCGGCTGCCGCGGTACGTCTCACTTCTCACCGTCGCTGCCCTTCCTTCTGCTTTTCGCAAGCAGCTTTTCGATCTGGCGCCGTTTGGAGAGACGGTAAATGGGCAACTCGAGACGGAACACCGATCCCCCGTAGCGTCCCGGACTCGAAACCGTGATCTCCCCGCCGTGAAAACGCATGATCTCCCTGACCCAATAGAGGCCAAGTCCGGTGCCCCGGACGCTCGGGAGCGCATCCGAATGGCTCCGGTAGAATTTGTCAAAGATTTTTTTCTGTTCGCCTTCTTCGATGCCGATGCCCTGATCAGCAAAAAGGATCTGGATGGTTTTCTCCGTACAGCGGAGGGAGATGGAGATCCGCAGCGGGCCGTGGCGGTACTTGATGCTGTTATCGATCAGGTTGAAGAGGGCAATGCGCAAGGCATTTCTGTCCGCCACACATTGGCAGGGGAGGGTACCCTGAACGGTGAGGACCTCCTCCTCGATCTGGAACTGCTCCCGCGCTTCTTCGAAGAGACCATAGAACAGCGGATTGGCGGCATGGACAGCAAACTTGTGAGCGATGCGTTTCTGTTCGAGGGCCGGCATCTCCAGAATGGCGTTGATCAGGCTATTGAGACGTTGGGTGTCCTTGAGCATCAAGGCGAGAAACTCCTCCTGCTTGGGGCGGGGGAGTTCGCGCCGCGCCATGGTCTCCAGGTAGAGCTGGATGGAGGCCAGGGGGGTCTTGAGTTCGTGGGTCACATTGGCGATAAAGTTATCGTAGAGCAGGGTCATATGGTACTGGATGCTGAGACGGCGGAAAAGCAGCCACATCCCCGCTGAGATGGCCACCATCAGTACCAGGCCGCTCACCAGCGCGAAGATGTTGCGTCCCTCCGGCATCATCTGCGGGGCTAGCTTTTGGCCCACCTGGCTGAAGATGATGTAATTGGAGACATACCAGTAGATCCAGAGCGCGATCAAGGCCAGCCACGCCAGCTGGGCGAAAATGAAAATGAGGATATGCAGAAAATAGGAACGCCAGCGTTTCATGGCCGTCCAGCGGTTTTTACTGTTCTTTTACAAACAGTGAAGGATTATTTATCTATATTAGTTTAGCGGATTTTTTCGAGAATCCAAAATGAATTCTATTCATTATGGTCGCGGCCGGCAGAGTGCCGCAGCCAGTATTCCGGCGCGCCCGAATCTGTATTGCAAGAGGAGACGACCATGTACTTCGAGAATATTCCTTCACTGCGTATTGGGGAGAAAATTGCTACCGTGCCGATCGTCCAGGGCGGTATGGGGGTGGGCATTTCACGGGCGGGTCTGGCTGCAGCCGTGGCCCGCTGCGGCGGCATCGGCGTGATCGCCGCTGTGGGCCTCGACCTGCTCGACGGACGCGAACGGGGACGGCAAAAGGAAAAAAGCAGCCAGCTCTTGCAGAACGAGATCGCCAGAGCCAAGAGTCAGACCTCCGGCCTCATCGGCGTAAACATCATGGTGGCGCTTTCCGATTATGCCAGACTGGTGACAGCAGCCATCGAGGCGGAGGCCGATATGCTCTTCCTTGGCGCCGGTCTACCCCTCCATTTGTCGGATGAAATCACGCCCCGGCATCTGGATAACAAGGGCACCCGGATCGTGCCCATCATCTCCTCCGCGCGTGCCGCCGAGCTGATCTTTTCCTACTGGCATAAAAAATACGATCACATCCCTGACGCCGTGGTCGTGGAGGGACCACTGGCGGGCGGCCATCTCGGCTTCAAAGGTGAGGAGATCGATGATCCCGCCCATGCGCTCGAACGCCTGGTGCCCGCGGTGGATGCCGTCCTGCGTCCCTTCCGGAAGGCGTATGGGAAAGAGCTGCCCGTGATCGCCGCTGGCGGCGTCTATGACGGAGGGGATATTTTCCGAATGCTCCGGCTTGGCGCCAGCGGTGTTCAGATGGCCACCCGCTTCATCGCCACCCATGAATGCGATGCCGCTCCCGCCTTCAAACAGGCCTTGATCAACGCCCGCAAAGAAGATATCACCATCATACAGAGTCCGGTGGGTTTGCCTGGCCGGGCGATCCGCAACGGTTTCATCCGGGATGTCGAAGCCGGCGAACGCAAGCCCTTCATCTGCCCCTTCAAGTGCCTCAAGGGTTGTGATTATAAAACCGCCCCCTACTGCATCGCCCTCGCGCTCGGCAACGCTCAAAGGGGGAGACTGGAGCATGGATTTGCTTTCACCGGTGCGAACGGTTATCGCGTCGACCGGTTGCTCTCCGTGGCTGAACTGATCGCAGAGCTTGTTGAGGGCTACCGGGCCGCAGCCGGCAAAAATATGCGTCAGTTTGCGGTGGCGTGATCTCTGTGTGCGGGCGCCGGTAAGCCGGCGCCCGCTGACCCGCTCACTTCACCGCAGCAGCAGCATCTTCCTGGATTCAGAATAGCCGCCGGCGGTCATCCGGATGACATAGATCCCGGATGGAACCTGCCGTCCGGCCATCTCGCAGCCCCGTCAAACCAGCCGATGCCTCTCCCCGTCGAGCAGACCGTCTTGCAGCACCACCACTCGTTCTCCCAGCAGATGATAAACACCGATCTCCGCATGCGCCGGCCAGTGCCCTAGAGACTCCGTCGCACTGCAAGCTCCCTGGTTTCGCCCGACTCAATCTGAATGATATCCTAAAACGCTCTCTCTTCGGTGGGGGCAAAGACCGCCTTGAATGAGCGGAGAGCATACTGGGTATCCAGCAGAAAGGGAAAGGTGGGAGGATCCAGCAGCTGAAATGAAGCGTTGGCATGGGTCATCGCGGTGACGGTCACGGGCCGGGCGGTAGTATCGTAAATTTCCGCCTCCGAGGTGTCGCTTTCACCGAGAGCCTGGAATCCGAAGTGCAAGGCCGGCGTCACCGCGCCGACAAGATTATCTTCCAGCCGGCCCGTGCCCACAGATATAGAAGGAGTACTTTTCTACCCGGCTGGGTGAATCCGGATGCAGCCGTTGGGCCCATCCCGTGAGCAGCAGGATCAGCGAATAGGTGTGTAAAATTCTCATTTTCACCCTCCCTGAAAATGGCAGGGGCGGCTTGAGGAGTCAGGAATGCCGCCGTACTTCCGAAATAGTGAATGACCGGATCGATGTCGAGCAGAATGGGGGAATCTTGCACCGCGTCAGCAGCCGGGAGCGCAACCCCATGCAGAGGGTACAGACGCCGATGGCGATTTTTTCCCCTCATTCCGCCGGCTTTTACTTGACTTTCACTCCTTTTGTGCGTATACTTTTCAGGGGAGCTATTGTTCACGGGATGATGATGATGCGCCGCTGGAACCAGATCAAAGAACACTTCGCCGCCTGGTTTGCTGGAATGAATCGATCACTACAGCACAATCCACGGCCTCCCATCTCACGGATACGATTTCATCTGCAGCACAATCTGCTCCTCGGCCAGCTGGTGATCCGATCCTTTCTCAAGGACAAGCTCTTCGACACCGCCGGCGCGCTGGTCTACACCACCCTGCTGGCCCTGGTCCCCTTCATCGCGGTTTTTTTCTCCCTGATGAAGGGGATCGGCATGCACGAAACCATCGAGCGGACCCTCACCTATGCCTTTCATCCCCTCGGGGAGAATGCGATCCGCCTGCTGGTCCCGCAGATCATGTCCTTTGTCAACAATACCAACATCAGCACCCTGGGCTATATCGGTTTTTTCCTTCTCCTCGCCTCGCTGCTGCTGATCGTCTCGACCATCGAGTACTCCTTCAATACCATCTGGCGGGTCAAAAAACAGCGCAAGCTGCACCGCCGATTTATCGAGTATACAATTTTCATCATCGTCGGGCCGATCATCGGGCTGCTGATCCTGAGCTGGATCGCCAACCGGTATCAGCTGTGGATCGGGTCGCCCCCCACGGCTTCCTTCGCCAGTTCTCTGCTGCGCAACGTCGGTCCTTGGCTGATCACGATATTCATTTTCTGGTATCTGCTCAATTTCATCCCCAACACCCGGGTCCGCCTCAAGTCGGCGACGATCGCTTCACTGGTGGGCACCGGTCTGTGGATGATCGCCAACTGGTTTTTCGCCAGGTTTCTCGATACCCTCTATTTTGAAGGCGCCCAGGCAGCCATGTACGCCCGCTTTGCGGTCTTACCCCTGCTGCTGCTCTGGCTCTTTGTAGGTTGGTCGATCCTGCTCTTTAGCGCGCAGCTGGCCTATGCCGACCAGAACATGGACAAGCTGGTTTGGGACCGGACGCATCCCTACCTTTCGCCCATGTTTTACGAGTCGCTGGCGCTGAAGGTGCTGCTGCGCATCACCCATCAATATTTCAGCCACGGCCGGAGCTCCACCGAGGAGGAACTCTCCGATTATTTCAGCATTCCGGAGAGCGTTATTAACACCGTGGCCGGGGAGCTGGTCAATCTCCAGCTGCTGCACTGCCAGAATGGCGGCGAGATGCGTTATACTCCGGCCAAGCACCCGGCACAGATCCACGTCGCCGACGCCCTGATCGAGCTGCGCAACTTCGACACCGCCTCGCGCCGTCATCGCGGCGTCGATCATCTCGTCCGCCAGGTGATGGGTCATGCCGACGACTCGATGAAGTCGAGTTGGAAGGAGATGACCATCCAGGATTTGCTCGACATGCTGCCCCAGGAATAATCCGCCAAAGACCTCACACTGCTGCCTGTTTCGCTCCGCACCGGAAAACCTGCACCATCTGACATGCAAACGTGTTCATATTCATCCATGCCGGAGGCTCTATGCGCAAGACGGCCAAAGGAATCGCCCTGGCGCTGCTCTGGGCGGGCGTGCCATCGGCGGGCGCTCAGATTGTCCTCTCTGAGATCATGTTCAATCCCGCCGGCAACGAGCGCTACGACGAGTTCATCGAATTGTACAATCTCTCCACCACGGATTCCATTGACCTGCATGGCTGGCTGATTTCGGACAGCAGCGGCTGGAACCGCATCATGGCGGGACCCTCCGGTCGCAGCCGGCTGGCGCCGCAGCGTTACGCCCTCCTCCTCGTACCAGGCTATTTCACCAACTCTACATTCTACGCCGGCCTGATTCCGGAAGAAACCCTGGTTCTGACCATCGACAAATCCCAGTTTGGCAGTTACGGCCTCAACAATTCCCGTTCCGAGCGGGTCTCGGTGCACTGTCCCGACTCGACAATGGTGGATGCGCATGCTTATACGGTGCCTCACGATGAGGGTTTTTCAGAGGAAAAGCTGCGTCTGGACCTGGGCGAGGCCACCGGCAACTGGGGAGAGAGCCTGGTGCTGCACGGCACGCCGGGCTTTGCCAACAGCGCCGCACCGGTGCCCACCGACACCAGCCGCGCGGAGATGGTGATCAACGAGATCATGGCCAATCCGGCCGCCGGCGAGCCGGAATGGATCGAGTGCTACAATGCGGGGCGAGATACCGCGCGCCTTACCGGTTGGCGGCTGAGCGATGCCGATACGCTCGAGAAACGGCTGCTGGCGAAAGCGCCGGTTGCGATCGCGCCGCATAGCTATCTGGTGCTGACCGGGGAGGAGGGTCTGTTGGCGCAGCTGCCGGCAGCCGGCTGTACCGCGGTAGTCATGGCCAGTTGGCCGGGGCTGAACAGCAGCAGTGAGGGGATCGTGCTCTACGATGGTCTGGGCCGCCGCGTGGACGAGGTATGGTACGCGGCCGAGTGGGGCGGGGCGCGCGGCATCTCGCTGGAGCGGCTGAGTCCCCTGGTGGCCGCCGCGGTACGCAGCAACTGGGGCTCCTGCGCCGATCCTTTAGGCCACACCGCGGGGCGGGCCAACAGCCTACTGGTCGGCCGCCTGCCGGCGGAGGCGGCGATCGCCGTCAGCCCGAATCCCTTCTCCCCGGACGGCGACGGTTTCGAGGACCATCAGGCGATCAGCCTGACGCTGCCGGCGCGCACCGCGCGCATCAATCTGCGCATTTTTGACGGCGCCGGCCGGCAGGTGCGCTTCCTCTGTAATTATGAGCCCAGCGGTAGCCGCAAGACCGTCTTCTGGGACGGCCTCGATGATGAGGGGAGGCGTTGCCGGATCGGGATCTACATCCTCTACCTCGAGGCCTTTGAGGAATCGACGGAAGCTTTCATGCGGGTGAAAAAGGCCTGCGTCCTAGCCGGCCGACTGTAACGGGATCTGGCCTGCGCCCCCAAAACTCTCATGCCTACCCTGATCCGCACTCCCAAAAATCTCGCGTGCACCCGGATCCGCGCGAAACCAATTACTCCCGCGTTCCCCGCAAAGCCCGGCCGTAGGTCTCGAGGGCACGGATGCGCGCCGCCGCGTGCGGCACCATGGGTTTGGGATAGGTCTGCGTATCCACCTCCGGCACCCAGCGGCGGATATAGGTCCGCTGCGGATCGAATTTGGCGGCCTGGATCTCGGGATTGAAAACGCGGAAGTAGGGAGCGGCATCACAGCCGCAGCCGGCGGCCCACTGCCAGTTGCCGTTGTTGGCGGCAAGGTCGTAATCAAGCAGCTTTTCCGCGAAGTAGCGTTCGCCCCAGAGCCAGGGTAGGAGGAGATGCTTACAGAGAAAACTGGCGGTGATCATGCGCACGCGGTTGTGCATGAAGCCGGTGGCGTTGAGTTCGCGCATGCCGGCATCGACGATGGGATACCCGGTCTCGCCGGCGCACCAGCGGGCGAAATCGCCGCGATCCTCGCGCCAGGGGATGGCGGCATATTGCGGCTTGAAGGGCTGATCCACAACATGCGAAAAATGGGCGAGGATCGACATGAAGAACTCACGCCAAATCAGCTCCTGCAGCCAGGTCGGGCTGAGAGCGCGGCCGAGGGCGGCCAGCCGGCGGATCGAGATGGTGCCGAAGCGGAGATGAACCGAGAGCCGGGTGGTGCCGGCCACCGCGGGCAGGTCACGGGTGCGGTCGTAGGAGCGGATGATGGCCTCATCGATGACCGGATCGGTGTCGACGGCCACCGGTGCGAAGCCGATCTCCTGGAGGGACGGCACACCGCTTGCCGGAGCGGGCGCTAAATGGTCGAGCAGAGTCTCGCTGGCCGCGGGGTGGAGGTCCCGCAGCGTCAGCTGGGCCAGCCAGCGGTTCTTGAAGGGCGTGTAAACCGTATAGGGCGATCCCCCCTCCTTGACCACCTCGTCCCCGTCGAAAATCACTTGATCCTTATACATCTGGAAGGGGATCCCATGTCCGGCCAGCAGGTCGGCCACCTTGCGGTCCCGCGCCACCGCATAGGGCTCGTAGTCGCGGTTGGTGTATACGGCCTGAACTGGGAACTCCTCCAGCAGCTGCCGCCAGACCTCAAGGGGCCGTCCGTGCCGCACCAGCAAACCGCCGCCATGCTCCGCCAGGCGCGCATGAAGACGCTGCAAGACCTGATAAATGAAGGCGACACGGCGATCGCGTTTATCGGCCAGATCGTCGAGGATCTCGCGGTCGAAGATGAAGAGCGGCAGCACCGGGAGGCCGCTGCTCAAGGCCTGGTAAAGCCCGCGGTTGTCTTCAAGACGGAGGTCGCGGCGGAACCAGAAAACGGTGACAGGCGGACGGGCCATAGTTGCCTTTCAGAGATGGGGTGGGGTGCGCGACAATTTAGCACCGGCCACTTTCATAAACAACCCCAAATTCGGCAAGGCACAGAAATGGGTTGAATTTCATGCTGCAATCGTGTATTTTGAGATAAATACAGGTAGCAGACAGGCCTTTGACCCGATCCGGTATACTCGATGGCAAAACTCTGTCCCAAGCTGATCCTCGAAGGCACACGGCTGACCTTCAAGACCGACATCGCTTTCGCCCTCAACGAGCACCCGCGTATCGTCGGGCCACGCAAATACCGCTACCACTCCCCTCTGATCTCAGCGGAATGGTGCGCTTTCACCAACTTTCCATGGGGCCGGGGCCTGATCAACTTCGAACCTCACGAAGAAGAAATGGCGTTGGAGACCTACCGGACGTGGATGCATCTTTTCGAGCTCCAGCGTTACTACTCCTGGATCATTGACCGGTTCCATCTTTCCACCCAGATGTACCAATTGCGCCGCTATGGGACCTACTATGACTTTAAGTGGCTCGAAGAGCGTCTCAAGGCCCTTGGATTCCATTTAATCTTTTGCACGCGTACGCCCGATTCTTTTACAGCCGCCCGCGCGAAGCGGCTCAAGGTTTCGGGAAATCCCGAACAGTATGACGATCTGCAGCTTTTTATCGATGAACAGGATCTGTTGCGCGCGCTGGTTGCAAAATCGCTGTTGCCAACGCTGGTGCTGGATATCTCGGACGACGATGTCGCCGGCGCGGTGGAAAGAATTGCCGACTGGCTTGAGCAAACCGGCGGGCTGTATATGTCGTCCTGACCTCACCCTATCGCATAAAGGAGATCCAGCATTGCCACCCCTGACTAGAAGAGAATTCATCGTCCGTGTGCCCTTGGCGGCCGTTGGTGCTCTGGCGCTGGCTGGAACCGCAGAGCATCACCGCGCTGATGTCGGAGTGAACCGACCGGTTTCCGGGGAACTGAAGTGAGACCCGCTGCGCAGGTGCCGCGCTGAGCGCGCAACAGGAACAGGCGCTGGTTTAAGGTTGGAACATAGAGCGTGGAGACCGCATGTATTCAAAAACGGCCCAGTGATACGATGTCCTCTATCACTTCAAGGATTATCAGGCCGAAGCAGAGCAGATCAACGCGCGCATACGCGCTGAACACCCCGATGCTAAGACCTTGCTTGATGTCGGCTGCGGCACGGCAGAACACGACCGTTTCCTCGCGCATTTACTGCTATTGGCCGCGCTGCAAATCTGCGATAATTGGCCGGATCTTTTCCAAGATGAGCAGGAGGAGTTTGGCCTGCTGCTGAGCAGGATCACCAGGGACGGACAACTGCAGAGTGAATATTACTATGACAATGACGATCATCTCGTCTCGTTCAAGGAATATTACGACAATACTCTAACCCGGAGCGAATCTTACCTCTATGATACTCAGGGCCGCCTGTGCCAGCGCCGCTACGACGGGTTCGTCGAAACCTATTCTTATGACGAAAAAGGCGGGCTCTGCAAATTTGACAAGTACTACGGCGGGACAAACAAGAGATGGGTGGAGGAGTACAGCCGCGATGGTGAAGGACGGATAGCGAGCGGCGTGCTTTATTACAATGGGGAAAAAATCGGGGAGATCTCCTATCACTACGACGCGGCCGGCAATACGACATCACGGTGTGAATACAATACCCGCGAGAATTTTCTTTCGGCGGAATACCGTTTGAACTTCGACCGTAGCAAGAGTCCTTTACCCTTGAATTTTCCCGCCGACATGGTCCGGAGGAACAATATTTAGTCCTATTATTTCTATATCATTGTCTTGTCGGCACCGCCACCGCAGTATGAATCGAGCTTTGAATACAACGCTGCCGATCTTGCCGAAAAGGAGACTCGCTGTTATCCTCACAATGCCACACCGGCCATCTATGAGAATTTTTATAAGGAGAAGGGGGAAAATCAGGCCCGGAGGCCGATGAGACGCCCATAGCGCCGTACGGGTGGTGGACATCGATTGTATAACCGCTTCAGGAGAACACGAATTGGGATCAGAACGCGAATCTCAAATAGCGCCTAGCGGTCTCGAACGCCGACTCGGCGTCTGGGCCGCCATCGGGGTGGTCATCGGCGTCACCATCGGCTCGGGTATATTCCGCAATCCTGCGGTCATTGCCGCGCGAGTGCCGGATCCAGCCCTGATGCTCCTGGTCTGGGTGCTCGGCGGGGCGATCACCCTTTGCGGGGCCCTTTCGATCGCCGAACTGGCAGGCGCACTGCCGCAGACCGGAGGGCTCTATACCTATCTGCGTGAAGGCTGGGGGCGGCCCGTCGCCTTTCTCTTTGGCTGGGCGCAGCTGTTGTTGATCCGCGCCTCCGCCCTCGGGGCGATCGCGACCGTCTTCGGCGCTTACTGCCTGCGCTCCTTCGGCTATGATCCGGCCCTGTATCCGCAGCTCTCCAATTAT
Source organism: bacterium (assembly GCA_035419245.1). Taxonomy (NCBI): domain Bacteria; species bacterium. Next base: position 17,382 of record DAOLSP010000001.1, on the reverse strand, counting down.
CTTTCGGCCGGATGCATCGTTTTCGCCGCCGTCGTCAATGTCGTGGGGATCCGTCTGGGGGCGGCCATCGTCGGGCTCTCGACCCTCGCCAAATACGGGGCTCTTGCTCTCCTGGTCCTCATCGCCTTCGCCATCGGACATGCCCACGGCGGCTCTTTTGCCCATTTCGCTCCCGGCTGCGGCGGCCGCGTCGAGGGCGGACTCTTCGGCCTCGCCCTGATCTCGGTGCTTTGGGCCTACGATGGCTTTGCCGACCTCTCCTTTGCGAGCGGCGAGATTAAGAATCCGCAGCGCAATCTGCCGCGCGCCCTCATCGGCGGCACCCTGGCGATCATCACCATTTATCTGCTCGCGAATGCCGCCTATCTCTACATCATCCCAATTGATCGGATGCAAGGCTCACCGCTGATCGCCGCCGACACTATGCTGGCGCTGATTGGACAGGCCGGGGTTACGATCGTCTCGGTGGTGGTGATGATCTCCACCTTCGGATCGGTCAATGGCAGTCTGGTGACCAATCCGCGTATCTTTTTTGCCATGGCGGACGACCGCATGCTCTTCAAGCCGATCGCCTGGGTCCATCCGCGCTTCAAGACCCCCTATATGGCCATCCTGCTCGCCGCGGCCCTCGGGGTGCTCTTTGTGCTCACCCGCACCTTCGAGCAGCTCACCGACACCTTTGTGCTGGCGATGTGGCCCTTTTACGGCCTCGGTGTGGCCTCGATCTACCGCCTGCGCCGCAAGCGGCCCGATCTGCCGCGTCCCTATAAAGTGTTGGGTTATCCGGTAGTGCCAGCGGTTTTTCTGGTGGGCGTCATCTACCTTCTGGGCAACGCCCTGATCACCGATCCCTTCTGGACTTCCATCGTCTTCGCCGTGATCCTCGCCGGTCTGCCGGTCTACTGGATTTTCTTCCGGAGTAAAAATGGGCCCGCGTAAAGTTCTTTTCTTCTGGGTGATTGGATGTATCGCCGCCCAGGCTCTCTTTGCACGCGATCTTGGTGCGCAGCCTGCCACAAGCAGAGAAAAAATCAAGGCTGCCGCGGCGGTGGTCGACCGGCTCTTACGCGATTTCGCCGCCACCCGCCATATGCCGGGTCTGGCCTATGGAGTGATCCTCGATGGCGAACTGGTCCTATCGGGCGGCTGCGGCTATGCCAACCTCGACGCGGGAATTGCAGCGGGACCGCAAACCCTTTTCCGCGCGGCCTCGATCAGCAAGAGCATCACCGCGCTGGCGATCCTGCAGCTGCGCGACGCCGGCCGCCTGAGCCTTGACGATCCGGCCTCTCGATACCTTCCTGAACTGCGCGCGTTGCGGTATCCGACGGCGGACGCACCCGAAATCACCCTCCGCCACCTCCTGACCCATGGCGCCGGTCTACCCGAAGACAATCCCTGGGGCGACCGCCAGCTCGCTCGCAGTGATGCGGAACTGCTGGCGCTGATTCCCGGCATCTCCCTGGCGTATGCGCCGGGCGTCGCCTACCAGTACAGCAATCTCGGCTTCGCCCTGCTCGGCCAGATCGTGCAGCGGGTCTCCGGCATGGCGTATAAAACCTACACCGCCGACAAGATCTTCAAACCTCTGGGGATGGATGCGACGGTATGGGAGTACACGGAGGCGTCACCCAATCGGCTCGCTCGTGGCTATGACGCCGGTGACGCAGGCTTTATTGAGGTGCCCCTGGCGCATCACGGCGCCTACGGGGCGATGGGCGGGCTGATCACTTCGGTCGAGGATTTCGCCCGCTATGTCGCGCTGCACCTTGCCGCCTGGCCGCCCCGTGATGAGCCCGAGACCGGCCCGCTGTGCCGCGCTTCGCTGCGCGAGATGCAGCATCCCTGGCGGTTTTACAACCTCGCGCTCGATAACCACCGCCCGGATGGTACCGCCTGTCCCGCCGTCCAGGCCTATGGCTACGGGCTGCGCTGGCAGTCGGATTGCGACGGCCGGGTGACGGTCGGCCACAGCGGCGGTCTGCCCGGTTTTGGCTGCAACTGGACCATGATGCCCGACTATGGTCTCGCCGTGATCTCCTTCGACAACCTCACCTACGCCACGACCAGCGGCGTGAACCGGGCGGTGCTCGACACCCTCATCATCCTGGCAGGGCTGAAGCCCTTTCCACCGGCGGATTCACCGATCCTGGCGCAGCGGCAGAAAGAACTGGTCAAGCTCTTGCCGGGGTGGCTAGGAGCGGGCGATGCCGGAATCTTCGCGGAGAATTTTTTCCTGGACCGTTCGCTGCCGGAATGGATCCGGCTGACCCGGAAGCTGTACGATGAAACAGGAGAAATCATCGAAATAGGCGCTCTACAGCCCCAGGACCGGCTGCGTGGCTCTTTTTTGCTTCGGGGAGTCCGGAAGAATATCCGGGTCTTTTTTACGCTCACGCCGGAGCGGGAGCCCAAGATCCAGGAAGTGAGGATGACGGTGGAGGAGAACAGGGGCGAATAAAGGCGGCTGAGCCGGTCGGAGCAAGACTATCCGGCCGGGGATTGCTCCGCCCGCCGGTTGAGGCGCTGCCATTCCCGGTCGATAAAAGCCTGAATGTAGGCAATGTCGCCCTCTTCGAGCTGGCGGAAGCGGCCCTGCATCCGCAAGTAGTCGCGCACCGGCAAGCCGCCGTCGCGGCTGTTGAGAATCCAGCGCTCGCCGGCTTCCACTTCATAGAGCGGAAAGGCGCGGGCGTGGACTGCCATGCGCGCCACCTTGATGGTATCGCTCGGGGCATAGCCCCATCCGGTTGGGCACGAGGAGAAGAGATGGATGAAGCGCAGGCCGCTGCGGATCGATCGGGCCTTGAGCAATTTCCGGGCAAAATCTTCGGGGAAGGCGATGCTGGCGGTCGCGACGTAGGGAATGCGATGGGCTGCCAGGATCTCGACCATATTCTTTTTAGGGGTGCGTTTCCATTCCTTGCCCGGCGTGGTCATGGTGCTGGCGCCCCAGGGGGTCGAGGAACTGCGCTGCACGCCGGTGTTCATGTAGGCTTCGTTGTCGTAGCAGATATAAATGAAATCCTCGGCGCGCTCTGCGGCGGCGCTGAGGGCCTGAAAGCCGATATCGAAGGTGCCGCCGTCACCGGCCCAGCCGAGGATGGTGGTTTCACGGTCGCCACGGAGGTCGAGGGCGGCGCGGAGGCCGCTGCACGCCGCGCCGGTCGTGGCAAAGGCAGTGTTGAGAACCGGCACCTTGAGGGCCGACTGGGGGTAATTGCTGGCGATGATCGCCCAGCATGAGGCGGGAATGACGACCATGGTCTTATCGCCCAGGGCGCGCAGGGCCAGCTTCATGGCGATGGTCGCGCCGCAGCCAGGGCATCCTACATGTCCCGGATTGAGATATTCTTCCTTCTGGTCCAGACTCATTTCTGCAAAAGCTCCTCTTTCAACTCCAGCCAGATGCTCCCGGCTTTGGGCCGTTCCGCGTCGCGCGTTTGCGTATACAACCTGATCAGGGTTTCCACGGTGACGTCGCGGCCGCCGAGTCCGGTGATGTAGCTCCAGACCGGAACCGTTGTGGCACCGTACAGAGCGCTCCGGAGCTCGGAGGCGAAGATGCCGCCCGCGCCGAAGGAGCAGTTGCGGTCGAGCACCGCCACCTTGCGGGCGCCGGCGAGCTGCGCGCGTACCTCCCGGACCGGGAACGGCCGGAACATCCGGATTCGCAGCAGACCTGCTTTTTCGCCCGCTTCGCGCAGCTGGTCGACGGCCACCCGGGCGGTACCGGCGGCGGTGCCGCTGGTCACCAGGATGATCTCCGCATCCTCGCAACGGTAGGGCACCACTGTGCCCCATCGGCGGCCGAACTGTCCGGCATACTCCTCCTCGATTCCGGCGAGCACGCGCGGCACCGATTCCATGGCCAGCTGCATGCTGCGCCGCATCTCCATATAGACACCGATCGGCGCGACACCGTGCAGGCTCATCGGCGCTGCTGTGTCCATGCGGAATTTGGGCGTGAAGGGGGGAAGAAAACGATCCACCGCCTCCTGGGAGGGGAGGTCGACGGGTTCGTAGGTATGCGAGAGGAAAAAGGCATCGAGGGCGACCATCACTGGCAGGTTGACCGCCTCGGCGAGGCGGTAAGCTTGCAGGGTGGTATCGAGGACCTCCTGGCCGTCGGCGCAGTAGAACTGTATCCAGCCGGTGTCGCGCTGCGCCAGGCTGTCAGTTTGGTCCATCCAGAGGTTCCAGCCCGGGCCGAGGGCGCGATTGACCTCGGCCATGACGATGGGGAGGCGCGCTCCGGCCGCCCAATGGAGCATTTCGTGCATCAGGGCAAGTCCATGCGAGGAACTGGCGGTGAAGGTGCGCACCCCGCCGGCGGCGGCTCCGATCACCGAAGCCATGGCAGAGTGCTCGCTCTCGACGCAGATGAAGCGGCCGTCGAGGGAACCCTCTGCGCAGAATTTGGCGAGCTCTTCGACGATATGGGTTTGCGGGGTGATCGGGTAGGCCGAGACCACCTGGACCCGTGCCAGCCGGACTGCCTCCGCAGCCGCTTGGCTTCCTTCAAGAACCACTCTCATGATTGCGCCTCCTCCATGACCATCGCGCAGCGCGGGCATTCGGTAAGGCAGATGCCGCAACCCTTGCAGTATTCGGATTGGATCCGGCGGGCGGATGCGCAATCGATCGCCACTTCCGGGCAGAAGGTACGGCAGATATCGCAGTCGTTGCACAAGCCGCAGCTGAAGCAGCGCTCCGCCTGCTGCAGCGCTCGTTCTTCCTCGAGAGCGGCCTCGACCTCTTCGAAGGAGGCGGTGGCGGCTGCCGGAGCCAGAGTGCGGCCATGTTCGGCCGGCGCCGGCGAGAAATAGTCCGGGACCAGATCCGGGTAGCGGACGACCCGGCGCGAGTGGTTCGCACGGCCGCCGCCTTGATGGATTTCCATGGAGAGGGCCTCTCCCTCGCCGACGCGGCAGCGCGCGATCCCCGGAGCGACGGTCTCGATCCCCTTCCTGAGGAGCAAGTCGAGGGCAATCGCCGCTTCCTTGCCGGAGGCGATGGCGTCGGCGACGCTCTGCTCGCGGTTGACCAGATCCCCGCCCAGGATCACCGGCAACCCCGCGGCCGATGCCGGCAGGAGCCGGCTGTGGCTGAAGTGGAGGGCTGTTTCATCCTGGATCAGCGCGACCCAGGGCGGCGCTGCCGTAGCGCCGATGGCGGTGTAGACCGCAGCGACGGCGAGGGTTGCGGTCTCGCCAGGCACCGCGACGACGCGCATACGCCCGTCCGCGCCCGGTTCGCCGGGACGCATGCGCTGCACGGTCAATTCGAAATGATCCGCGGCGGGGCGCAGCGCGAGCGGGGCGCTGAGCTCGATCAGTTGCACGCCCTCCTGCAGGGCGCGGACGACCTCCTGGCTGAAGGCGGGCATGTCCTTACGGCGGCGGCGGTAGATGATGGCCGCAGGCCGGCCGAGCCGCAGCAGGGTGCGGGCGATGTCGATGGCGCTGTTGCCGCCGCCGATGATCGCTGCGGGCAGGGCAGTATGCGCAGCAGCAGCGCGCTCCGCTGCGACAGCCTGGGTGCGGCAATCGCGGAGAAAGGCTAGACCGTCATGGGCGAGCTCGCCGCCGGGGATATCGAGGGTTAGGGAGTGGCCGTTGCCGCAGCCGACGAAAAGGGCGTCGAAGTGAGACCGGGACGCCTCCACGAAGGCTCTATCGACCGGGGCAGAGCAATGAATGTGCACACCGAGTGATTCAATGCGCCCGATTTCGCGGGCCAGGACCGCCGCGGGCAGACGGTAGGCGGGGATGCCGTAGCGCAGCAGTCCGCCGGGTTCGGGAGCTGCTTCAAAGACTTCGCAGGAGTGACCGAGGAGGGCGAGGAACCAGGCCGCGGCGAGCCCGGCGGGACCGGCGCCTGCGATGGCGATGCGCCGGCCGGTTGGCGCGCCGGGGGTCAAGTCGATAGCGGCACCCGTCGCTTTGGCCTGATCGTCGAGGAAGCGCTCGAGGGCATTGATGGCGATCGGGGTATCGAACTCGCCGCGGTTACAGGAGTCCTCGCAGGGGTGGAAGCAGACGCGGCCGCAGCTGCCGGGGAAGGGATTTTCCAGCAGAATCGTGCGCCAGGCCCGGGCATATTCTCCGCGCGCAGTCAGCATCTCGATGCGCGGGATCTCCTCACCGCAGGGGCAACGCGAGGTGCACGGAGCGGTCTTGTTCTGGTAATGCGGCTGGTGGGTGCTCCATGATCCGGTGCGGTTGGCAGCGGTCGAGGCCTCGGCGATCGGCAGGAAGAACGGGACGGGGAGCGTCGTTTCAGGTTGTGGCGTCATGAAACCGCCTTCCGGAAACGGGGACCCGCCATGGGCAAGAAGCCGGTCCCATGCACCTGTCCATGCAGCGTCGCCGCGTCGAAGGCGGCGCGGGCGGCGGCGATATTTTCTTCAATCTTGACGGGCACCTCCCTTTCGATGGCTTGCAGCACGGTATCAAGGGGCGGATTGGAGAATAAACGCGAGAAGGCTCCCATCATGGCGGTATTGGTGATGGGTTGGGTTTTCGAGCCGAGGCCGTGGGCTCGGGCGATGGCGGAGGCGTCGATACAGGCAAGGCAAAAGCCCTCGAAAGGCCGCAGATCCGCCGGAAGCGCCGGGGTGTTGAGCAGGATCCAGCCGCCGGGCTTGAGGCCCCTGGTCACATCCAGGAAAGTCAGCAAGCCGGCATCCTGAACGACTACATGATCCGGCGCATAGATGTTGCTGCGCAGGTAGATCTGGGCGGTATCGAGGCGCAGATAAGCCTCGACCGGGGCGCCGCGGCGCTCGGAGCCGAAGACCGGAAAGGTCTGCACCCAATAGCCCGCCTGAAAAAAGGCTTTGGCGAGTGCGATCGAGGCGAGCACGGTACCCTGCCCGCCGCGACCATGAAAGCGTAACTCCTTCATAAGGTAGGGGCTCTTTTCTGCAAATCACTGAATATGGAGCCGGGTTGTCAGGCGAAACCGGTTATTGATACGCCTCCAGCGGCGGACAGACGCAGAAGAGGTTGCGGTCGCCATAGGTGTCGTCGATGCGGCCCACAGCTGGCCAGAACTTGTCCGTGCGCAGCCAGTCGACCGGCCAGGCCGCCTGCTCCCGGGTATAGGGATGGCTCCAGTGGTCGGCGCTGACTTCGGCGGCCGTATGCGGTGCGTTTTTAAGCACGTTATCGGCCGGATCCGCTGTTCCGTCCACCACCGCCTGGATCTCGCGGCGGATGGCGCTGAGGGCATCGCAGAAGCGGTCGAGCTCGGCCTTGTCCTCACTCTCGGTCGGCTCGACCATGATTGAGTTATGGACTGGGAAGGCGACGGTCGGGGCGTGGAAATTATAATCCATCAGCCGTTTGGCGATGTCGCTCGCTTCGATGCCGCTGGCCTTGAATTCGGAGAGGTCGAAGATCATCTCGTGGGCGACCCGGCCGCGCTCGCCGGTGTAGAGCACCTTGTATTCTTTGCCGAGTCGGGCGGCGATATAGTTGGCGTTGAGGATGGCGTATCGGGTCGCCTCCGTCAGGCCGGCGCTGCCCATCAGCTTGATGTAGGCCCAGGAGATCAGCAGGATGCTGGCGCTGCCGTAGGGCGTGGCGCTGACCGCCGGGATGGCCTTGCTGCCCCCGGTTTTGACCAAGGGGTGCCCCGGCAGGTAGGGGACAAGATGCCCGGCGACGCAGATCGGCCCCATGCCCGGTCCGCCACCGCCGTGCGGGATGGCGAAGGTCTTGTGGAGGTTGAGGTGACACACATCGGCGCCGATCGCCGCCGGATTGGTCAATCCCACCTGGGCATTCATGTTGGCCCCGTCCATATAAACCTGGCCGCCATGCGCATGGATGATCTTGCAGATCTCGACGATCTGTTCTTCGAATACCCCGTGGGTGGAGGGATAGGTGACCATGAGGGCCGAGAGGTTCTCCTGGTGCAGTTCCGCCTTGGCCTTGAGGTCGGCGAGGTCGATGTTGCCGCGCTCATCGCAGGCGACGACCACCACTTTGGTGCCCGCCATCACCGCGCTGGCGGGATTGGTGCCGTGCGCCGAAGAGGGGATGAGGGTGACATTGCGGTGGGCCTCGCCGCGGTCGTGATGCCAGGCGCGGATGACCATCAGGCCGGTGAATTCACCCTGGGCTCCGGAATTGGGCTCGAAGGAGGCGGCGGCGAATCCGGTGATCTTGCAGAGGTCGTGCTCGAGTTCCTTGATGATCTCCTGATATCCTTCCGTCTGGTCTGCCGGTGCGAAAGGATGGAGCTTGCTGAAGCCGGGCCAGGTCAGCGGCAGCATTTCGGCGGTGCCATTGAGCTTCATGGTGCAGGAACCGAGGGGGATCATTGAGGTGGTCAGGGAGAGATCTTTTTTCTCGAGACGCTTGAGGAAACGCACCATTTTGTGCTCGGAATGATAGCCGTTGAAGACCGGATGGCTGAGGAAAGCCGAGGTGCGCGTCAGAGAGGGGGGGAGGACCGCGGCGCGGGTGGCCGCCTCGCCGGGCCAGTCGATCGCAGGGGCCTGCAGGCCGCGGGCGGCGGCGAAGAGGGCGGTGATCTCCTCGATATCGGCCTGCTGGAGGGTCTCGTCGAGGGCGATGCCGATCCGGCCGCCAGCCGGGCGGAAATTGATGCCCTTATCGCGAGCCAGGGCATGAATCTGCTCCGCTGCGCCGCCGGCATCCACCAGCAGGGTGTCGAAAAAAACCTCATGAACGATCTTGTAGCCCAACGCCTTGAGATGGGCCGCCAGGACACGGGTGAGGAGATGGACCCGCCCGGCGATGGCCTTGAGCCCATCGGGGCCGTGCCAGACACCATACATCCCGGCCATGATAGCGAGCAGGGCCTGGGCAGTACAGATGTTGGAAGTCGCCTTTTCGCGGCGGATGTGCTGCTCGCGGGTTTGCAGGGTCATGCGGTAGGCGCGGTGGCCGTGCCGATCGACGGAGACGCCGATGATGCGGCCCGGCATCTGGCGGGCATACTCATTGCGAGTGGCGAAAAAGGCGGCATGCGGGCCGCCGAATCCCATGGGCACGCCGAATCGCTGCGCCGAGCCGAGGACAATGTCGGCTCCCATCTCGCCCGGGGGGGTGAGCATAACCAACGCCAGCAAATCCGCGGCCACGGCGACGAGGGTGCCGGCAGCGTGTACTTTTTCAATATATTCGGTCCACGCTTCAGCGCAGCCGTTGACATCGGGGTACTGGATCAGGATGCCGAAGACGCGCTCGTCGATCACCGCGCTGTGGAGGTCGGCGATGCGCAGCTCGATGCCCTGGGGTGCCGAGCGGCTGCGCAGCACGTCGATGGTCTGTGGCAGGCATTGGTCCGAGACCAGAAAGACGTTGTTTTGTGGGTCGCGGGTCTTTTTACTGTTGACGCGAAAGAGCATGGTCATCGCCTCGGCGGCGGCGGTGGGCTCATCGAGCAGCGAGGCGTTGGCGATCTCCATGGCGGTGAGATCGCTGATCATGTTCTGGAAGATGAGCAGGGCCTCGAGGCGCCCTTGTGAGATCTCGGCCTGGTAGGGCGTATATTGCGTATACCAGCCGGGATTCTCGAAAATGTTGCGCTGAATGACCGGCGGGGTGATGGTGTCGTAAAACCCGAGGCCGATGCAGGAGCGGAAGACGCGGTTCTTTGCGGCGATTTTGCCAAGCGACTGGAGGAGCTGGTACTCGCTGAGCGGCTCTTGGGTGTCAAAGGGCTTTTTCAGGCGGATGTTGGCGGGGATGGTCTGATCGATCAGGGCGTCGAGCGAAGGGACGCCAATGACCTCGAGCATTTCGTCACGTTCGGCGGGATGGGGGCCGATATGACGGTTTGAAAAGGCGTCAGTCAGGGGCAGGGCGTTCTTCATGCAGTCCTCTCGAAAGGTTAGAAAAAGATGCGCACGCCGAGGCCGCCATCGATATCGAATCCCGTATCGGGGGTGAGCAGGACGGCAGGGACAAGTTCGGCGAAAAATTCCAGGGGGATGGAGGTAAGACCATAATCGAGGCCGATGGGGATGCGCAGCCGGGTTTCGGTGTCGTCCTTGAAGTTCATGGCGAAGCCGAGCCCATAGTGCCAGTCCAGCCAGACCGGATCAAGATGAATGGCGTTGGGGCGCTGGATGAGCATGTCGGCGTGGAGATAAAGGGAGTGTTCATCCCCGGAGGTCGTCCAGGCTGCGGCGGCATCGAAGGCCTGATGTGGGCCGAGCCAGTTTTTGATGCTCAGACCGGTGGGGGCGCCGATGATAAAACCGACGCCAAATCCGCTGTTGCCGGAGGGGCGCGCCAAAGCCATGCCCGTGCACAGCAAAACCGCCGCGGCAAGGGAAGAGAAGGTGCGTTTCATGATGTTACTATTGGTTAGTCAGACATTTTTTTCAGGACAAGTTAGTTAAAATTTCTCAAAAAACCATGTTTTTTTCATCTCGATGTGGCTGAGAAGAATTGTTTGATTTTATTCTATCTTTTACATAATTTTAAACTATATTATCCGGTGCCCCTGCGCGGGCATCGCTGCACTTTTGATCACCTGACGGACCCAGCCGAAAGCGCTCCACATGGCCAATGAACAGCAGTCTTTTCTATTTGATGAGCCGGACACGCCCCTGCTCCACCTGCCGCTGAGCCGGCCCCTGGTCTTTTTTGACCTTGAGACCACCGGTCTGGATGTCCAGCAGGACCGGATCGTTCAGTTTGCCTTCATCCGCGTTGATCCCGACAAGACGCTGACGGAATGGAAAGAACTGGTCCATCCCGGGATCCCGATTCCGCCCGAGGCGAGCCGGGTTCACGGGATCACCGATTCCGTCGTGGCGGACAAGCCGCCCTTCAAATATTTTGCGCCGCGCATCGGTGGCCTTCTTCACGAGAGTGATCTCGCCGGCTTCAATGCTGCGCGGTTCGATCTCCCCTTTCTCCAGGCGGAGATGGAGCGGGCCGGCTTCCCTCTCGATATGGCCGGGCGATGTGTCGTCGATGCCCAGGTGATTTTTCACAAGCGCGAGCCGCGCGATCTCAGCGCGGCTTACCGGTTCTACTGCCGCCGCGAGCTCAAGGGGGCCCATGACGCGCTGGCCGATGTGCGCGCCACCCTCGAGGTGCTCGAGGGGCAGCTGGAGCGCTATCCCGACCTGCCCCGCGACGTCGCCAAACTCGGGGCCTACAGTACAGCTTCCGACGACACCCGCTGGGTCACTTCGGACCGCAAGTTTTACTGGAAGAACAATGAGGCGGTGATCGGTTTCGGCAAGCACCGCGGCAATTCGCTGCGCTGGATTCATGAAAATTATCCCGATTATCTGCAGTGGATGCTGGAGAAACTCGAACTGGCGGAGGAGACCCGGACCATGCTGCTGGCGGTCCTTGAGGGTGACTATCCGCGCCGTGAAAAATAGCATTTCGCTCCCGCTGGAGCGGACAGCGGGAGCACCGTTTGGTGGGAGGTTCCACCTCTCGTGCCCGCCCGATTTCAGGGTGGTAACGAGAATTCGAGGTGGAAGTGAGCGTTCGAGGTGGGGGCGAGAGGAGTGGAGAATTGCATGAACAAGAAATGGCTGCTGACGGGCCTGGCTCTGCTTTGGTTCTGTACCGCCTGTGAAATCGATCACGGCCTCGGCCTGATCGAGTCCGGGATCTCGGGACGGGTGATCTTTCTCCACCCCGAGAAAAAGCCCGCACGCGTCGACGCCGTCCGCGTGGTGGCGGTCGTCAACTTTCCACCGCAGAGCCTCGGCGATCTGGTTTTCACCAACACCTCGATCAACCTGAGCCAGCTGACGCCTTCCTACAGGCTTCCCGCGCCGCTGGCCCGCTATGTCCTGGTCGGGGCCATCTACCGCGAGAAGGGCAAGGAGTGGGATTACGCGAAAATCCTCGGCTTTTACGGCTCCAATCCCGACAGCAACCTCTATGACATCCGGCCGGTAACGCTGAGCAAGGCGCATCCCGTCGCCGCTGGTATCGATATCTACTGCGACTGGGCATCGGTCCCGGGAGGCGGGCGATGAAAAAATTTCTGACCCTTTTCCTCCTTGGTGCTGCGATCTTGTACGCCGCCGAAGAGGGAGGCCTCAGCGGCCGGATCCTCGACGCCTCGACCGGCCAGCCTCTTCCCGGGGCCAATATCCAGATCACCGGCTCGGTGTTGGGCGCCGTTTCGGACAACCGCGGCCAGTTCCGCATCCTCAAGGTGCCGGCGGGCCCGCACTCACTGCGTGCCACCTACATCGGTTACGAGCCGGCCGCCGTGGAGGTCATCCTCTCCGGGGCGGAGAGCCGGGAGATCGTGCTGCGCCTCAAGCCGACGGTTATCCCGATGCACCAGGTGGTGGTCACCGGATCGCGCCAGCCTGAAACCCTGGCCTCAGCTGCGGCGAGCATCAGCGTCATGGACCGCATGGCGATGCGGCGGCGCAATCTGATGGGGGCCGCCGAGGCCTTGCAGCTGGTCCCCGGCGTCACCATGGTCGGCGATTACATCACCATCCGCGGCGGTTCGGGCTATAACCGACTCGGCGGCAGCCGACTGCTGGTGCTGCTCGATGAGGTACCGATCCTGACCAGCGATCTTGGCGAAGCCAACTGGAATATCGTCCCGGTAACGGAGATTGAGCGCATGGAAGTGCTCAAGGGGGCTGCATCATCCCTCTATGGCTCGGGCGCCATCAGCGGTGTGGTCAACATGATCACCAAGCAGCCCACCCGAGAAATATCCCTCTCGGTCCGCCAGGCCTCGGGCCTCTTCGATGAACCCTCAGTGCCGGAGTGGAAGTGGACCGACCAATCGCTTTACTATCACCGCAGCGATCTCAGCGTCTCGAAAAGTTATGGTCCCGTCGGGGTGCGCTTGGCCCTCTCCCGTCACGCCTCCACCGGCGACCGCGAGAACGGTCATTTCGAGCGCTGGTATCTGACCGGAAAGGCGGTCTGGCAGCTCCCCAGCAATGCTTCGCTCACCCTCTTTTCCACCTACAGTCACGAGCAGCGGGATATCTTTTTGCAGTGGCTCGAGCAGAACCGCGCCCTCAACGTCCCCGCGACCGACCGCGGCGACCGCTACAGCATGAGCGGCTATGTCGGCTATCTGGTTTACAGCCAGGTCTTTTCGCCGCAGCTCTCCGGCAAGTTCCGTCTCTCTTTCAATCAGCAGTTGGTGGGCGTCCCTTTCAATATCACCAGTGCCTTTACGCCGGCGATCGGGGCCAGTGGCGAGGGACAGTTGACCTGGCAGCCTTCCCCCGACCACAGCCTCTCGATGGGACTGGACTACAAGTTCGACACCGTCGAGTCCGCCTATTACGGCAAGCGCAATGCCAATGCCATTTCGCCCTACATCCAGGAGATCTGGAAGGTCTCGAATCTGCTCCATCTCAACGCCGGGCTGCGTTGGGACACCTATCAGCTCGTCGGCGATTCGCTCGAATATCAGATAAGCCCCAGGATCGGCTTCAGCTGGCAGCCCGCCCTCGGCACCATCCTGCACGGCTCCTTTGGCCGCGGCTTTCGCGCCGCCACGGTTGTCGAACGCTTCATCACCGCCGGCTCGAAGGATTTCAAAGCCATCCCCAATCCCGATCTCCAGCCCGAGCGTTCGATCCTCTTCGATGCCGGCGTGCGTCAGACACTCGATGAGCGCGTCTATCTGGAAGCGACCTACTTTTTCAACCGCTACGTCAATCTGATCGAGCCGACCCTGCTCGCTTCGCAGCTGGCGGCGCAATTCGTCAATTATCCGGTCGCCTACATCCAGGGCATCGAGACCGAGATGCGCACCCGTTTCTGGCGGGACCGGATCAGCCTGCAGGCCTCCGCCACCTGGATGGATCCGCGCGACAAGCAATCCGGCGGACCGTTGCTCTACCGGCCGCGTTTTATCGCCGCCTTTTCGCCCTCGCTGCAGCTGGGCCGCTTCAGCGCCGGGGCCGATTACCGCTACATCGGCCGGATCGAAAAAGTGGCGGTTTATCCTCTTGATGAGCGGGTGCCGGCTAAGATCTGGGACCTGCGCACCGGCTGCCGCGTGCGCAACTGGGATTTTCAGTTCGTCGTACGCAATGCTCTCAACTACAATTATACCGTCTCCGAGCGGGTTCTCGGGGAGATCCGCAATTACATGATTGCGGTCACTGGAGAGATCTGATGAGAAGACTGTGTGTTATCCTGGTGTTGCTGGTGCAGGCCGCCTTGCTTGCGGCACAGACTCGTACCCTGCAGCGCCGTTATGTGCCGATCATCATCAAGGGAGCGGTGTTGCCCCTGGCCAGTTTCAACTCGACGGAGTGGCGCGCTTTCAAATATGCCCAAGGCCGCTGGCAGGCGGTGCCCTTTCAGACCGACCAGGTGATCAACGGCAAATATCATCATCCCTGGAGCGGCGGCCTCATTGACACGGATGACGAACTGGTTTTTATGCCCCAGGACCTCGGCGATCAGGCGGTAGCGAAATGGTACGACGATCCCACCGGGCGTTCCGCCACGCGTCTCGAGTTCGAGTTTTACGACCAGCTCGATCCGGCGCGGAAGGGCTGGATCTATCTCTACAAAAGCAGCCAGCCGGCGCCTGCGGGCTACCACAACCACATCGACGCCCCCACCGGGACCGCCGCCGACACGATCGTCACACCGTTCTACAAACTCGGCCATAATCGCGATGGCTGGATCGATTATGTCGCGCTGGCCGCCAATCCCAAACTCGACCTGATCGACCGGCTCAAGCTGCGCTTTGCCGGCAAGGCCACCCTCATCCCCGGTTTAGGCAATTACGCGGCCACCGAGGACACCCTGAACAAGGGGGAGTGCAGCCCCTGGCCGGCGCCGATCCGATTGATGCGCGATCAGCGTTCCAAGCTCGCCATTCCACAGCTTGGTTTCGAGAATATCGGTATCGATTACCAACTCACCTATTACCCAGCATCGATGACCCTGGGCGTCACGGATGCCCAGCTTCAAAGTGAAAGCATTACGGTTCTAGCTGGAGTCAAGACCCTGCGCCAGTCTCTTGATCTGGCACCGGCGGCGGCCGGGATGAAGTTTTACTCCGAGATCAACCGCAGCGGAGTGGCCATCGATGGCGCCGCCGATGCCATCGATGCCACCCTGAAGACCCAGACCGGGTTGCATTGGGCCATGGCCAGCGGCCAGCAGGGAACTCTCTTGCTGATTCTCGAGATGCCGGCAATCAAGGGCGGCTCGACCAAACTTTATTACCGCGACAGCCAGGCCGGGGGGACCAACGACGACACCCCGGAGAGCGGCGACATGAAATCCTATGGCGATATGGGCTTGTGGGCTCAGGCTACAGGGACCTCATCGATTGCGACCAGCAAGATCACCATGGGATTCAGCATGTATATGCTCCCCGAGCGCAGCCGCGACGCCCTCTTTGCCGACTCGCTCTTTATCTGGGTCAAACAGCCACCCGGGGTGAGTATCATCGAGCAGATTGCACCGCCGCTGGGTGTGGTTGTCGAGGGACAGCAGCCGCAGGGATTTGCGCTTAGTCCCGCCTGGCCCAATCCGGTCACGTGGACGGCGGGGGGTGTGCAATGGCGAATGACGGCGCCGCAGAGGGTGGGTCAGGTCGAGGTGCGGATCTATAACGCCCTCGGCCAGCTTGTACGCCGCTGGTCCACGACGGCGGGAGACCGCAGCACCGTGGTGACCTGGGATCTTCGCGATGAGAGCGGCTTTGTCGCGGCGCCGGGCTGCTATTATCTGCAAGTGCGGGCGAACGGGAGATCGGCGACGCGGACCCTTCAGGTGCTGCGCTGAGCCGCGCCCGGCACAGGCAAAGGTGTCCGGGAACAGTCGGCAGGATGAAGCACATTCATTTCGTTTGTCTTTTTCGCCCGCTATGGCTATATTGCAGTGAACAGTGTATTTTTCATTAATCAGGAAGATGATCTATGGCCTCAGATTCTGTGCCCATGACCCTTGAAGCCCTCCTCAAGCACTCGGCTGAAACCTGGCCGCAGCGCCCTTCCCTGGGCATGGTGGATGGCCCGGTCCTCACCTATGCCATGCTGCAGGAGAAAGTCCAACTGCTGTCGGCTCAGTTGCACGAACAGGGTATCCTGGCGGGCGACCGGGTGGCCATCCTCAGCGAAAACAAGCCGCAGTGGGGCATCGCCTATCTGGCCGTTACGACCATGGGGGCGGTGGTTGTGCCGATCCTACCCGATTTCACCACTGCCGAGGTGCAGCATATCATCCGCCATTCGGGCTCCAAGGCCATCTTCGTCTCGGAAAAACTCTACAGCAAGGTCGAGGATGAGTTCGACTCCTCCCTGCGCACCATCTTTCTCATCGATGATTTTACAATTGTACCCCTGGCCACCGAGAAGGACCGTCTTAAGGATTTCATCACCCAGGGCAGTATCGGTCTGGATCGTCTCAAGGAGGCCGCCTTGCGCCTGGCCGGCCGCGCCCATCAGGTCGGCGAGCAGGATCTTGCCTCGATCATCTATACCTCCGGCACAACCGGCAACTCCAAGGGAGTCATGCTCACCCATAAAAACCTTGTCAGCGACGCCATGGCCACCAAGCAGATCATCCGCCTGGATGAAACCGACCGCCTCGTCTCGATCCTGCCGCTCTCGCATGCCTACGAGTGTACGCTCGGTTTCATCCTGGTGCTCTATGCCGGGGCTTCGGTCTACTATCTGGACAAGCCGCCCACCGCGCGCGCCCTGATGCCCGCCCTCGAAAAGATCAAGCCGACCATCATGTGCTCGGTGCCCCTGGTGATCGAAAAGATCTACAAGACCAAGGTTTTGCCTCAGCTCACGCAAAAAAAACTGACGCGCCGGCTCTATAAAACGCCCTTCATTCGTCGTACCATCAACCGGGCGGCGGGCAAAAAGCTGCTGCGCTTTTTCGGCGGCGAACTGCACGATTTCTGCATCGGGGGGGCCCTGCTGGCAGCGGATGTCGAACTGTTCCTGCGCGAGGCCAAATTCCCCTATGCCATCGGCTACGGCCTGACCGAGACCTCCCCCCTGATTGCCGGCACCGATTCGCGCAGCACGGTCCTGCGCTCGACCGGCAAACCGCTTCCGGGAGTCGAAATCCGGATCGATAATCCCCATCCGGAGAGCGGCGAGGGCGAGATTCTCGTGCGCGGCCCTATGGTGATGAAGGGGTATTACCGCGATCCGGAGCGCACCAGTTCGGTCCTCTCCGAAGAGGGCTGGTTCCGGACCGGCGATCTCGGGGTCTTTGACGAAAACGGCTACCTTTACATCAAGGGCCGGGTCAAGAACATGATCCTTGGGCCGAGCGGTGAAAACATCTACCCCGAGGAGATTGAAGAGGCGATCAACGAGCACGCCGATGTGCTCGAGAGCCTGGTCTTCGATCAGGGCGGCCAGATCTGCGCGCGTGTCTATCTTAACTA